>DATKSS010000012.1:0-4732 GCA_035531515.1 Candidatus Dormiibacterota bacterium | reverse complement strand
CTGTCCCACCATCCCGCCTTCGACCAGCTCGCCGCTGACCGGGTCGCGCCCGGCCTGGGCTGTGACCCAGACCAGGTCTCCCACCATGTGGGCATGCGGGTAGGAGCCCGTGGGCTGCGGTCCGCGGCGGCTGACCAGGCCTCGGTGGGCCCCCATCTCAGTCAAGCGACGCGATGCAGTCGATCTGCACCTTCGCGCCTTTCCACAGGAACGCCGCCCCGAAGCTCGTCCTCGCCGGGAGGGGCTCGTGGAAACGCTCGCCGTAGATCCGGTTCATGGCGTCCAGGTCGGCCTCGTCCACGAACTCGATCTGGGCCTTGACGACCTTGTCGAGCGACGTGCCCGCAGCCTTCAGGATCGCCTCGACGTTGTCGATCGCCTGGTTGAACTCGGCCTCGAAACCGCCCTCGACGAAGTCCCCGGTCTTGGGGTCCCGGCCGATCTGGGCGGTGACGTAGACGAGGCCGCCATGCTGGCGAGCATGGACGTAGGGGCCTCGCGGCTCCGGAGCGCCCTTGATGGTGATGGTCCGGTCTGAACTCATTCGATTACCTCCCTTTGTCCGGCCTAAGAAGCTGCTGACCGCAGCGTTTCGAAACTTCGCCGTGGACCGTCCTCGCCGTCCCAGTCCACGTCCACGATGAGCTCGGTGGCGCCGGCCGCGGCCAGCGACTCGAGCCTGTTCCCGAGCGAGGCGAGCTTCCGATCGGCGCCCGTCACGCGGACCACGACCCGGAACCGATCGAGCTCCTCCCGCCTGCGGCCCGCGGCGCTCGCGGCGGCCTTGAGGGCTTCGACGCCCCTGCCGAGGCGCTCTTCCGACAGCTCGTCGATGGCGTACTGGGCGAGCCAGCCGTCGGCGATCCGACCGGCGCGTTCCAGCGCGTGGCGGGACATGCCGCCGATCAGCACCGGCACGTGCCGCGCCGGCGTGGGACGGCAGTGGATCGCCATTGGCAGCCGGTAGTGGCGCCCCTCGAACGGTTGCACCGACCCGGTCCAGCAGTCGCGCGCGATCTTCAGCCATTCGTCGAGCACGGATCCCCGCGAGTCGAAATCCGCGCCCAGCGCCTCGAACTCTTCGCGCAGCCAGCCCGCGCCGACGCCCAGGACGAGGCGCCCGCCCGACATGGCATCGATGCACGCCGCCTGCTTGGCGAAGAGCACCGGGTTGCGCATGGGGAGGATCAGCACCGAGGTCCCGAGCTCGGCGGACGAGGTCACCGACGTCATGGCGCCGAGCCCAACCACCGGCTCGATGTAGTCGGCGTCGAGCGGCCACGTGACACGACCGTCGGCGGCGAACGGATAGCGCGAGTGCACCTCCTGCGGGAATACGACGTGGTCGCTGATCCATACCGACTGGAACCCGGCGCTCTCGAGCCTCTGCGCCATGCGCGCGATCCCAAGCCGGATCGGAAGCTGCCCGCTGTTCGGAACTTTCGCGCCGAGGCGCAGCTGCGAACTCACCAGGCAGCGAGCGAGCCCCCGTCCACCGGGACGTAAGCCCCGGTCATGAACGAGGACGCATCCGACGTCAGAAAGGCGATCACCGAGGCGATCTCCTCAGGCGGGGCGGGCCGGCCCAGCGGCGTTCGGTCCATCATGCGCGCGCGCCGCTCCGGATCGGCCAGGCTGCCCGCGGACATCGGGGTGTCGACCACTCCTGGGCCGACGATGTTCACCCTGATCCCAAACGGAGCCCAATCGAGCGCGAGCGTCTTGCCCAGCATCATCACCCCGCCCTTGGAGGCGCAATAGGCGCTGGCCCCGGGGTTGCCGACCACCGAGTTGATCGAGCCGATCATCACGACGGTCCCTCCGTGGCCTTCACGGATCATGGCGTTCGCCGCGGCCCGCGCCGAGAGCCAGGTGCCCTTGAGGTTGACGGAGATGATGCGGTCGAAGTCCTCCTCGGCGAACTCGTGTCCTGGTCCGTGCTTCTCCACGCCCGCGCAAGTGACCACGCTGTCAACCCGCCCGAAGCGCTTCAGCGTCTCGCCGACCATCTGGTCGCACGATGATCCGCTGCTCACGTCGACCCGCACCGCGATCGCGGACTCCAGACTCTCGGCGGTGCGCTCAGCCGCCTCCAGGTCCAGGTCGGCGCAAACGACCTGGTCGCCACGCGCAGACAGGGCCTTCCCAGTCGCAGCCCCGATCCCGGATCCCGCGCCTGTTACGATCGCGACGGCCATGCGGCCCCTCCCCATCAACTAACGAGTGTTTGTTCTTTTGCAGGCCGGGGGTATTATGGTCGCGACTCAGCTTCCAGTCAACGCGCTGTTGGTCGTCGAGACCGATCAGGGAGGGCTCATGCGATTCGGAGTCGGCCTCTTCAGCCTGCAGTGCACAGCCATGCAGCCCGCGCACTGGGCGGCAGCATACCGCGACATGCGCGAGCACGCCGTGCTGATGGAGGAGCTTGGCTACGACGAGCTCTGGCTCTCCGAGCACCACTTCTTCTACGACGGCTATTGCCCCGCGCTTCTGCCGGCCGCAGCGTCGGTGCTGTCGGTCACGGAGCGGCTGCGAGTCGGAACCGGAATGCTCCTTCTCCCGATGCAGGACCCTCACAGGCTTGCCGCAGTTGCGGGCGACCTAGCCTCCCGCTCCGGCGGCCGTCTTGACCTGGGCGTGGGCATGGGTTACCGGGACATCGAGTTCGACGGCCACGGCATCTCGCGCAAGCAGCGCCTGCCGCGAATGGTCAAGGGCCTCGAGGTGCTCGAGGCGGCCGAGGCCGCCGGCGGGCCGCCGATCTGGATGGGCGCGCAGCTCTTCGACCCGGTGCGGCGCGCGGGCGAGCGCGGCCACCCGATCCTCTTCTCGGCCGCGCTTCCCTTTGAAAGGTGCAAGACCCTGGCCAAAGTCTGGGAGGAGGGATGGGTCGGAGCAGGACGGCCGCTCGCCGAAAAGCCCGCCCTCGGGGCGCTGCGCAACATCTGGCTGACCGAGGATCCGAAGGAGCGCGAGGCGGCGCGAGACTGGGTGCGCGCCAGCTACGTCCAGTACGCGGGCCTCGGCTGGACGCTGCCGGCGGTGGGCGAGCACGACCAGGCCGATTTCGCAGAGGAAACCGACAAGGCGATCGCGGACACCGTCGAGACGACGATCACCGGCTCGGCCGAGGAGTGCATCCGCCAGCTCCGCGAGTTCGAGGCGATCGGCATCGAGCACATTGCTTTCCGCCTCATGCTCGACGGAGAGCCGCGGGCGGCGCTCGAGTCTCAGCTGCGCCGCCTGGCCAACGAGGTCATGCCGAACCTGCGCGCCAGGGTGGCGGCATGAGGCTCGGCCTGGTCCTGGCCGAAGGGCGGGAGGCGGAGCTGGCGCGGCTGGCAGAGGCGAACGGACTGTTCGGGGTGCTGGCCGGGTCGGGCAACCCGTTGACCGCCGTCAGCGCCGCGGTCTACGCGTCGACCGCAACCGAGTTCGTGCGAATTGCCGTGTGCGTCCGGCTGGGCCTGGAGCACCCAATCACCCTGGCCGAGGAGCTCTCGATCCTGGACAACGTCAACAACGGACGCACGGTGGTGATCGCAGACACAGGCGAGCTCGACGCGGAAGCGGCCGCCGACGAGGTGGCCGTGCTGCGCGAGGCGCTGGCCAGCCGCCCCATTGCTCACGAAGGCGTTCGCTGGAAGGTTCCAGCAGGCCTGCCCGCCAACGTTACGGCCCCGAAATCGATCTCGGTCACCCCCAAGCCGGCGCAGATCGAGGTCCCGTTCTGGGTCACGGGCCCGCAGGCGGCCGAGGTCGGGCGCGTGGCGGGGCTGGCGCTGCTCGCGCACACCCCGTCGGACGTCAGCGATCCGAAGCTGCTGCAGCCGGGCGTGACGGCGATCAAAGGCGAGCTCGCTCTCGACCGCGCGCAAGTCACGGAGTGGGCTGCTGTGTCAGTGACACACCTCTTCGTCGAGCTTCCGAAGGAAGCCGAGCCGGGAAAGGTGATGACGCTAGTGTCCCGCTATCTCGGCCCGGAGGTCGGCATGCCGCACTTCCCCCGGGTGATGTCTGATTCGCGCGTGCCGCTGCCGTGGCCCGGCGAGAGGAGGAACTAGACTTGGCTCCGATGTTCGACTACGCGGCACGGCGACGCAAGCTTGCCGAGGAGATGCAGCGCGAGGGTGTCGACGCGCTGTTTCTGGGGCTCTCGTCAGACCTCGAGTACCTGACCGGCCTCGAGCGCAACATCCCGACCTTCGGACACGTGTCGTACGCGCACGGGTGGGTCGGGGGAGCGTTCTTCCGCCCCGGCAAGGAGCCGACGTTCCTTCTGCCGCGCATGTTCGCCGAGTTCGACCTGCCGCACGGAGCGCCGGGCGAGTTGGTGATCGTGAAGGAGACCGACGACGGGACGGCGATGTTCGACAACGTCGCCAGGAGCATGGGGGACGTGAAGACGCTGGCCATCGGCGCGAGGTTGTGGGGCGAATCCGTCATCAACCTGCTGAGGGTTTTCGGCTCG
The DNA here is from genome assembly GCA_035531515.1 of Candidatus Dormiibacterota bacterium. Lineage (GTDB taxonomy): Bacteria > Chloroflexota > Dormibacteria > Dormibacterales > Dormibacteraceae > DATKSS01. The sequence goes on along the minus strand of DATKSS010000012.1, from coordinate 261 downwards.
CCCCGCCTGGTCAGCGCCGAGTCGATGGTGAACAGGCTCCGGCGGGTCAAGTCGAAAGAGGAGCTCGAGGTCATGACCAAGGCATGCCGCATCGTCGACGAGACGATGGGTGCTGTCACTGGCGACGTGAAGCCCGGCGTCACGATGCACCAGCTCGTCGAGCGAGTCGAGCACGAGATGCGCGCGCGCGGCTCGCGGACGCCGTCGTTCACGACCCACATTTGCACGTTTGGTCTCGAGGACGAGCGCGAGTCGATCGAC
>DATKSS010000011.1:0-12877 GCA_035531515.1 Candidatus Dormiibacterota bacterium | reverse complement strand
GGGTTAGCGTCGCGGTTGACAACAACAGCCGCGGCCAGTGCCGCATACGAAGGAGGACCAGCCCATGTCAGACGTTAGCTCCACCGCCCCCGCCGATGTCAACCAGTGGATCGTCTTCGACGTCCACAAGAACTCGCTCGTCGCCGGAGTGCTGCCGGCGAGCGGTGGCACCCCGCAGGTGAGCCGCCTGGAGAACACCGAGCGGGCGATACGTCGCTTCATCGAGCGGACGGGCGATCCCGCCACCCTGGCGGTCGCCTATGAGGCCGGGCCCTGCGGCTATGACCTCTTTCGGTTCCTGAGCGGGATGGGGGTGGCCTGCGATGTGATCGCCCCCTCGCTGATCCCGATCCGCGCCGGAGACCGGGTGAAGACCGACCGCCGTGACGCCAAGAAGCTGGTGCGCCTCTACCGCGCGGGGGAGCTCTTCTTCGTGGCGCCGCCCTCGCCGGCGCAGGAGGGCCTGCGCGACCTGGTGCGCTGCAGAGACGATCTGCGTTGCGCCCGCACCGCGGCCCGCCACCGGGTTGCCAAGGCGCTCCTGCGCCACGGCCACATCTACCGGGAGGGCAAGACGGCCTGGACCGTCAAGCACCGCGAATGGCTCGACCGCCAGCGCCTCGACGATCCCCTCGCCCAGCTCGCGCTGGAGCAGATGCGCGCCCACCTGGGTGGCCTCGATGCCCAGCTCGCCACCCTCGATCACGAACTGGCGCAGATTGCCGAGCGCGAGCCGTGGGCCGACCCGGTCGCCTGGCTTTGCTCCTTCCGCGGCATCGCCACCCAGACCGCGCTGGGCCTGCTCGCTGAGATCGGCGACTTCCGCCGCTTCGCCCAACCGCGCGAGCTGATGAGCTACCTCGGGCTTTATGCCGACCTCTGCGTTATGCCGACCTGAGAGCGGAAAGCCACTTGTCAGGCGGAAATCGGCCACGTGAAGTCGGCATAATCACAGCCCTTCGAGGAAGGCGAGCACGGCGTCCGGTGGCCGGTAGCGACCCGGCTTGGCGTCCGCGGGTGCGGTCCTGGCTAGCGCTCGTTCCTTGATCTCGAGGTCAGCGTGCAGGTAGATCTGCGTGGTCTCGACCTGCTCGTGGCCGAGCCAGAGCGCGATCACCGAGGTGTCGACGCCCGCCTGCAGTAGCCGCATTGCCGCGGTGTGTCGCAGCACGTGTGCTGTCACCTTCTTCTCTGCCAGCGATGGACAGGCAAGGGCGGCATTCGCCACGTGTGTGGCGATCCGACGTTCCAGTCCGTCACGGCTGAGCGGCTTTCCGACGCGGGTCGGAAACAGCGGCTCCTTCGCTTGACCCTTTCGCTCCTCGAGCCAGACCCCGAGCACTCCGGCCGTGGCGGCGGTCAGTGGCGTGATCCGCTGCTTTCGACCCTTGCCCAGGCAACTGACGTGCGGGCCCTTGCCGAGCTGGGCGTCGCCGCAGACAAGCCCCGTCAGCTCGGAGGCACGCAACCCCGTCTGGGCGGCGAGCATCAGCATCGCGTGATCGCGCCTCCCCGTCCAGGTTGAGCGGTCCGGGGTGCCGAGCAGGGCCTCGACCTCTTCCTCACTGAGGAAGGTGAGGAGGTTTCGCTGGAAGCGCTTTGGGGGGATCGCCAGCACCCGCTCGATCGAGTGCGCGTGCTCGGGGTGGCGCAGCGCCGCGTAGCGAAACAGCGAGTGAACGGCGGCGAGGCGGGCGTTGCGGGTGCGGACCCCGTTGCCCCGCTCACGTTCGAGGTGGTCGAGGAACGCCCCGATCAACGGGGCATCGAGGTCATCGACCTCCAGCTGACTTGGCTGCTTGGCGGTCTGCTTCGTCGCGAATCCGAGCAGCAGCCGCATTGTGTCGCGGTAGGCGGCGATCGTGTGGGGACTGGCCTGGCGCTGGCGCATCATCCGCTCGGTGAAGAACGCCTGTAGCGTCGGGGCGAGCGCGCTCACGAGCAATCACCGAGGTGGCGCTCGAGGCGAGCGGCCGCCAGCTCCATCAGCTCGGGAGCGCCCGATAGGTACCAGTACGTGTGGGCTGGCTCGGTGTGCCCGAGATAGGTGGCCAGCGTCGCCAGGCGCCCCTCCACTTCGCCGCCCTGGCGGTAGCCGTCGAGGATCGTGCGCACCGCGAAGGTATGGCGCAGATCGTGCAATCTCGGCCGACAGCGCTCCGAGCGCGCCTCGATCCCGGCTTGGCCCAGCAGCCGGGCAAACGTCCACTGCACGGTCCGGTAGTCCAGTCTGCCACCCCTGGTGGAGACGAACACCGCGCAGGTGCCGATCGAGGGTGGCCGATCCGCGCGCCGCAGATAGCGGCCCAGGGCCGATGCTGTGCTTCTGTGGAGCGGCAGCGCCCGCGACTTGGCGAACTTGGCGTCGCGGACGACGAGCAGCTCCGCTTCTGGGTCGATGTCGTCGCGGTCGAGGCGAATCGCCTCGCCGATTCGCATCCCGGTGACCGCCAGTAGCCCGATCAACGTCCGGTAAGTCGCGGCCCGATGTGCCGTGCTCAACGTCGCTGTCGCCCCGAGCAGGGCGGCGATCTCCTCCTCGGAGTAGATGTAGGGGGTCGCTCTCCGGTTACGGGCGGCCAGCAGCTCGGCGCCCGGCACCTCGCAGGCCGGGTCGATCGTCTTCAGGTAGGCGGCGAAGCCGCGAACAGCAGAGAGTCGCGTGCAATGCCAGCTCGGATTGCCGTCTGGCAGCGTCGCCCAGGCCACCGCGTGCTCGGTGCGGATCGTCTCCTCGCCGCGCTCTTGGAGGTAGGCAAGGAATTGGCGGAGCAGCCTCTCGACTTTCACCAGCTTGTAGCCGAGGGCACGACGCAGCGCCAGGTAGTCCGCGAGCGCTTGGGAAAGCGAGATCATCGGGTGCCTCCGGGCCAGGGAAGGGCCAAACCGCGCAGTGTCTCGCGGTCGACCTTGGCGTAGATCGCGGTCGTTTCGATCCGGCGATGGCGAAGCAACTGACCAACCTCGGGCAACGAGGCGCCGGCACGCAGGGTCTCGGTCGCCGCGGTATGGCGCAGGCGGTGGGCGTAGAACGTCCCGAGTCCGGCTCGCCGCCCGGCGGAGGCCACGACCTGACTCACGGCGGTGGGGCTGAGCGCCCGGTGCGGGGCCTGCGCGCCCACGAACACCGTCCGGCCCTCGGCGCTCGCCGGTCGGCCGTCTCGCAGGTAGGGGCGATCGCCTCGCCGACGTCGGCGGGCAGTGGCAGCCGCTCAGCCCGGCTGCCCTTGCCGCAAACGACGATCTCACCTGCTCGCCAGTCGACATCGTCAAACGAGAGGCCGGCGACCTCGCCAGCCCGCAACCCCAACCTGCTCAGCACCGTCAAGATCGCGAAGTCGCGGCGCCCGTTCGCGGTTCCGCGATCGCACGAGCAGAGGAGCCCGCGCACCTCGGCGGGCTCGAGTGCCTTCGGCAGTCCCGCCGCTCGCCAGATCGCGACCGAGGGAACAGCCGCGAGCAGCGAGCGCTCGATCATGCCCTCGTGGTGAAGGAAGCCGAGCAGGGAGCGCAGCGCGCTCACCGTGTGCTTGGCCGTGCCACTGGACCCTCGCCGGCAACGGTCGAGTAAGAACGCGGTGACCTCGGAGGCGCTCAGCCGGCTGAGGTCCAGCCCCTCGGGGGAGGCCATCTCGGCCAAAAACGGGCGGACGGCGCTCTCGTAGCGGCGGGCGGTCCGCTCCCTGAAGCCGCGCTCCAGGATGAGGTAGCGCTGGTAGCGACCGAGCAGTTCCTCCACCGGTCCCGCGGGCGCCGGGGCGGCTGGAGGAGGGGGTGCGGCCCCGATCCTGCGCAGCTGGGCGAGGAGCGGCGCCAGCGCTTTGCTCGAGAGATGGTTCGAATAGCCGGCAGCGCGGCGCTCCTGAAGAAACAGCTCCGCCTTGGCTGGCGTGAAGTCCCGAACATCGAGCTCTTCGCGCTCCACCCAGCGACTCAGGTGGGCCATCAGCTGCATCTGATGGCTCGCGGAACTTGGGGTGTAGCCCTGTCGCTCAAGCTCAGCGACGAAGCCGTCCTTGAACGGCGTCAGCGGTCCGGACACCCGGACTCGGGATGGATCGACGATGAACATCTGCTCCTCCTCTTGTTGGTGGAGGAGCAGCTTCTTGATCAGTCAGGCCGCCGGGATTATGCCGACTTCACGTGGCCGATTTCCGCCTGACAAGTGGCTTTCCGCTCTCAGGTCGGCATAACGCAGAGGTCGGCATAAAGCCCGTTATGCCGATGTCGGCATAACGGGCTTACTCCGAGTGAGTACTCCTCCGGCGATCAGCAGCACCGCGGCCACATCCCCAAGACCGGCAACCGCCACGCCAGGCGCCTGCTGGTCGAGGCCGCTTGGCACTATCAGCACCCCGCCCGCCTCTCCAAGCGGATCGCCACCAACCGCCAGCACGTCCCACCCCAGGTCTCCTCCCGTGCCTGGCAGGCACAGATCCGGCTGCACCATCGCCACCGCACCCTCACCTCCAACGGCAAGCGCCCGACCGTCGCAACGGTCGCCGTCGCCCGTGAGCTCTGCGGCTTCATCTGGGCCGCGATGACCGATCAGCCGCTACGTGAGGAGGTGGCTGCTGCCTGAAGATCTGACAGCACTGGGGTGGGGCGGCCGGCGCCGACCCACCGGAGGACCCTCGTTTATCCCTATGCGATTCCGACTCGCGACTTTAGTGCGAGGCAGCTCACGACCGGACACTGTCCTGCGGTTCCGACCCGCGCATCTCAGAGTGACCAGTTGTCGTTGCTATCGCGCCGGCCGCCCGACCCCAGTGCAAGGACCATCACCCTGAACACCCACTCACATCCAAGAAATCAACCGCCCCTTGACACGGGCGTCCATCTCAGGGATTGGGGCACGGCTCGGAGAGATCGAAAAACGTCGAAAACCAGCCTCGAACGATGTCGAGAAGTAGACATTCACCGTGGCGAAATCCTGAAATCCTTGAAACCGCCAGCCGCCCGAAAGCCGCTTCTCAAAGCCGGTTCGACGGGGTCGGCGTCTGGGGCGCTACCACGAGCCCGACGCCCTCGACTCGGCAGGCATCGCTCGATGCCACGCTGCTGCGCGCCTCGGGGATTGACCGCAGGACGCCCTCGCATACGAGCGGCTCCTCACCAACCGGTTAATCCCGATCTGCGCTCTATGGCGATAAGTCCTGGCGCTTGCTCTTACCCGCCAGCGCCCTCATCGGAGCGCGGGCCTTGAGCAACATCTCCTCGTACTCCTCCTCGGGATCGGACTGGAGGACGATCGCGCCGCCTGCCCCGATGCTCGTCGAGGCGCCGTCGATCACGATCGTGCGGATAGCGACGCTGAGGTCGCAGCCGCCGCTCAGCCCCAGGTAGCCGATCGCGCCCGAGTAGACCCCGCGCGCCTCCCCCTCCAGCTCGTCGATGATCTCCATCGTCCGCACCTTTGGCGCACCCGTCATCGAGCCGGGCGGGAAGCAGGCGCGAATGCACTCCGGCGCCTCGACCTCCTCGCGCAGCCGGCCGCGCACGACGGAGACCAGCTGGTGAACGGTCTCGTAGGTCTCGACCTCCATCAGCTGGGGCACCTCGATCGTCCCGTACTCACAGACGATGCCGAGGTCGTTGCGCAGTAGGTCGACGATCGTCGTGTTCTCGGCGCGGCTCTTCTCGTCGGCGCGCAGCGCCGCGGCCAGGCGCGCGTCCTCGGCCGGTGTGTCGCCACGGCGGCGAGTGCCCTTGATCGGCCTCGCTTCGGCCCAGCGGTCGCGGCCAAGGCGGAGGAAGCGCTCGGGCGAGGAGCTGAGGACCGCGGTCTCACCGAAGCGCAGGAAGGCCGAGAACGGCGCCGGGTTGACCCGGCGCAGGGCGCGGTAGAGACGCAGTGGATCTGGGGACGCCAGCTCTGCGGCGATCCGGTTGGTGAGGCAGACCTCGTAGGTCTGGCCCTCGAACAGGCGACGCTTGCAGATTGCGATGTCCTCGAGGTAGCGATCGTGCGAACGGCTGAGGCGGAACTCGACCGGGCCGTTGGGGGTCAGAGCCCCCGCCTGGTCTGGGCCGGGGAGCGGCGGCAGTGATGCCAGCCGCCGGCTGGTCTCCTCGATCCACCCCTCCCCCACCTTCGCGCCTTCGGGCTCGACCAAGCAGACGAGGTACGTGCGCCGCTGCAGGCGATCGAAGGCGATGATGCGGCCGGCGAAGACGAACGCCGCGTCGGGGGTGGTGGCCCGATGGACCGCGTCGCCATCGCAGTCGGCCTTCAGCTCGTAGCCGAAGTAGCCGACGAAGCCGCAGTTCAGGTCGAACGGCAGATCGCCGGCGGGGACCCGGCGCCGGCGCATCTCGCGACCGAGGTAGTCGAAGATCGACTCCTGGATCACCTCCATCTCGCCCTCCCTCTCCACCCGAACCTCACCCTCATCGACGTCGTAGGCGATCAGCGCGCCGAGCGGCCCCCCGCTGTCGCCGATGAAGGAGAAGCGGCCGCGCTCATCAGCCCGGCTGCTGTCCAGCCAGAAGGCGTTCGGGCTATCTGCGTAGAGGTGAACGAAGGCCCGCTCGGCGCCGTGCAGCGCATCAAGTCGTCTCACCCGCAGCTGCAGGCGCGCCTCGGTCGGCGAGGTCTTCGCCGGGTGCTCGGTGAACATCGCTGCAAAATAGCCTGGCATGCCCCCGATTCCCGATCGCAAAAAGGGCGTCTTTGAGACGATGCTCGTCGTAGACGGGCATCCGGTCGAGCTCGACGCCCACCTGGAGCGGATCTCCAGCAGCCTCAGGGCCCTCTTTGGCAGTGGGGCGCCGCCGAGCGCAGTTCAGTTGGTGAGCGAGCGGGCGCGCTGCATCGGCCTGGGACGACTGCGGTTGACGATCGCCCCTGACGGCGACGGCGCCCTGCAGGGCGAGGTCGTGACGGCACAGATGGCGCCGGCGATGGTCTTTCCCGCTCCCCAGCGAGCGCTCGCCCTGCGCAGCCACCTCCTCGAGGGCGGGCTCGGCGCCCACAAGTGGGCCGACCGCCGCCTGCTGGAGGCCGCCGAAGCAGCCACCCCGGCCGACTCGGCGCCGCTCCTCGTCGACCACGACGCCGTCCTCGAGGCCTCGCGGGCCAACGTCTTCGCGGTCCGCGGGGGCGCCCTCCTGACCCCGCCCGCCGACGGGCGCATCCTCCCCGGCATCGCGCGTGCAAGGGCAATCGAGGTTGCGGCGCAAGTGGGAATCGAGGTGCGCGAGGAGGCGATCGGGCTCGCCGCGCTCGCAGGGGCCGACGAGGTCTTCCTCACCGGATCGCTGCGCGGCGTGGAGCCCGTCTGCGCGCTCGACGGGGCCATCCTCCCCGCCGGGGAGCTCAGCGGACAGATCGCCGCCGGCCTGCGGCGCCACTGGCTGGGCGCGAGCGAACCGGGAGCCGCTCCAGAGCCCTCAACCGGGCCACCACCCGGTCGGCCCGCTCGCTGAAGCCGCGCAGGCTCCTGTCCTGGGGGACGGTGTCGCTGTCGGGTGGGGAAGCGCTGCGCGTGACTCTCTTTTGAACTTCCAGCACCACGGCGCTGGCCCGCTCGGCGATTTCCGCCGCTCGGTTTGCCTGCTTGGCGGCTTCCAGCGCCGCCGCGCCGACGGTGATCACCGCCGCCTCGGAGGCCTGGGCAATCGTCACCGCCTCCTCTATGCGGTGCTCCAGCTCGCCGATCGTCGGCGGCAGCGCGGCGTCGGGCAGGAGCCAGTCCTGGGTGCTGTCGCGCTCGGAGGCCGCCACCCCCTGAATGTAGGAGGAAGGCAGGCGGCAAATCGGGTCAGCCGGAATCCCCGGCGGGAGCCTGGCTCAACCGAGCTGTGCGAATGAGCGCAGCTCGATCGCCTCGCTCTGGATCCTCTCCCTCACTCCTGGATCGCAGAGCGCCTCCACCTCGCGTTCGCGCTCGGCGCCGTAGGAGGATTCCTCACCCATCCTCAGGCCGGGATGACAACCCAGCTCCGTCCATCCCCCGGGCAGTGAGACGATGAGCTCGATCAGGCTCTGGGCGCTGATCGCCTCGGGCAGCGGTTCCCCCTTGCCGCTCTGCCCGTAGAAGCCGCCCTCGTAGCGGATCCCCCTCCCCCGCAGCGGTACCCCGAGCTCCGCCGCAAGGCGCCCGGCCACCGAGGCGAGCGGCTCGCTCATGTGGATGTGCTGGTGGGAGTCCAGGTGAGTGGGGTCACGACCGAGGAGCCGGCGGAAGGCCTCCAGCTGGGCCCGGCACTCGGCCTCCACCGCGGATTCATCCTCGGGCGCGCAGCGCTCATAGGCCACCATCCATTCGCCTTCCTCGTAGTTCCACCCACCGAGGTCGATGTGGAGGCCGACGGCCAGCGCGGGATGATCGCCGGCGTAGCCGGCGGCCTCGGCGCCCGCGCCCTGGCGCACCATCAGACTGGCGCTGGTCACGATGCCTCCCTCGTGGGCCGCGGCGATGCCGGCGTTGGTGGCTTGGGAGAGGCCGAGGTCATCGGCGTTGATGATCAGCATCCGTTGATCGTCCATCAGAGACCGAGGCTCTCGGCCAGCGCCAGCGCCTCGCCCAGCCAGTCGTGGCGCTGCCCCTCCGGTGGGATCCAGCTCGCTGGCCCCCAGCCCAGCCACTGAACCGCGAGCTGAAGGAGAACGAGGTCGAGCTGGGACTGAGTGAAGGCCTCAGAGCCGACCGCCGATTGGTAGGCCCGCGGCGGTGGCTGAATGCAACGCATCATCCGACGCCCTTGACGGGGCGACGGCACTCAGCAAGCATCAACATCGATGAGGATTTCACTTCGAGTACTCTCGCTGAAGGGGCGCACAGTGGCGCCGACGATGCGCCGCTCAATCGAAACAGCAAGCGCAGCCCGGCCAATTCCGCCGCCGATCATCCCGCATGGAGGCATCTGGAGCCGCAGGGCAGCCGTGACCTTGATCCTCTTTGGCGCAGTCCTGATACCGGCGGCCAGCGCCGAGGCCGCTCTGTACTGGGGCGCCACGATGAGCGGAGAAGTCTACGGCCACTCCGGGGCCGCGCCCTTGAACCAGGCGGCGTGGAACAGCTTTGAGGCCGACGCCGGGAAGAAGGTGACTATCGTCAACATGGAGCAGGGGTGGGGACACTTCGAAACGTCCGAATTTGAAGCCGCCCGTAATCGCGGTGCCATCCCGCTGGTGGCCATGGGCCTCCCGCCAGGCGTCACCCTCGCCGAAGTAGCCGACGGCAGCCAGGACTCGGTGATTAGGTCGTGGGCGCGACAGGCGAAAGCATGGAGTTATCCCTTCCTGTTCGCTCCCTGGCGGGAGATGAACGGCGCCTGGTACTCCTGGGGTCAAGATCCGAACTTCGTCGCCGCCTGGCGCCACTTCCACGATCTGGTCGTCGCCGAAGGCGCCACCAATGTCACCTGGACCTGGGTTCCCAACTCAATCTGGTCCGACCCCGCGTCCAACCCCGCGCCGTACTACCCGGGGGACGCATACGTGGACTGGGTGGGGATGGACACCTACAACTGGGGCCTCAATCCCCTGCAGCCAGACCGCTGGCTAAGTCCCGAACAGGTTATTAGCCCAACGCTCAACGTCCTCAAGCAGATCGCGCCTGGCAAGCCGGTTTGCATCTGCGAGACCGCGTCGACCGAGATCGGGGGCAACAAGGCCGACTGGATCAGGAACACGCTCACGACCTATCTCCCGCACCATCCCGCGATCAAGGCATACGTGTGGTTTAACTGGAACGTCTTTCAGAACGGCGGCCGGTTTGACTGGCAAATTGAGTCCTCCACGCCGGCGCAGCAAGCGTTCCGTGATGGAATCCAGAGCAGCATTTACCGATCGACCTTGCCGGCACTTCCACCGCTGACTAAAGTGCCGCCCCCCCCGGCCGCCGCTGGCGGAACCGGATCCGAAGCTGCGGACCTCTCCTCGACTGGTCAAGTCGCGGGAGAGCCACAAGTTGAGGCGGGGCCGAATGGCACATCGACCGTTGTCTGGAACCGATCGGACGGGTCCAACTCGATCATTCAAGAGCGCCGCATCGCCGCCGACGGAACCCCCGAAACGAGTGTCCACGATCTCTCTGAAAGCGGTCAGAACGCGGTTGAGCCACAGGTCGCGCTCGGCGCGGACGGCACAGCCACCGTCGTCTGGCAGCGCTTCAACGGGTCCAATTCGATCATTCAGGAGCGCCGCATCGCCGCCGACGGAACCCCCGAAACGAGTGTCCACGATCTCTCTGAAAGCGGTCAGAACGCGGTTGAGCCACAGGTCGCGGTGGCCTCCGATGGCACTGCCACCGTCGTCTGGGATCGATTCGATGGGTCTAACTCCATCGTCCAGGAGCGCCGCATCGCCGCCGGCGGAACCCCCGAAACGAGTGTCCACGATCTCTCTGAAAGCGGTCAGAACGCGGTTGAGCCGCAGGTCGCGGTGGCCTCCGATGGCACTGCCACCGTCGTCTGGGATCGATTCGATGGGTCTAACTCCATCGTCCAGGAGGGCCGAATCGAACCTAACGGCACCCCGCAGGCAAGCACCACTGACCTTTCGGCCCCCGGACAAGACGCAGGCGAACCACAGGTCGCGATCGGCCCCAATGGCACAGCCATCGTGGTCTGGGACCGTTACGACGGGACTGACTACATCGTCGAAGAGGGTCGCATCGCACCTGACGGCATCCAGCAGACAAGCGCCGATGACCTTTCGGTCAGCGGCCAGAATGCATTAGAACCGCAGGTTGCGGTTGCCCCCGACGGTAGTGCAAGCGTCGTCTGGGACCGATTTGATGGGTCTAACTCCATCGTCCAGGAGCGCCGCATCAAACCTAACGGCGACGTCAACCCAAGCACCGCCAATCTTTCCGCCCCGGGCCAGGGAAGCGGAGAGCCGCAGGTCGCGGCAACAAACGAAACGGAGGTTACTGTGACCTGGAGGCGCTTCGACGGTGCTAACGACATCGTCCAGGGTTCAACTCTCGAGCCGGCCGTTTCATTGCAGCCGGCATCTCACAACTTCGGCCCGATTACGGTAAGCCACGAGGGTCCGAAACAGAGTTTCGATCTCACCAATACCGGCAGCGAACCGCTGAGCATCTACTCGGTCTCGCTCGGCGGAGGCAACCCGAACCAGTTCAGCCTCTCTGGCCTCGCGTCCTGCACGATTGCACCGATCGCCCCGGGCTCAAGCTGTGAGTTCTCAGCAGGGTTTAACCCCACCGCGTCAGGCACGGCAGAGACCCAGCTTGCGGTGGCGAGCAATGCGCCCTCAGGCCTCGGTTATGCCTCCCTCTTCGGCACTGGCGTCCCCCCCCTCCTTCGGGTCGATGTCCCGTCCAACTCATTCACGATCGGCAAGCCAAAGCTCAACAAGAGGACGGGAACCGCATCCCTTCCTGTAACACTTCCTGGCCCGGGTTCGCTCGAACTAACTGGGAATGGCGTGGTCACGCTCCATGCGGTAAGTGCCGGGGGCCGAGTGAACCTGGCGGTCCGATCCCGGGGCAAGACAAAGCGAAAGCTCACCACGAGCGGAAGCGTGAGAGTGAAGGCAAAGGTCACCTTTAGCCCCGTAGGGGGCACAGCTGACAGCCAAGCCTCAAGGTTTGAGTTAAAACACTCACGGCTTAGACAAGCTTGAAGGTCTCAGACAGGCTCGGGCAGGGCCCTCCAAGAGGCCGAACGACCGGGGAAAACGAAAAGCAACCGCAGAGCTCTGTGCCCAGGATTCGGAAGGCCCAAGCCTAGTTGAGCTCTACTCGGGCTTGCGCGGCGCGTTCGCGCTCGGCGCCGTAGGAAGATTCCTCACCCATCCACAGGCCGAGATGTGGCCTTGACCCGCTTTCGTGGACACTTGATCACTGGGAAGCAAAGCGCTTCCGGAAGGAGTCAAAGTGCCACGAACACGACCGCCCTATCCGCCGGAATTTCGAGCTGAGGCGATCCGTCTCGTCAAGACCTCCGGCGACTCAATCGGTCAGGTCGCAAAAGACCTGGGGATCTCCGATCAGACCCTCCGCAACTGCGTCGCCCAAGACGACGTCGACGGCGGCCGAAAGAGCGGCCTGAGCTCTGAGGAGAGGGTCCGTCTGCGTCAGCTCGAGAAGGAGAACCGAAAGCTCCGTGAGGAGCGAGAGATCCTCAGAAAAGCCGCGGCCTTCTTCGCAACGGAGACCGAGCGGAGGTAGCGGTCGTGCACCGCTTCATCTGCGCGAAGAGGGCCAATTACTCGGTCACCACCCTCTGTCGGGTGCTGGATGTCTCGCGAGCGGGCTTCTACGCCGCGCAGAGGCGCCCACCGTGCGAGCGGGCGCTCGCTGACAGGGTGATCGCTGCGGCAATCCGTGAGATCCATGCCGACTCGCGTCAGACCTACGGCGCCCCGCGGGTGCAGGCGATGCTCGCCCGTCGCGAGATCCACGTCGGGCGAAAGCGCGTTGCTCGACTGATGCGCCAAGAGGGCATCTCGGGCTTGATCAGGCGCAAGCGGGGCCCCCCCACGGTGCGCATCCCGGGCATCGCCACCGCGCCCGACCTCGTCCGCCGCGAGTGGAACCCGATCGAGCCCAACCGCCTCTGGGTCGCCGACATCACCTACTGCGGCAGTTGGGAGGGCTGGCTCTACCTGGCGGCGGTGCTCGATTGCTACTCGCGCAAAGTGATCGGCTGGTCCTTGCGTGAGGACCTCGGAGCCGAGCTGGTCACCGATGCAATCGAGATGGCGGTCGCCCGCCGCCGCCCCGAGGATCGACTCGTCCATCACTCCGATCGCGGCGGCCAAGGTGAATTCAAGTGGTCCTCGCAACACTCGATCGAGAGGAGTTGCGATGGGCAGGAAGGTTCGGGCTTGGGAGCGGGCGGGGCGGCCGGCGATGCGCTCGCCGGGACGGCCGCCGGTTGGTCGGCGAGAGCATCGGCAGCG
>DATKSS010000010.1:0-2075 GCA_035531515.1 Candidatus Dormiibacterota bacterium | reverse complement strand
CCGCGCCGGGAGCTCGCGGATGATGAAGTCGAAGCCTTCTCTCCGGCCGGACAAACCCCTGCGAGGAGCGTGCGGCCTACGTGATCCGGCAGTCAATCCACGCCGTTCGACCGCCCAGAGGGTCTTTGTGAGTGGGCTGGCAGGCCGGTTGGCTGGCCGGAGGCGCCGAGCGGCGCGGGCGAGACCTCAAAGCCCGCGCCGGCGGTCACGGGCGGGGTATCTGTTTGTCGGGGGCTACGCAGTGTTGCTGGCCACCGTCGGCATCTGGCCGGCGGGGTATGCGCTCAACCTCGCCTTGACGTCGTTTGGCGGCGCTTTCACCGGCTTCGCGAACTTCGCCAAGACCTATAACCAGGGATTCCTCATCCCGGCGTTCGAGCACGTCGGCGAGTTCATGTTGATCTGGTTGACGGCGCTGATCGTGATCGTGATCGGCTTGTCTCTGGTGATGCACACGCTTTCTCGGCGGGTCAGCGCTCCGTTCCGTCTCCTCTTCTACATCCCCGCGGCCTTCGCCGGCTCGGCGAGCGTACTGGTCTGGCTGTTCATGTTGCAGCCCGGGATGAGCCCGTGGGACTTCGTGCTCCAGATCCTCGGCGCCCATACGCTCGGCGATTCGTTGGCCTCCGGCGACCTGCCGATCGTGTACGCGCTGATCGCGTTCTGGACCGGGGCCGGTGGCTGGATTCTCGTGATCCACGGCGCCCTCACCAACATTCCTGCGGACGTGCTGGAGGCCGCGGCGCTCGACGGCGCGGGCCCGTGGCAGACCGCGCTGCGCATCAAGCTGCCGTTGATCAAGAAATGGATCGTCTACATGCTGATCGTCGCCTTTGCCGGCGGGACCCAGTTGTTCGCCGAGCCGCAGTTGATCAGTCAGGCGAGCCAGCGACTCGTCGATCCGTTGTGGTCTCCGAACACGCTCGCGACCTACCTCGCGTTCCAATACGACAACTTCAACTACGCCGCCGCGATCGCCATCGACCTGCTCGTCCTCGCCCTCGTCTGCGCCGGGCTCCTCGTGTTTCGCACCGGCCTCTTCAAGGCCGACTAGATGCGACCGATCAACATCTCGCTCAGGATCGACGTCTCGATCACCCCCCAAACGGGTTCGCCGCGGCGGCTATTGGCGTGGGGCGCCCGGCGGCTAGTCCTGTGGTGCGTGCTGGCCCTTGCCGCGATCTTCTTCGCCGTGCCCTTCGTCTGGCTGTTGCTCGAGTCGACGAGGACGGGGCAGGACTCACTCGTCGGTCACCCGCTCGGGTTCGGATCGTTCCATCAGATCTTGCTGAATTGGCAGGTCCTCTTTTCCGGCTTCGTGGGCCAGACCGCCACCTGGATTGCCAACTCGGCCCTCTACTCTGGCGCCGGCGTGCTGATCGCCGTGGTCCTCGGGATACCAGCCGGCTACGGACTCGCGGCGTTCGAGTTCATCGGCCGGCGGCCGCTGCTCATCGCGACGATTATCGCGATGCTGATCCCGACGAACGCACTCGTGCTGCCGCTGGTTCTAGAGGCCCATACGCTAAAGGTGCTCAGTAGCCCACTTGCCGTGATCCTCCCCTACGGCCTGTTTCCGTTCGGCGTTTACATCGCCTACCTCTATTTCGACACCCCCCGCATCCACCGGCTCCTGGCCTCGGCGCGCATGGACGGCTGCAACGAATGGCAGGCCTTCCGCGCTGTCGCCCTGCCACTCTCGACACCGGTCATCGGGCTCGTCGTGGTCCTCGACTTCATCGCGAGCTGGACGAACTACTTCCTGCCGTGGGCGATGTACTGGGCCTTCGACCAGACCGGCCGCTACCCCGTGACGCTCGGCATCGCACAGCAGTTGATGGCAGGCCCCACCTACGGCGGATACCTGCTCCGTGAACTCCAGCTGCACACGTCAGCGCCCCCGTCGGTGGAGGCGCTGCTCATCCTCGTGAGCTGCGCACCGGTGATCATCGTCCTGGTGATTGCGCAGCGGTGGATCGTCTCGGGCCGGACGCAAGGCGTGTTCATGTAGTCCGGATGCGCTCGGCAGCCTGGGCACCAGACGACGGTCCCTCGGCGGGTCTCGTGCGGAGTGC
>DATKSS010000009.1:0-3879 GCA_035531515.1 Candidatus Dormiibacterota bacterium | reverse complement strand
ATGCCGAGGACCGGATTATGCCGAGGGTGGAGTCGAGCGGCTTGACCGGGGCGGTGATCGCGGACGGATTCTCGGCATAATTCAGAGCGCTTCGAGGAAGGCGAGGAGTCGGTCAGGGGGTCGGTATCGGCCCGGGCTGGTGCCGGTAGGGGTGGTGCGGGCGAGTGCTCGCTCTTTGATGGTCATGTCGGCGTGCAGGTAGATGCGAGCGGTCGTCTCGACGTTTTCGTGTCCGAGCCACAGGGCGATGACCGCGACCTCGACGCCTGCGCGCAGCAGGTTCATCGCGCATGTGTGGCGAAGAACGTGCGGGGTCACCGCTTTCTCGGTTAGGGAAGGGCAGTGGCGTCGTGCTGTGGCGCTGTGGTTGGCCACGAGCAGTTCGACGGCGTCGACGCTGAGGTGTCGCCCGCGGCTGGTCGGGAAGAGAGGTGACGGCGCTTCGATGCCCGTCTCCTGACCCCACACGCGCAGCGCTTCGACGGTCTCGGCTGTCAGCGGAGTCGATCTCTGCTTTCGTCCTTTGCCTGTGCATCGGATGTGGGGGCCTCTGCCGAGGTGCACGTCGGCCCAGGATGCGGCGGTGAGCTCAGACACTCGAAGTCCGGTCTGGACGGCGGTGAGCAAAAGGGCGTGGTCGCGGCGGCCGACCCAGCGTGCTCGGTCTGGTGCGGCCAGCAGGGCGTTGGTCTCGTCCGGATTGAGGAAGGCGATGTCGGTTCGGTCGGTGCGTTTGGTGGGCATGGCGAGCACCCGGCCGATCAGCTCGGCGTGTTCGGGATGCTGGAGGGCGGCGTAGCGGAACAGCGAGCGGATGGCCGCCAGTCGCGTGTTGCGGGTTCGCGCCGTGTTTCCTCGTTCGACTTCGAGATGGTCGAGGAACGCGCTGATCGTCGTGACGCCGAGGTCGGCGAAGTCCAGGTCACAAGGCGACCGTCCGCCGCGCTGGGAGGCGAATACGAGCAGGAGCCGTAGCGTGTCTTTGTAGGCGGAGATGGTGTTGGGACTGGCCTGCTTCTGGTTGATGAGGCGCTGGGTGAAGAACCCCTGAACGGTGGGGGCGATGGCGCTCATCGGTTCTGACCTGCCTGCTCGAGCCGTCCCGCGGCCAAGGCCAGCAGCTCTGGGACGGCGGAGAGATACCAGTAGGTGGCGGCGATGTCGACGTGGCCGAGGTAGGTCGACAGCAGCGGCATGCGGGCCGCGACGTCGCCGCCGTCGCGATACCAACTGATCAACGTGTTGACGGCGAAGGAGTGCCGGAAGCTGTGGATCCTGGGTTGGGGCGCTCCCGTCGGCTGGGTGAGGCCGGCTCGGCGGACGAGCTGGCGGAAGGCGGGCTGGACTGTCGCGTGGCACAGGCGGGTGCCGCGGGTGGAGGTGAACAGGCTTGAGCGGTGCGGCTGGGGGACAAGCCGGTCTCGTTCGGCCCGATAGGCGGCAAGTGCGGCAAGGGTGCTCTGGTGCAGCAGGATCTCGCGCGATTTCTGGAACTTCGAGTCCCGCACGGTCAGGACTCCCTCAGCCCGGTCGAGGTCATCGGCGTCGACTGCCATGGCTTCGCTGATCCGCATGCCGGTGGCTGCGAGCAGGCCGATGAGGGTCTCGAAGGTGATCGCCCGCAGCCGCGGCTCCAATGACCTGGCGGCGGCCATCAGGGAGGCGACATCTTCGTCGGAGTAGATGTAGGGCGTCGGCCGGTGCTTGCCGGCGGGGAACAGCTCGGCGGGCGGGACTTCGGCGTTGGGGTCCAGCGAGTGCAGGTAGCGCGCGAAGCTGCGCGCCACTCGCATCCGGCGGGCCAGATATGCGGCCGAACCAGTCACTTTGGTGGTCCACGCGAGCGCCGCCTCGGTGGAGACCCTTGATTGGCCGGCCTGCTCGAGGAATGCGATGAAGCTGGCCAGCAGGCCGGCTTCGCCGATGAGCTTGTAGCCGAGCGCCCGGCGCAGGCTGAGATAGTCCTGACTGTGACGGCGCAGCTCGGTCACGGCCGAGCCTCCGGCCAGGGGCGGACCACCGCCGACAGCGCCCGCCGGTCGACCTTGGCGTAGAGCTGGGTTGTTTCCCGGCGCTGGTGACGAAGGACCTGGCCTATTTCGTCGAGGCTCCCGCCAGCCCGCAGCATGTCGGTGGCAGCCGAGTGACGCAGTCGGTGGGCGCCCGCCGGGGCCACACCGGCCCGCCCACACGCGCGCCTCACGATCATGGACACACCGCCGGGCGACAACGCCTGATGAGGAGCCCGACTGTGGACGAACACCGACGTTGCCTCACAGGCCGGCCGACCCCGCTCCAGCCACACTGCGATCGCCTCGCCGACCTCGACGGGCAGCGGCAGACGGTCGCTGCGATTGCCTTTCCCTCTGATGGTGAGCTCGCCGGCTCGCCAGGCGATGTCATGAAGTTGTAGGGCTGCCACCTCGCCGGCCCGCAACCCAAGACGCCACAGCAGGCTGAGAACGGCGAAGTCGCGTCGGCCAAGCGGTCTGCGGCGGTCGCAGCTCTTGAGCAGGCGGGTCAGGTCACCAGCCGGCAGGGCGCGGGGCAGCGAGCCGAGACGCCAGCTGGCCACTGACGGCACGGCATCTGCGAGCGGGCGCGCGATCAGCGCTTCCACGTACAAGAAGCGCAGCAGTGAGCGCAGCCTCGTTGTCGTCGCCTTCGCCGAGGAGACTTTCAGTCGGGCGCACTCTGCCAGCACGAAGCGCGTCACCTCCACGGTCCTCACCGCCTCCAGGTCCAGCTCGCCGTCGGCCGACACCCACGACAGGAACGCCACGGCCACCTCGGCATAGGCCCGAACCGTCGGCGCGGCCAGACCTCGCTCGACAACGAGGTAGCTCCGATAGCGCCCCACCAACACGTCCGTCGGCGTGCTCGGCGTCACCGGTGTCATCGTCACCGCTGTCGCGCCAACTGACGCGAGGTACTCGACAAGGTCGAAGAACCGGAACGACGACACGCCGCTCACATAGCCCCGGCCCCGTCGCCAGGCGCCGAACGCCTCAAGCTGCGATCCCGCCAGGTCAGCGACGCTCCCATCGCTGTCCGCCAGCCACGAACTCAGCTGCGCCACCAGGTATAGGTGAGGGCCTGCTGACCGATAGCCCTGCTCCCGCAGGCGTTGCGCGAAGCCCGCAGCGTAAGGGGCCAACGGCCCCGCCACCCGAACATTCCACCGACTGTCCACGATCTGTGTCCTCTCCTTGGTCGAAGAGAGGAAGTCTCGATCGAGGCTTCAGAATTATGCCGAGGTCATCGACACGACCGAAGCGGCAGGCAGGTCAAACGCGGCCACCAGTAGCGGTCCTCGGCATAATCCGGTCCTCGGCATAAGCGGACGACTTCGTGGCCGGGTTCGAGCATCGGGCCGATGCGCAGCGGTTCCTCCGCGACCTTCGCGAACGGTTCGCGAAGTTCGCCTTGGAGCTGCATCCCGACAAGACGCGCCTGATCGAGTTCGGGCGGTTCGCTGCTCGTGATCGCGAGGCGCGTGGGCTTGGAAAGCCTGAGACGTTCGATTTCTTGGGTCATGCCGACCTCCGCGTTATGCCGACCTCGGCGGGAAGCTCCTTGTGGGGGGCGGCGACCGGGCCGATGAGGTCGGCATAATCACAAGCCATCGAGAAAGGCGAGCAGTGGGTCAGCGGCGTGATAGCGCCCCAGCTTCGTGTTGGGGGGAGCGACCATCTCGATGGCCTTCTCCGCTGCTCGCAGGTCAGCGTGGAGATAGAAGGCGTAGGTCGTCGCAATGTCCTCATGTCCGAGGATGAGCGCGATGACCTCGATGGGGACCCCTCTGTCGCGAAGCCGCATGGCGCAGGTATGCCGGAGCGAATGGGTGGTGACTGATTTTCGGTGCAGCGAAGGACAGTT
>DATKSS010000008.1:0-80860 GCA_035531515.1 Candidatus Dormiibacterota bacterium | reverse complement strand
CCAGCTCAGAGATGGCGCGGGAGAGCTCCCTGGCTTCCGCTTCGAGCCGTGCCACCCTTTCCGAATCCCGACCCCTTTCTGCTTCAGAAAGCTCGCGGATTATCCCACTGTGCCGACTCTTCATGTGGTCGAGCCGGATTCTGTCCGCCAGCTCCTCGGCCACATCGTCGTCCACACTCGGCGGTGGCGCCGCCCACGCCCTTCTGATCAGGTCCTGTTCCTCTGGCGGGTAATCCGCCAACTCTGCTTCGAGCCCGGCGGGTCCGCCGCGCTCGTAGGTCTCCAACATCCGTACGTACACTCCGCGGTCTCCTTCGTCCAACTCGTCGGGGGTGAGCTTTGTTCGCACCCGCTCGAACGCGACCGGCCTGACCGCAAGCAACTGCAGCAGATATCTGCCTACGGTGAGTTTCTTCCCCCCCAGCCGCGAAGCCAAACCGTCCGGAGGGGTCCTTTTCGCCCCATTCCGGCCCGATTCGGGCCCTCGGCCCGAACTGGCCAGGGGGCTCAGCAGGTGCGGCTGGACCCCAATCCATCCCGCAGCTCGTTCGCGGTAGGTCTCGCGGACCGCCGGGTCGGGGATCTTTTCGAGCACGTCGCGGGCCTTGGCCGCCGCCAGCTCGAGGTGGTTGGGGTTGCCGGTGTTGAGGCCGGTCAGCGAGTCCCGGATCCAGAACTCCCAGCCCGACGGAGCGCCGGCGGCGAGCTCCTCCCAGCGCTGCGGCGCCTCATGGCCTGCGGCACGCAGAAACTCGTCCGGGTCCTTGGCCGGCGGCGGGACCGTGGCGACGCGGGTGCGCATCTGGTGGGCGGACGCGAGCTCTACGGCTTTGAAGGCGGCGGCACGGCCGGCGCGGTCGGCATCGAAGACCAGGAGCAGCTCGTCCGTGAAGCGCTTGAGCAGGCGGACCTGGTCGTCCGTCAGCGCCGTGCCCGAGCTCGCCACGGCGTTGGTGACACCGAACTGGTGCGCCGTGATGACGTCGAACTGGCCCTCCATCAGCACGGCGTGGCCGCGGCGCGTGATCTCGTCGCGTGCCAGGTCCAGGCCGAAGATGACCCGTCCCTTTATGTAGGACGGCGTCTCGGGGGAGTTGATGTACTTGCGCTGCTCGTCCGCCCGCACCGTTCGTGCAGTGAAGGCGAGCGGCTGGCTGCGTTCATCACGGATGGGGATGACGAGGCGCTCGGCGAAGAAGTCGGTGCCATCGCGCCGCATGAGGCCCGCCTCCTGCGCGTCCTGCAGTGAGCGTTTCTTGGCCCGCAGATACTCGGCGAAGCCACGGCCCGCGGGTGCGTATCCGAGCTGGAACTTGCGGGCGGTCTCCTCGCTCACGCGGCGTGACTCGAGGAGGCGCCGTCCCGGCTCGCCCGCCGGGCTGGACCACAGCACGTACTCGTAGTACTGCGCGGCGAGCTTGAGCATGGCGAGGAGGCGCTTGCGGGTGTCGCTGCGTTCCTTGGCCTGGGGCGAGAGCTTCTTGAGCTCGACGCCGGCGCGCTCGGCCAGCATCTGGAGGGCGCCGCGCTTGTCGGTCTTCTCGATCAGCTCGACGAAGGTGAAGACGTCGCCCGAGCGCTCGCAGCCGAAGCAGTACCAGGACTGCATCTGGGGGTTGACCTTGAAGCTGGGGCTGTCCTCCTGGTGGAAGGGGCACAGGCCCCAGAGGTCCTTGTTGCGCTTGGTCAGGCGGACATGCTCCGAGACGACCTTGACCAGGTCGACCTTCGCCTTGACCTCGGCGAAGGCGTCGTCGGACGAGGGGGTGGGCACTGGTTCTATTGTCGGGCGTTTTCACCTCCCCGTCCCCCGGGCCTTCGGCCGGGGTACTTCCCCGCGGGGCGGAGAAGTGAGATCACTTCCCCACGCAGCGGGGAGGGTGGCGCGCAGCGCCGGATGGGGAGCCTCAACTGGCCTTAACAGCCTGGCTATCCAACGTGTCAGGAATTCCGGATCGTTTTCCAGTGCCCCGCCCGTAAACCGAGCTCGCCCGCCGCCTCAGACGCGCCATGACCGGCACCGAATGGAATGTCTGGAATCGCCTCAAGGGAAAAAGACTCGGTGGCTGGAAGTTCAGGCGCCAGCATCCTATCGGCCCTTACGTGGTCGATTTCTGCTGCCTGGCGGCTCGGCTGGTGGTGGAGCTGGATGGCCCGGAGCATGGGACCGATGCGGCGGAGGCCTATGACGTACGACGAACGGCTTGGTTGGAGTGCGATGGGTACCGAGTACTGCGCTTCTCGGTGACGTCTGTTGATGAGGACCTTGATTCCGTAATCGATTCTATTTACGAACAACTAGGGGAGGACCGCCCCATCCCCCGGCTGCGCCGGGTACTTCCCCGCGCAGCGGGGAAGTGAATTAGGCTCGCCCTTCCCGCAGCGACTCGACCGTCTTGGCGACACGCCGTTCCCGCGTCTCCGGCGCTTTCGCGCCTTCGATGGGGATCACCAGCCGCCTCTGATTGCTGTAGGAAAGACCCTCGAAGAACTTCTTCGCCTTCGCGTCGCGGTCCAGCGCCGCCTTGAGATCGGCCGGCACGCTCACCTCACGCTTCTCGGTGTCGAGCTCTAGGTCGAGATCGACCGTGTCGCCGCCCGCCACGCCCGAGTGCTTCCGCACCTCCTCGCTGACGCTGAGCATGAACTTGCCGCCCATCGACGCGATGCTGCTGCGGTAGGTGTACCCGTTGATCGTCGCCTTGACCGCGGGCCGCCGGCCGGGACCGAGCCCGGCCACCACCTTGGCCGGGATCTCAATCCCGCAAGCGGTCTTGCCCGTCTGCAAAACCTTGACGCGGATTCTCATCGCCGCTGTCAATCCTTCGCCGCGGATTTCGGAGCGGCCTGGCTGCCCTCGCCCGCGAACTGCACGATCCGGATGTGGTTGCCGAACGGGTCGCGCACGCCGATGTCCGTTCCGTAGCCGCGGTCCGTCGGCTCCTGGTTGAACTCCACGCCGCGCGCCTTCAGCGTCTCGTAGGTCTTGTGGATGTCCTTGGTGGTGAATCCGACCGTGAAGCCGCTGGCACCCTTCGCCACCAGCTCGCGCACGCTGGCGGCCGTCGCCTCGTCCATCGCGGGCGCCCCCGGCTTCTCCAGCAGGATGACGCGGCTCGGATCGCCCGGGACCCCGACGGTGAGCCACCGAATCGGCCCGAAGTCCATGTCGGCGGTGACCTCCAGGTCAAGCTTGCCCACGTAGAAATCGAGCGCCTTGTCCTGGTCGCTGACGAAGATGTGCGAGATGTTGATCGAGTCGAGCATCGGTTACCTCCTTGGAACGAAGAGATCGGAACGAGATCGATGCTATCGACCGTTTGGCGACCTGCCTTCTCCAAAACTGCTCGGTCTGGTCCAGGCCATGGTGAAGCAGGTCGGCGCCGATCCCAGCTCGGCATTCTGGCGGTAGCTCGTCGGCGTCTCGCCGAGGATCTCGCTGAACGTGCGGCTGAAAGTGCCCAGGCTGGTGAACCCCACGTCCAGGCAGATGTCGGTCACGCTCCGGTCTGTCTCTCGCAGCATGAACATCGCCCCCTCCACCCGCCGCCGCTGCATGTACCGGTGCGGCGTCTCGCCGAAGGTGGATCGGAAGGTGCGGATGAAGTGCGCTTCGGAAACGTGTGCCACCTGGGCGAGGGCCGGGATGTCCAGCGGTTGCGCGTACGCCCGGTCGATCGCGTCCCGTGCCCGCAGCATCCTGCGATTGAGCTCCTCGACGGCGCGGCTCACGATGCAATTGTCTCAGCCGCGCGGACCCGGTGGCAAAGCGAAATCAGCCCGCCCGGTTACCGATTGTCACCGAGTTGTATTGTCGAGTCGATATGGCGAACAAGCTTCACGAGCTCATCACCTCGTATATCGACGCCGTCGGCGAAGGGCGGTTTGATGAAGTCCGTCCGATGCTCGAGCCGGACGCCGAGTTCATCGTCGGCGACACCCAGCTTCGCGGCGTAGACGCCTTCATCGGCGGATTCCGGCGACTGGCGCCGATCATCAAGCGCAACGAGATCCGCAAGATCTTCGTGGACGGAGACGAGGCGTGCGTGATCTACGACTTCGTGACGGACACGGCGGTCGGTCCGGTCGTCTCGATCGAATACTTGAAGTTCAAGAACGGCCGCATCGCGTCGTCGCTATTGGTGTTCGAGCGGCTGCACTGGCCGGAGGTGCTGGCGGAAATGACCAAGCGAGCGGCCACATAGCAAGCCTCTGTCCCCGTGGAGGGGGGAGGTGCTGAGTTACTTGGTGCCGGTGCCCTCTCCGATCGCAGCCTGCGCCGCCGCCAGGCGAGCCACCGGCACGCGGAACGGGCTGCACGACACGTAGTTCAAGCCCAGCCTGTGGCAAAGATGGATCGACTCGGGGTCTCCCCCATGCTCGCCGCAGATGCCGACCTCCAGGTTCTTCCGCGTCCTGCGACCCTCTTTCACCGCGATGGCCATCAGCCGCCCCACGCCGTCCTCGTCGATTGTCTCGAAGGGGTTGCGCGGCAGGATCTTCTTCTCCAGGTAGCGGACGATGAAGTGCCGCTCGGCGTCGTCGCGCGAGTAGCCAAACGTCATCTGGGTCAGGTCGTTGGTGCCGAACGAGAAGAACTCCGCTTCCTTGGCGATCTCGCCGGCGGTCAGCGCCGCGCGCGGGATCTCGATCATGGTGCCGAACTTGTACGGCACCGCCACGCCCTTCTCCTTCTGCACCGCCTCCGCCACCGGCTTCAGCTGCTCGTGCACGAAATGCATCTCGGCGCGCGTGCCGACCAGCGGAATCATGATCTCCGGCCGCGCGTCGATCTTGCGCTTGCGCAGGTTGCACGCCGCCTCCATGATCGCGCGCACCTGCATGCGCGTGATCTCCGGGTACAGGATCGAGAGGCGCACCCCGCGCAGGCCCAACATCGGGTTCGCCTCGTGCAATTCCTCGACCCGGGCCATGATCTTCTCGCGCTCCTTCAGGCGCGCCGGGTTTTCGCCGGTGTCCTTGAGGTGCGTGGTCTCGCGGATCAGGTCCTCCAGGCTCGGCAGGAACTCGTGCAGCGGCGGGTCGATGAGCCGGATGATCACCGGCAGCCCGGCCATCACCTTGAAGATCCCTTCGAAGTCACCACGCTGCATGCGGAGGAGCTTGGCCAGCTCTTTCTCGCGGTCCTCGGTCGTCGTCGCCATGATCATCGCCTGCACGACCGGGAGCCGCTCCTGCTCCATGAACATGTGCTCGGTGCGGCACAGCCCGACGCCCTGCGCCCCGTTCTCGCGAGCCTTGATCGCGTCGCGCGGGTAATCCGCGTTGGCCCAGACCTCGAGGCGGCGGAACTCGTCGGCCCAGCGCAGGATCGCGCTCGCCGCCGGGTGCTTGCTGAGCGAGCGGGCCTCGATCGTCGGCACGTCGCCGACGTAAACGTCACCCGTGGTGCCGTCGATGGTGATCTGGTCGCCCTGCTTGACCGTCGTCCCGTTGGCGGAGAAGACGCGCTTGCGCACGTCGACGTTGATCGAGCTGGCGCCCACCACGCAAGGCCTGCCCATGCCGCGGGCCACCAGCGCTGCATGGCTCGCCGTGCCGCCGGTCTGCGTCAGGATGCCTTTCGCCTCGACCATCCCGTGCACGTCGTTGGGGTTGGTCTCCACGCGAACCAGGATGACGGCCTTGCCCTGCTTGCCCCACTCAACGGCGGTGTCGGCGTCGAACACTGCGCCGCCAGAAGCGGCGCCGGGTGAGGCCGGCACGCCCCTGGCGAGCGGGTGCACCTTAGCGTTCGGGTCGACGCGCGGAAACAGGAGCTGCTCCAGCTGCCGTGGCTCGACGCGGGCGACCGCCTCCTTCTTGGTGATGAGGCGCTCTTTCACCATCGCGACCGCGATGTTCACCGCCGCCTCGCCGGTGCGCTTGGCCGAGCGTGTCTGCAGCATGTAGAGCTTGCCGCGCTCGATCGTGAACTCGAGGTCCTGCACGTCCTTGTAGTGCTTCTCGAGCTGCCGAGCGTACCGGTCGAACTGGGCGTACACCTTCGGCATGTGGCGCTTCAGCGCGCTGATGTCCTCCGTATCGCGCTGACCGGCCACCACGTCCTCACCCTGCGCGTTGGCGAGGTAGTCCCCGTACAGCTCCCTTTTGCCGGTGATCGGGTTGCGCGTGAAGGCCACGCCGGTGCCCGACGTCTGGCCCATGTTTCCGAACACCATCATCTGCACGTTGACCGCCGTGCCGAGGTCGTCCGAGATGCGCTCCATCTTCCGATATGTCTTCGCGCGATCGGTGTTCCAGGAGCGGAATACGGCCTCGATCGCGTCGCGCAGCTGCTCGACGGGGTCAGACGGAAACTCGGTTTTCGTCGCTTCCTTGTAGACGGCGAGGAATCGCGCGACCAGCGTGCGCAGCTGCGCGGGCTTCAGCTCAGGGTCGGTCTTGACGCGGGCGCGTTTCTTCGCTTCGACCAGCGCGTGCTCGAACTTCTCGCCGTCGATTCCCTTGACCGTCTTGCCGAACATCTGGATGAAGCGGCGCCGCGCGTCCAGTGCAAAGCGATCGTCCTGCGTGAGCAGCGCGAGGCCCTTGGCCGTCTCCTCGTTGAGGCCGAGGTTGAGGACGGTGTCCATCATTCCTGGCATTGAGAACTTCGCGCCCGAGCGCACGCTGACCAGCAGCGGATCTTTCGAATTGCCGAACTTCTTGCCCGCGTTGCGCTCCAGGACCTTGAGGGCGGCTGTCACCTGGTCCCAGAGTCCGGGTGGGAACTTGCCGCCGTGGGCCAGGTACGCGCGGCACGCTTCGGTGGTGATGGTGAAGCCGGGAGGCACCGGCATGCCGGCGCGCGTCATCTCGGCCGCGCCGGCGCCCTTTCCGCCGAGCAGGTCGCGCATCGCCGCCGACCCTTCTTTGAACTGGTAGACCCATTTTTGTGATTTCGGCATTGCTCGTTAAGTGTGATCCAACCCGGCGACGCTACGCTGTTGATCGATGGACGACCTCGGCGCGGTCACCGACGACCATGTGATCCTCGCGTGGCTGCAGGCCGAGATCGAGTCGCCCGACTTCCAGCAGTACATCGTCGGCGATCCTCCCAACCCGGCCTACCTTTCGACGGCGCTCAAGGCCGCCCGCTCGCCCAACCTCAAAGACGACGAGCAGAACGGGCTGCGGCGCCGGATCATCTCGAAGACGCACGGGTTCGGCATGGGCGCGGGCAGCTTCCAGGGTTTGGCGAACGACATCCAGTGGCGGCGCTTCCGCCTCGCCACAGAAGAGGTCGGCGAGATGCTTTACGCGAGCCACAGCGGCGCTTGGGTGATCCTCGCGCCGGTCACGCGCAAGGTGACCGAGGGCGCGACCAACGTCGGGCATGTGTTCACCGGCGACCAGACCAACATGGTCGTGCTGTCGCTCGCCGCGGGGATCTGTCACTCGGAGAAGAAGGTGCCGGAGATCATCGCGCTGCGGCGTCCGGATGGGAGGCTGGTGATCCTGGAGGGCCACGCCCGCGCGACGGCGATCACGCTGGAGGCGCACCGGTTCCCGCACGGAATCGACGTCTACGTCGGCGACTCGCCCAGCGTGGCGACGTGGGCCTACCTGTAAGGCGCGGGGGAAGACGTAAGTCCTCCCCCGCGGGACCCCCTCCTGTTTTGCGCAACGCCAGCAGTGGCCTGGTGGTGGCAGGCGTGATGACGGCCGGGGGAAACCCGGCCTAAGCCTCCACCTCGTCGAGACTAAGGCGATAATCCCGAGCGGGAAGAGCGCCACCTGAATTGGAGGAGTAGCCCATGACCAGACCACGCAAAATCGCCCGTTACGGGTGGATCCCCGACCAGCCCGATCAGCGCGACCATATGTACGCCGCCCCGGCCGAGTTCCTCACCGCCTTGCCCAGCAAGGTCGACCTGCGCCGCCGCTGCCCCAAGGTGTACAACCAGGGCCAGCTCGGCAGCTGCACGGCGAACGCGATCGCCGGCGCCATCGAGTTCGAGCGCAGAAAGCAGCGGATGACGGACTTCGTCCCCTCGCGCCTGTTCATCTACTACAACGAGCGCGTCATCGAGGGCACGGTGCGCTCGGACAGCGGCGCGCAGATCCGCGACGGGATCAAGTCGGTGGCGAGCCAGGGCGTTTGCCCCGAGCCCGAATGGCCGTACGTGATCGCGAAGTTCACCAGCAAGCCATCGGCGAAGGCCTACAACGACGCCGAGCTCGACCGCGCCATCTCGTACCAGAGCCTTGTGCAGGACATGAACCAGATGAAGGGCTGCCTCGCGTCGGGCTACCCCTTCGTCTTCGGCTTCACGGTCTACCAGAGCTTCGAGAGCGCGACCGTCGCCAAGACCGGGCACGCCCCCATGCCGGGTTGGGGCGAGCGGCCGGTCGGCGGGCACGCGGTGATGGCGGTCGGTTACGACGATGCGGCCCAGTGGTTCATCGTGCGCAACTCATGGGGCGCCAACTGGGGCATGAAGGGCTACTTCACCCTGCCCTACTCGTACCTCATCCAGCCGGGGCTCTCCTCCGACTTCTGGACGATCCGGCTGGTCGGCCAGTAGCGGGCCTTAGATCGATGGCGGGTGTGCCCGGCGGGCATTGGGAGGATGGCCCGCCGGGCTGATCGGAGAAGCGCCCCGCATCGAAGGGGAGGAGGCGCGGGCCCTTGCTCCTGACGTTTTACTGCTACTTCTGAACGGTGCTGGGTCGCCAATATTGCGAGACCACAACCAGGCTCGTCACTTGATCACCCGGAGTGCTTCTGAAGGAAATCCAGGGTCGCCTGGTTGAACGCCGCCACGTTCTCGTAAATCGGAGCGTGGGCGCAGTCCTCGAAGACGTGAACCTCCGAGCCTTTGATCTGGCCTTGCAGCGTGTCGGCGAACCGCGTTGAGGTGATCATGTCGTGGCGGCCGAAGGTGATCTGGGTGGGAGCCTTGATGCGGCTAAGACCCGCCTGGCAGTCGTGGTTGATCACGGCTTCCGACTCACGCATGAATGCGTCGACCGGTTGCACCGGCCGACTGCGAACGAAATCCGCGAGGGACTTGATGTAATCGGGCTTGGCGGCATAGAGCTCGGGCGTGAAGCACCACGGGAAGATGCCGCCGATCACCATCTCAGGCACGCTGCCGAGCCCCTTGGCCATCACCTGCCAGCTCTCAACCACGGTCTTGAGGAAAGGGTCGGTCTTGGGCCAGGCGCTGTGCAGCGACAGGGTCTTCACCTTCTCGGGATGCTTGGAGGCCAGGCACATCCCCACCGCCGCTCCCAGCGACAGCCCCGAGATGTGGGCTTTCTCCACTCCGATCGCCTGCATGAAGGCGGCGACGTCATCCGCGAAGAGCTCGGTCGAATAAGGGCTGTCCGGCTTGTCGGACTGACCCGCCCCACGCAGATCGACCGAGATGCAGGTGAAATGCTTCGCGTAGTCGCCCAGCTGGAACGCATAGCAGGCCTGGTCTGCCGCGAGGTAAGGGATGAGGACAAGAGGTTCCCCGGTGCCCTGCTTTTCGTAGTAGAGGTTCACGTTGTTGGCGCGGACTGTAGGCATGGTCTTGCCTCCTTGGCGCGGGGCGGATCGAGAGAACGGGCCCATCTTAGTCGCGCCCGGTAACCCGGTCGGGTGTCAGGGTTGGCTAGCTTGACGTGCGGTCCGCGTCCATGTTTATGGTTTGGAACGCACTGCGATGAATCTCCTAAGAGATGTCGAGGACCTCGTCTGCCGGCTGGTGGCGATCGAGTCGGTCAACCCCGACCTGGTCGCGGACGGCAGCGGCGAGTCCGACCTCGCCGAGTTCGTGGCTTCGTGGCTGCGAGAACTGGACCTGGAGGTCTCGATCGTCGAGCCGGTCAAAGGCCGGCCCAGCGTGATCGGCATCCTGCGAGGCAGCGGCGGCGGCTCGAGCCTGATGCTGAACGCCCACATGGACACGGTTGGCGCCGGTGGCATGAAGCGGGCCTTCGAGCCGGTGGTACGCGATGGACGCGTCTACGGCCGGGGCGCCTATGACATGAAGGCGAGCCTGGCCGCGATCATGCTGACGGCGCGCGAAGCCAGAAAGCTGGGGTTGAAGGGCGACCTCATCATCACCGCCGTCGCCGACGAGGAGGTCGCGAGCTTCGGCACCAGCGCCGTGCTCGAGCGGTTCGGGGCTGATGCGGCGATCGTGACGGAGCCGACCGAGCTGCGGCTCTGCCTCGCCCACAAGGGATTCGTGTGGCTGGAGGTCAAGGCCGAGGGCCTGGCCGCGCACGGGTCGCGCGCCGACCTGGGCGTCGACGCGATCGGCCGCATGGGCCGGATCCTGACCGGCGTCGTCAACCTCGACCGGCGGCTGCGCGCGGGTCCCGGCCATCGCTTGCTCGGCCGCGGCTCGATCCACTGTTCACTGATCGAAGGCGGCCAGGAGTGGAGCACATACCCGGCCCGATGCGAGCTCAAGGTGGAGCGCCGCACGATCCCCGGCGAGGACGCGGCGAGGTCCCTTGGAGAGATGGAAGCGCTGATCGCCATCGCGCGAGAAGAAGACCCCAGGCTTGAGGCGTCGGCCAGGGTGGTCCTGGAGCGAGCGCCGTCGGAGGTGAGCCCCGCGAGCCCGGTGGCGACGGCCGTCGCCCGCGCCGCCAAGGAGGTGCTGGGCCAGGATCCGGAGGTGATCGGCGCCGCCTACTGGATGGACATGGCGCTCACCAACGCCGCCGGGATCCCAACCGTGGGTTTCGGCCCGTCGGGTGAGGGTGAGCATGCCGACGTGGAGTGGGTCGACCTCGCCTCGGTCGAGAGGTGCGTAGATGTGTACCTGCGCACCGCCGAGCTCCTGTGCTCCTGACAACGCGACGGACGACCGGTTTCGGCGACCGCTCGAGGCGCTTGATGGCGAGGTCCAGCACGCCCTGGCGGCGGGCCCTGGCTAGCTCTTCTCTTCTCTGTACTGCCGCTTGCCGGTGGCCGGGTCCTCGTACACGCGGGTCAGCTTGCCCGTGGTCGGGTCCTTGAAGACCTCGTTGGTCGGCTTGAGGCCACCCTGGTTCGATCCGTGGTAGCGGCGATCCCAGATGAAATAGCCCACGACCGCGAAGGCGATCACGACGATCAGCTCGATGACCGCCAAGCTCATGTGGTGCTTCGCTCGATGACCGCGGCCGTACCGTATGCGACCACCTCGGTCATGGTCTGCCCCATCTCCGAGGAGTCGAAGCGCATCATCACGACCGCGTTGGCGCCCATCGCCCGAGCGTTCTCGATCATCCGGTCGATCGCATGCCGGCGCGTGTCCTCGACCAGGCGCGTGTACTCGACGATCTCGCCGCCTCCCAGCGATCGGAGCCCGGCCATGATGTTTCCGCCCAGGCCGCGGCTGCGCACCACGACGCCGAATACCTGTCCAAGGACCTGCTTGACCTCATAGCCTGCAGGTCGCTCTGTCGTAGTCACGAGAACCGGGCCCGGGGATTGCATGTCCGACATTGTGTGCGTTTGCCAGCCGGTCGGTCAGCCGACCAGTCCCGCCAGGCGATCGGAGAGTTCGGCGACCTTCACACGCTCCTGTTCGGTGCTGTCGCGGTGGCGGATGGTCACCGCCTGGTCGTTCAGGGTCTCGAAATCTACGGTGACGCAGAACGGGGTGCCGATCTCATCCTGGCGGCGATAGCGCCGGCCGATGTTACCGCCCGTCTGGTCGTACTCGACTCGAAAATGACCGCGCAGCTCCTGGATCACCTTCTGGGCCGGCCCGGTCAGCTCCGGTTTCTTGGACAGCGGCACCACGGCCACCTGCACGGGAGCCACGTTCGGGTGCAGGCGCAACAGGGTGCGCGGCTCGTTGTTCACCACGTCCTCGTCGTACGCATCGATAAGAAGGGTGATGAAGATGCGCTCGACGCTCACCGCGGGCTCGATGACCCACGGCAAATACCGCTCGTTCGTCTCCGGGTCGAGGTAGGTGAGGTCCTGCTTGGAGCGCTCCTGGTGCACGACCAGGTCGAAGTCGGTCCTGTCGGCGATGCCCTCCAGCTCTCCCCACCCGAACGGGAACTCGTACTCGATGTCGGTCGTCTGCTTCGAATAGTGGGACAGGCTCGCCTGCGGGTGGTCGTAGAAGCGAAGGCGCTCCGACTTGACGCCGAGCACGTCGGTGAACCAGCGCATTCGCTCCTTGCGCCAGTAATCAAAGGCCTCGTCGTCCTGGTTCGGGCGGACGAAGTACTCCATCTCCATCAGCTCGAACTCGCGCACTCGGAACACGAAGTTGCCGGGCGTGATCTCGTTGCGGAAAGCGCGGCCCTGCTGCGCGATGCCGAACGGGATCCTCACGCGAGAGGAGTTGATGACGTTCTTGAAGTCGACGAACATGCCCTGGGCGGTCTCAGGTCTGAGGTACACCTCAGACGCCTCGTCCTCCAGCGGGCCGACGTTGGTCTTGAACATGAGATTGAACATGCGGGGCTCGGTGAGCTCGCCCCCGCATTCAGGACACGTGTTGCCGGTGACGTGGTCGGCGCGCCAGCGCTTCTTGCATTTGCCGAGGCACTGGCGCAGCGGGTCGACGAAGTTGGTCAGGTGGCCTGAGGCGGCCCACACGTCGGACGGCATGATCAGCGTTGATTCCAGTCCGACCACATCGTCGCGCAGGTCGACCATGTGCCGCCACCACAGGTCCCGGATCGCGCGCTTCAGGGCGACGCCGTACGGGCCGTAGTCGTAGAAGCCGGACAAACCACCGTAGATCTCGCTCGACGGATAGATGAAGCCGCGCCTTTTGGTGAGCGCGACGACCTTCTCCATGACCTGGCCGCGAGAGACGGTCAAGCTTCTTGCAGGACAGACACGATGTTTCCGGCGGGGTCCTTGAACCATGCGATGTCCGGACCCATGCCGCTCGCGATGCCTCGCGCGATCCCGAGGTGATCGGTCATACCCGGGTACAGCTCGAACTTGATCCCCTTCCCCTTCAGATCCTCGACGGCCTTCGCGATGTCATCAACAGGAAAGTTGAGCATCGTGTAGGTAGCCGGGACGTGGTTGGGCTTGGGATAGACCAGGATGCCATTCCCGATCTTCAAGCGCAGGCCCTGCGGCATCTCTTCGACCTCGACCCCGAGCACCTCGCCGTAGAAGCGCTTGGCCGCGGCCAGGTCGTCGACCGAGAAACCGCTGAATGCGCCGGCTGCTTTCAACATGTCGATGCTCCTCTCATCTGGTGCAGGAACTGTAGCGACTTCAGGCGGCGGTCCAGGTGATGCTCGAGCTGGGTCGTGAGGACGCCTTCGATCGAGGACATCAACGCCATGTCCAGCTTCAGGCGCCGGTACGTGTCGAGGTCGCCGGCCGCCATCAGCCGAAGCACCTTGATCGCCGGCAGCGGGACCAATGACATCACGGGGAGCGCGCAGCCGTCGCAAAGGAAGCCGCCCGCCTCCGCGCTGAACGCGGCGGCTTTGGGCGCCAGGGGCTTCTCGCACGACACGCACGCCGCGAGCTGCGGCGCGTAGCCGAGCAGGTCCAGGGCCGCCATGAGGAAATAGGCCGACGCGCGGCGCGGGTCCGTCTCGCGCGCAAGCTCGTAAAGGGCCATCACCGCCAGCTCGTAAACGCCGTCCACGGGATGGCGGTCTTCGCACACGCGCTCGGCGAGCTCGGCGATCAGGGCCGCGTGAGACATCGTCTCGACGTTCCCTTCGATTCGGTATCCGGGCACGCGCTGCACCTGCGCCACCACGTCCAGGTCGCCCCGGCCCTTGGCCAGCAGCACGTCCACGTGCCCGTACAGCTCCAGCGACGGCCCCAGCTTGGACTCGGGGCGACGCACGCCTTTGGCGATCGCCCCCACCTTGCCGTGGGTGCGGGTCAGCAGCGTGAAGATGCGGTCGGCCTCGCCGTAGTCGAGCTTGCGCAGCACGACCGCGCGGTCGCTATAGGTGGCCAGATCCTTCCTCCAGGTGTCGCGCGTCGTCACGGCCGTCGCGCCCAAGCGCCTCGTCCGGCCACGGCTGCTCGGCGGCGAGCCGGACGGTCTCGATCCGCCTTCCGATCACTTTCTCCACCGTCCATCTGGCCCGGCCGCCTGTGATGGAGTCGCCTTCCTGCGCAATCTTGCCGAGCACCGCGTGGACGTAACCGCCCACGGAGTCGTAGTCCCCAGACTCCTCGATCGCGAGCCCCAACCGGGAATTGAGCTCTTCCAGGGGAAAGCCGGCGGCGACGCGGGCCTCGTGGTCGTTGAGGATCACGAGCTGCTCCTCCTCGGCCGAGTCGTATTCGTCGCGGATCTCGCCGACGATCTCCTCGAGCAGGTCCTCCAGCGACACCAGGCCGGCGGTGCCGCCGTACTCGTCGACGACGATCATCATGTGGACCTTCTTGGTCCGCATGTCGTTCAGGAGCTCGTCTACCTTCTTTTGCTCAGGCGTGAACTCGATCGGCCGCAGGATCTTCTCGAGATCGAACTTCTGCGAGGTGGACAGCGTGTAGAAGAGCAGCAGGTCCTTGGTGTGCAGCAGGCCGACGACATGGTCGATGTCGTTCTCGAACACCGGCATCCTCGTATGCCGGTGCTCCTTGAAGAGGCGGACGATGTCACGCAGCGTGGCGTCGCGATCGACGGCTACGATGTCGGTGCGCGGAATCATGATCTCGCGCACCGTCTTGTCTCCGATCTCGATGATGCCGTGGATCATCTGGTGCTCCTGCTCCTCGATCACGCCCTGCTCTTCGGAGACGTGAAGCAGCGTGAGCAGCTCCTGCTCTGAGAGGTAGGGCGCTCGCGCCGCGCGACCGGCGGTCAGGGCCCTCGAGACGATCGTCACGGCGAAAAGGATCGGGCTGAGAAAGGTGGCGAGCCTGTCCACGGGTCCAGCCGCCGCAAGCGCGACCCGCTCTGCATTGCTGATCGCGAGCGTCTTCGGCGTGACCTCGGCGGCGATCAGGAGGAGGATCGAGAGAACGAGTGACACCAGGAGCGCCATCCACAATCGCCACCCGTCGGGCACTCCCATCCTGGTGAATATGGAGTCGGTCAGCAGCGTCGCCGTGCTCGAGGCGATGATCAGCGCGAGCGTGTTGATGAAGAGCACCGTGGAAAGGAAGCGGTTGGGGTCGGCCCGCAGCCGCTGCAGGATCTCCGCGGCCTTGTGCCCCTGCTCGGCGAGGAAGCGCACGCGCAGGCGCCCGACCGAAGTGAGCGCCGTCTCCGTGCCACTCGCGAGCGCCGCGATGAAGAAGCACGCGATCAGGACTACGAGCTCAACCAGCTCCTGGCCAGTCATGACGGCCCCGTTTTAACGGAAGAGCTCGCTGACGCTCCGGTTTTCGTGTACCCGGATGATCGCCTCGGCGAGCAGGGGTGCCACCGACAGCACCGTGAGTGGCGGGCCCAGCTTGTCAGCGTCGATAGGCACCGAGTCGGTCACGATCACCTCTTCAACGTCAGCCTGCCTCAACCGCTCGACCGCGTTGCCCGTGAACACGGGATGAGTGGCTGCGACCAGCACGCGCCCTGCGCCCTGGTTGCGCAGGGCCTGGACGACCTTGCTGATGGTTCCCCCGGTCGTGATGATGTCCTCGACCACGACGCAATCGCGGCCTTTCACGTCACCTGAGACTGCGATCGTGTCGACGTCACCTTCGCCCGTGCGGCGTTTGTAGCCGAACGCTATCGGCGCCTGGAGGTCGTTGGCCACGGCCTCGGCACGGCGTCCCCCGCCTGCGTCGGGGGCGACTACGGTCAGGTGGTGAAGGTTCTTGGTCTTCAAGTAGTCGGCGAAGATGCGGTGTGGCGACAGGTGGTCGGTCGGCACGTCGAAGAAGCCCTCGATGGCCTCGGCGTGCAGGTCGAACAGCAGTAGGCGGTCGGCTCCCGCGAGCGTGATGAAGTTGGCGATGAGCTTGGCCGAGATGGGCTCGCGTGGTTGCGTTTTGCGCTCTTTGCGCGCGTAGCCGTAGTAGGGGATGACCGCCGTGACGCGCCCAGCGGAAGCGCGGCGAAGCGCGTCCAGGATGATGAACAGCTCCATCAGGTGCTCGTTGACCGGGGGTGACGTCGGCTGGATCACGAACACATCGTGACCGCGCATCGAGTCCTCGATCTTGACGTTGATCTCGCCGTCGGGGAAACGTCGCAGCCGGGCGTCGGTCAGCGGCACGTCCAATTTCTCGGAGATGCGGCCGGCCAGGAGGGGGTTGGCGCTGCCCGCGATGAGCTTGAGGGCGCCCCAGGGCGAGCTCTCCTCGCTGGCGTACTCGACCGCTGTCTGAATTCGCCCGATCACTTGGCGTCCGATTCCGAATCCGAGCTCACGGCTTTTCTCCGTACCACCCTAGCGGGAACTCCGACGGCTGTCGCGCCGGCCGGCACGTCCTTGGTAACGACCGAACCCGCCCCGGTGCGCGATCCCTTGCCAAGTTTGACTGGAGCGACCAGCATCGTGTCGACCCCCACGAAGGCGCCGTCGCCGATCTGGGTCCGGTTCTTGTTGGTCCCGTCGAAGTTGGCCGTGATCGTTCCGGCGCCGATGTTGGCATCCTCGCCCAGGTCCGTATCGCCCAGGTAGGACACGTGCGGCACCTTGCTGCCGCGACCCACCCTGGTCCGAACGAGCTCGGCAAAGCTGCCGACGTGGACGTCCTCTGCGATCTCGGTGCCGGGCCTCAACTTGGCGAACGGGCCACAGTCCGAGCGGTCGCCGATGCGCGCGTCTTCTATATGGACGTGCGGACCGATCTTGCAGTCGGAGCCGATGACCGAGTGGCCCTTGATCACGGTGAACGGCTCGATCACCGTGTCCTGGCCGATGGTGACGGTGGCGTCGATGAACGTGCTGGCAGGGTCGGTCACGGTCACGCCGCTGAGCATGCAGCGCTCCAGGATGCGGCGCTGCATGACCGCGGCCGCTACGGCGAGTCGGACGCGGTCCTTGACCCCCATCGCCTCCAGCGGATCGGCGAGCTTGACGATTCCGACCGGGTGAATGTGCAAAAACACGTCGGTGAGGTAGAACTCACCAGCCTTGTTGTCGTCGCCGACCTGCTCCAGGGCCTCGACCAGCTTTGTCCCGTCGAAGCAGTAGACCCCGATGTTGAACTCGTGGACGCCGGCTTTGATATCCGGCGTGGCGTCCTTCCGCTCGACGATCCGCCCAAGCGATCCGTCCGCGGCGCGGATGATGCGGCCGTCATCCCGACCGGGGTCCTCGACGCTCGCGATGGTCGCCGGGTCGCCGCTCTCGTTGTGCGCGTGAACGATCTGCGCGATGGTGACCCCGGTCAGAAGCGGTGAATCGCCGTTGACCACCAGGACGAGCTTGCCCCTCAGCTGGTTCGCCGGGATCTGGCGCAGGGCGTGTGCGGTGCCTTTAGGGTCGCGCTGAAAGGTTGGCGCGATGCCCCTCTCGTCCAGGTGGCCCGCCACCTCGGCGTGGTGCGGGTTTGCGATCACCTTGATGTCCTTGGCGCCGGCCTCGGCGACCGCGTCGAGGACGTAGTCGATCATGGGGCGGCCGCAGATGGGGTGAAGGACTTTGGGAGTACGCGACCGCATCCGGGTGCCGTGACCGGCGGCGAGTATGACGGCCGTTATCGCTTGGCTCAAAGTTTCGCCCTTCCGGGCCACTCGATTATGCCAGCTTGGGCCCGGTTCCCTGGCCGCGGGCCGATTGGGAAGGGGCGATGCCGGGGGATAATCCGTTCGTGAGCGAGATGCCGGCCGTCAACCTGGAGGGCGCAGTCCCGTCCCACTTGCCGGTCCTGCCGTTGAAGTCGACCGTGGTCTTCCCGCGCATCTTCGTACCGCTGTCGGTCGGCCGAAAGAAATCTCTTCAGCTGCTCGACGACCTGACCGGGGTCGAGCGCCAAATTGCCGTCGCAACCCAGCTCGACGAGACGGCGGAAGACGTCGGCTTCAAGGATATCCACCACGTCGGCGCGATGGTGCGCGTGCAGCACCTGCTCAAGCTGCCGGACGGGACGGTGCAGCTGGCGGTGCTCGGGATGCGCAGGATCCGGCTGGTCGAGGCGATGTCGGAGGACCCGTACCTCACCTGCGGCGTCGAGATGTACCCCGAGTCGACCGAGAACTTCCTGACGATCGAGCGCGAAGCGCTCATGCGGAGGGCCATCCAGTCGTTCCAGCAGCTCGTGACGCTGGCGCCGCACCTGCCGGCGGAGCTCGCCGGAGCGGCCGGGTCAATCGACGACCCGCTGCACCTCTCCTACTACATCGCCAACCACATCCGCCTGACCACCGAGCAGCGTCAGGAGATTCTCGAGATGAACTCCGCCAAGGCCAAGCTCGAGAAGCTCCTGGGCCACATGTCCCACGAGCTCGAGGTCCTGGAGCTTGGCCGCAAGATCCAGTCGCAGGCGGAGGAGCAGATGGGCAAGGCCCAGCGCGAGTATTTCCTGCGCGAGCAGCTCAAGGCCATCCAGCGCGAGCTGGGCGAGCTGGACTCGGAGCACGCCGAGCTCAGCGAGCTGCGCGAGCGGATCGAGAAGGCCGACCTCCCGCCCGAGGCGAGGCGCGAGGCGGACCGCGAGCTCACGAGGCTGGAGCGCATCCCGAGCGCGTCGCCGGAATCGTCGGTCATCCGGACGTACCTGGAGCTGATCGTTTCGCTCCCCTGGAACCTGTCGACCGGAGGCGAGGTTGACGTCGTGAAGGCTCGCGAGATCCTGGACGACGACCACTACGACCTGGACAAGGTGAAACAGCGAATCGTCGAGCACCTCGCGGTGCGGCGCCTCAAGCAGCAGCGCGGCTCGACCGACCGCGGACGCGAGCCCATCCTTTGCTTCGTCGGCCCGCCGGGCGTCGGCAAGACGTCGCTCGGACAGTCGATCGCCCGCGCGATGGGGCGCAAGTTCGCGAGAGCGTCGCTCGGGGGTGTGCACGACGAGGCCGAGATCCGTGGCCACCGGCGCACGTACATCGGCGCCATGCCTGGCCGAATCCTGCAGGCCGTCCGGCGCGCGGAGTCGAACGACCCGGTGTTCATGCTCGACGAGGTGGACAAGATCGGTGCGGACTGGCGTGGCGACCCGTCGTCCGCGCTGCTCGAGGTGCTGGACCCGGAGCAGAACAAGGACTTCCGGGACAACTACCTCGACGTGCCCTTCGACCTGTCGAAGGTGATGTTCATCACCACCGCCAACAGCCTCGAAACCATCCCGCCCGCCCTGCGCGACCGCATGGAGGTCCTGAACCTCTCCGGCTACACCGAAGACGAGAAGCTGCAGATCGCGCAACGATTCCTGATCCCCAAACAGCTCTCTGCGCACGGCCTGCGGACCGACGAGGTGTCGATGTCCGAGGAGGCGATTCGCCTGATCATCCGCCAGTACACCCGCGAGGCTGGCGTGCGCAACCTGGAACGCGAGATCGCATCCGTGATGCGTCGCGACGTTGCCGACATGGCGGTGGGAAAGCGTCCGAGGCGCGGGTCGGACGACGCGAAGAGGGTTCGCGCGGCGCTGGGCAAGCGTCGCTTCTTCGACGACGCGGCCGAGCGCATCGACCGGCCCGGCGTGGCCACCGGGCTGGTGTGGACGCCGACCGGCGGCGAGATCATCTTCGTCGAAGCCGCGCTCACGCCCGGCAAGGGCGAGCTCAAGCTGACCGGCCAGCTGGGCGACGTGATGAAGGAGTCGGCGTCGGCGGCTCTGTCCTACCTGAAGACGCGCGCGGCAGACATCGGCATCGACCCCGCGCTCTTCGACAAGAACGACATCCACGTGCACGTGCCCGCCGGGGCGCAGCCGAAAGAAGGGCCGTCCGCCGGCGTGACGGTTCTGACGGCGATGGCTTCGATCCTCACGGGCCGGCCCGTGCGCGATGACGTCGCGATGACCGGCGAGATCACGCTGCGCGGACGGGTGCTGCCGATCGGCGGGATCAAGGAGAAGGTTCTCGGGGCGCATCGCGCGGGACTGCGCCGCGTGCTGCTGCCGACGCGCAACGAGGCCGACCTCGACGACATTCCGGCCGACCTACGCAAGGAGATGCAGCTCGTGATGGTCGAGTCGATCGACCAGGTGCTTCGCGAGGCGCTGACGCCACGAGTTTCGGCCAACGGCGCCGATGGATCGCGCGCCGCCCCCAGGAATGGGGCCCCTACACGCTCGCGTGCCGTGGCGCGCGCAGCAGGATCCGGTCGTGCGCGGCCAGCTCAGCCGAGTCGTCCAGCGGCGAAAGCTCGCCGGCGCCGCGACGCTTGAGCGCGTTCCAGATCAGATAGTCGGCCAGCTGCGGGTTCTTCGGCAGCAGGCTCCCGTGGAGGTAGGTGCCGATCACGCCTCCCTGCAGGCATCCCTCGAAGCCGTCTGACCCGTTGTTGCCGTGGCCGAGCCGCACCTTGCCCAGCGGCCCAGCCTTGGCTCCGAGAAACGTGCGTCCGCTGTGGTTCTCGAAACCGACCAGCGTCTTGGGCGTGAGATCTGCGATCTGGGTTTCGACGACCACGTCACCTATGAACCGCTTCTTCCCTGCCTCGGTACGCACGTCGATCAGGCCGAGGCCGGGAAATTTTTCCCCCTCCGCGGTCTGGTAGTAGTGGCCGAGCAGCTGGTATCCGCCGCATACGGCGAGAACCTGCGCCCCCTCGCCCACGGCGCGCTGCAGGGGTTCCCGCTTGAACTCCAGCAGGTCTTCGTAGACCAACGCCTGCTCGCGGTCCTGGCCGCCGCCGAAGAAGAAGACGTCGACGTCCTCCATCTCCTTATGGCTCCCGCGCCCGAGCTCGATCACGCGGGCGTCGAAGCCGCGCCATTCCGCGCGCTTCAGCAGCGTGAGGATGTTTCCACGGTCACCATAGATGTTCATGAGGTCGGGGTAGAGCCAGCCGACTGTGAACTTCATCTAACGCTTAAGTGTCCCAGTAAGGCTTGGCCCAGCCGCGCCTGACCAGCTCGGCGCGCAGGTCGAGCATCGCCGTGTACGTGCAAAGAAGGTGTGCGGTCTCGCCCTCCTCGGTGACCTTGATCAGCTGATCGAGAGCTCTCGCAGGATCGGTTTCGGGCTGCTCGGCCTTGACGCCGGCGTACTTGAGGCGCACCGCCAGGTCGTGCGCGCGAGTGCCCGCGGGCACCACGACCCTCGCCTTGCCCTGCAGCATCTCGAAGTCGACGTCCCAGATCCACGACACGTCCGTGCCGTCCGCCTTGCGGTCGTTCAGGCCGATCAGGAAGCTGTTGCCATGCGCGAGGTCGACAGCGGTCCGAAGTGTCTCGTTGAAGCCCGCTGGATTCTTGGAGAGGACCAGGTTGAGATGGCGACCGCGGAACTCTACGCGCTCCTGCCGCCCAAACGCTGCGCTGAAGGTGCGCATGCGCTCGGCGATGTAGTCGGGCTCGAGGCCAATCGCCCTTGCCGCCGCGAAGGCGGCGAGCACGTTGTAGCAGTTGTACAGGCCGCCAAGCGGGAAGTCGATACGCGTGCCGTCGATGGTCGTGGCGAGACTGTCGAAACCGTTGAGCTCGATCTTCGTCGCGGTCAACTCGGGCTGGGGTCGCGCAAAGTCGCCGTTGGGGCACTGGTACACGCCGTCATGCCCGACGTAGACCGCGTCGAAATGCAGGCTTGAGCCGCATCGTGGGCAGGTGCGCGCATCGGCCGCGTGCGGCAGCTCGCGCGCCGCGATCGAGGTGTCGTCGAGGCCGTACCACAGGGGCGCGTTCGGCAGGCCGAGGCCGATCTCGGCGACTCGGGGATCGTCCGCGTTGAGGATGGCGCGAGCGTTCTCGGGGAGCGCGGCCAGGGCGGATTCGATCTTGATCGCAATCGATTCGAGCTCGCCGTAGCGGTCGAGCTGGTCTCGGAACAGGTTCATCAGCAGCGTCACGCGCGGTTGGAGCTCGGTGACCGCTTTCGGTAGGCTCGCCTCGTCGATCTCGAAAACGCCCCAGTCCGCACGCAGGTTGCCGCCCGCGTCCGCGCGGTCGAGGGCGGCGGCGGTGACACCGAAGATGAGGTTGGCGCCGGCGCGGTTGGCGACGACACGGTGGCCGGCCCCCTCGAGCAGCCAGCTGATCAAGCGCGCCGTCGTCGTCTTGCCATTGGTGCCGGTGATCACGATCGATCCCTGGTTGAGGTCCTGCGAAAGCTTGGTCAGCACAAGCGGGTCGATCGCGCGCGCGACGTCGCCGGGCAGAGTCGTGCCGCCTCCACGTCCGCTGACGCGACTCAACGCGCCGGTCGCCTTGCCGGCCCAGACCGCGGCCCTTTTGCGAATCGAGGTCACGCCCAGGGGCCGACGGCGCGCGTCACAGCCGTCCAGCAATCGACGGAGGCCGTGACCTCTCGCGCCTGCTCATAGTCCGTACAACGTCGGAAGAAGGCGGAGCCGCTGCCGGTCATCTGCCAACCCGGCCCCAGGCTTTGCGCGAAATCGACCACGCGCGGCTCGGCGAGCTCGGCCGCGCGCAGCAGGTGATTTGGAGCTTCGCCCTGCACTTCGTCCCACGCAAGGTACACGGACGCGGTCGAGAGCTCGATGCCGGGCCAGGCGATGGCGAACCATGCAGGCGTGGTGGGCAGGCGGGTCAGCTTGTCGCCTCGCCCCTCGGCTCTCGCCGTGCCGCCGGTGAGGAAGAAGGGGACGTCCGCGCCGATCGACAGCGCCAGAGCGCGAAGGTCGACGTCGAGCCGGTGCACCGCGGCGAGGCCCCTCAGCACCGCGGCGGCGTCCGAGCTCGCCCCGCCCATCCCAGATCCGGGCGGGATGCGCTTGTGCAGGTGGAACCGCGTCGGGATCGCCCGGCCGATCGCCAGCTCGAGCGCATGATGAGCCTTGAGGACCGAGTTTTCGTGGCTGCTCGCAACCGGCAGGCCGGTGATGGTGAGACTGGTCTGGCTTGCATCGGTCATCAGCAGCAGATCGTGCAGGTCGATCCCCTGGATCGTCGTTCGCACGTCGTGAAAGCCGTCCTCGGTGCGCCTGATCACCTCGAGGTCCAGGTTGAGCTTGGCGCGCGCCGGAAGCGCGAGCGTCAAGGGGTCGTGCGCTTGAGCTGCGTCCGGTACCTGATCGCACGGTCCTGGTAGTGCCGCGCGGTGGTGCCGACCCAGTGGTTGGAGGACCCATCAAGCGCTTTCTTCACGGTGGCCGGCACGCCCGCGGCCATGTGGCCTGGTGGCACCTCTTTGCCCTCCTGCAGGACGGCGCCAGCGGCGAGCATCGAGCCTGCGCCCAGCCGGCTGCGCTGCAGCATCGTGGCGCCCATGCCGACGACCGCGCCCTGCTCGACGACGCAGCCTTCCAGCTGTGCGGAGTGACCGATGCTGGCGTTCTTTTCGATCAGCGTCGGTAGGTTCTCAGCGCAATGGAGGACAGCATTGTCTTGTACGTTCGCGCCCTCACCGATCGAGATCCTGGCTTCGTCACCACGCAGAACCGCGCCGAACCACACACTCGCGCCAGCCTCGACCTCGACGTCCCCGATGAGGACGGCGGTCGGTGCGATGTATGCGTCGGGATGAACGTTGGGGCGCTTCCCGCCGAGTTCGAACTCCACTGACCTCTATAATCCTAGCTTCGTGACCTTGTTCTCCAAACCGGTGATGACTCGTGGCTAAGCGAACCGCCTCCGCCAAGAAGCAGGCACGCTCCGGCGTCAAGCGCGCGGCGCGAAATCGAGCCGTGCGGTCGGAGGTCAAGACGATGGTCGTCAAAGCCAGGCGCTCGATGACGGAAACCGGCGGCGACGGCTCGGACCGCCTGGCGATCACGCTCGACGCAGTGCGCTCGCTCGACCGCGCAGCGTCGAAGGGCGTCCTTCACCGGAACAATGCGGCGCGGCGAAAGGGACGGCTCGCCCGGCAGATGGCGAAAATCGCCAGCGCGGCGCCGGCTCCCGCCGCAGCCAAGGGCAAGAAGGCCGCGGCTCCTGCGCCGGCCAAAGCTGCGCCCAAGGCTTCGGCCAAAGTTGCTGCCTCGGCCAAGACGGTTGCCCCGGCCAAGACAGCTTCCTCGGCCAAGACGGTTGCCTCGGCCAAGACGGTTGCCTCGGCCAAGACGGCTTCCCCGGCCAAGACCGCCGCCAAGAAGAAGTAGCCCGGCCTCTGTCCTAGAGCCGGGTCAGGAGCACATCCAGCCCGAGCTCGGCGTCGATCTGGCCTGACTTGACCTCCCACTCGTAGTTGCGGATCTTCTTCAGCGCTTCTTCCAGGCGGTCGGGGTCGGCCTGCTGGGCTGCGTCGTAAGCCTTCTGCACCACGAAGCGGTGCTCGGTCATCTCGTCCTGGACTCGCTGAAGCGTCTCGCCGCGATCCTGCTTCGCGCGAACCTCGAGCACCAACGCGATGTGGCGCGCCATGCGATATGCGATAGACGTCGGCTGCATCCCCACGCCCGTCAGGCTGCGCGCGATCGTGAGCGCCTGGGCTGTTGGACTGGGCAGCAAGCTATCAGTCAGCTTGAAGATCTCGTCCTCGCGACCGCCGGCCAACAGGTCTGAGATGACCTCCGGGGTGAGCTTCGCGCCCGAGGCCCTATACGCGGCGAGCTTGGTCAGCTCGGAGTCGATCACGCTGAGGTCGGGTGGCGTGACGCGAACGACCTGGGCCGCCACAACCGCGGTCAGCTGGTGCTTCTCTACAGCGCGGCGGGCCGTCCAATCGCCGAGCGCTCGCCCTTTAAGGTGCTGCATCTCTTCGACCGTTCCGCCCACGGAGCTGATCGCTTTCGCCAGCTTGTTGGTCGCGCCCAGACGGCCGGCCACCGTGACCACGATGCGAGTGGTCGGCGGAATCTCTACCAGCCCCGCGGCCAGCCCCTCGGCCCGCGAGGCGGGGAGCATGCGCGCGAAGACGACGCGATATGGATCGAGAAAGGGCGCTTGCAGGACTGCGTCTTGGAGCCTCGCTGCGCTGAGGCCCGCGCCCTCGAGCGTCTCCAACCCGAAGTCGGAGACTAGCTCGGCCGTCCACTGCTGGAGGATGGCGCGCGCCTTCTCGTCGACGAGGAAACGCTCCTCTCCGTGGAGCAGAACGGCCATCGCCTCGGGCCGATTCGTCACGCGGGGCATGGTTGCGATCGTACCCCTGACGGTGATGCGGCTCATGGATCACATGGCGAGCGTGATCGTTCCCTCCTGGTCCGTCCGCAGGACGTTCGGAGGAAAGCCGGTCGCAAGCCTTCCCGATCCCCGTGAGGCGACCAGCTGCGTGGAGGTCGCGATGGCGACATGGTCGAGATCCGGGGACAGCAAGCTGCGCCCTCCGCTGGGCAGCAGCACATAGGAGCAGGGACCCGGTAGGCGCGCGGCGGCAATCGTCTGTCCGTCGAGGTCGAGGTCGCTGAAATCGCACAGGCTCGTCCCGTCGGGCGACACCACGCGCAGCGCCATGTCGGCGGCCCCGGGCAAGTCTCCAGGAGCGCCCGGTTCGGGTGATAAGGCCTGAATCTCGAAGCCCGCGATGATCACGTTGTCGCCGGCTCGCAACCGCCGGATCGATGCCCCGCGTGCCGCCGCTTCGAAGGCAGCGGTGCGCCAGATGGTGCCGGTCAGGTCGGCGTCCGGTACGAAAACTGAGGTCACCTGGCGGTCGAACCCGACCAGGCCACCCACGTGGCCAAGCGCTGGAGCGGTGATCACCAGGGCGTCGATCCGGGATTGCCAGGGCGGGAGCTGGGTCCCCAACTGGTCGTTGAGCTTTTGGGGGCTTGGACCGCCGTCGATCAGGATCGCGCCCTGCGGTCCCCGCAAAAGAACCGCCTGCCCGTCACCGACGGACAGGACGCTCGCCTGCGCCGGTGCGTGGGCCCACAT
Source organism: Candidatus Dormiibacterota bacterium (assembly GCA_035531515.1). Lineage (GTDB taxonomy): Bacteria > Chloroflexota > Dormibacteria > Dormibacterales > Dormibacteraceae > DATKSS01. The sequence continues at coordinate 55,131 of DATKSS010000008.1, read as the reverse complement.
GACGAGCGCCGTGGCCGAGATCAGCGCGGGAGCCGCAACGGTCCCCATCAGCGCCACTTTGCGGGGGCGGCCGGTCGTTTGCGTCCCGGCGATGCCCGATCCCAGCGCCGAATAGTAGGCGGCCCCCAACCACGCGGGGAACGCCGCGATGGAGATCGCGGCGGCGGGGGCGCGCGCCAGAAGATAAGCGACCTGTTCGACGTAGGCCAACAAGCCGGTGGTCGGGATCGCGGCGGATCGCGCGAGATCCGGCAGGAGTGAAAGCGGCCCGAGCAGGAGGCCGAGCACGATGAGGACGGGAAGGATCGGCAACGTCAGAGCGTTGGCGAACGGCGCCACTGGAGACAGGACGTGAAAGTCGGTCGCCATCATCGGTAGGGTTCCGACCTGGGCCGCGCACGTGACGGCGAATGGCTCCCGCAGGAAGTGCGGCATGAAACGCAGACGACTCTCGATCCCAGGCGTCAACAGGATGATCGCGGCGGTCCCTGCGAACGACAGCTGGAACCCGACGTCCCAGGCCAGCTCGGGGTGCCAGCCCAGCATCGCCGCTGCGGTCATGGCGAGAGTCGTCCAGACATGGGTGGGGCGGCCGAGATGGGTGGCGGCGATCGCCAGGCCGCCCATGGCGGCGGCGCGAGTCGCGGCCGGAGTGGCTCCGCCCACCATCGCATAAAGGGCGATCAGGGCAAGGGCCGGCCACGTGGCAAGCCGCCCGAGCACCGGGTTGAGCGCACCCTGAACGATGCGTGCGAAGACGGCCACCTTGAGCCCGCTCAGCACGAGGAGGTGGATGAGCCCGGTGGCGATCAACGCTTGCTGGAGCGCCGATGGGATGCCCTGCCGGATCCCGAGGACGATTCCGAGCAAGACGGCCGCATGGGGCGCCGTAACGGCGTTGTCGAGCGCCACCGTGTAGCGGGAGCGCAACCAGGCGGGTAAGCCCGCGATGCCCGAACCCGTGGCTACCACATCGAGTGCGCTCGCCTCGACCTCGAGATAGACGTGTCGCTGCGCCAGGTAGGCCCGCCGGTCGAACGTGGGCAGGTCCGTGGGCAGGGTGAGCTTGCCGCTCGCCTGGACCTCGTCGCCGAACGCGACCTCGGTCGGTCCTCGCCAGCGGACCATGAGGTTGCCGATCCCAGCGACATGACCGGCCGGCAGGGCGATGCCGTCGGGCTCGACCAATACCTCCACGCCGCCGCCGGAGGGCCGGGGATCGTCGGCGACCTGACCGGTGACTGTGACCGTCTGACCGGCCAGCGAGGCCGCGCGCAAAGGAGCCTGCGGGTCGGCGGCGGGAAGCTCGGCCCTGCCGACGGCCAGCAGCACGGCGGCGATCGCCAGAGCGAGGATAGGGGGTCGCAGAATCGCCGCTAGGAACAGGCACGGCACCGCCAGGCTGATTGCGACAGCCCCCAGCATCGGTTGGTATGGCGCGACGACCACCACCGTCGCAAGCGCAGAACACCATGACAACGCGATGACCAGACCCGGGAATCGGCTCACAGCGTGAGATAGCGCCGGGCGATGACGTAGTCGGCCTCGCTCAGGCCGAGGATGTCGACCAGCTCACGGGTGTTCTGAAAACCGCCGAAGTTGGTCCGATAGTCGATGCATTCCTGCGCGAACGCTTCGGTGAACCCCGGGACGGTCTCGAGCTCGTCGAGCGTGGCGGTGTTGAGATTGGTGCGCGTGATCACCGTACCCGACGTGGTCTTGGCAAAAGGCACCTTGACCTGCTCGCCATCCTTCAATCGCCCGGCCAGGTTGGGCAGCCGCGAGGCATCGGCGTCGGGGCTCAGGCCGCCGGCAGCTGCCACGGCGTCATACACGCGATCGCCGCGCGGGACCCTGTAAAGGCCGGGATTCGCCACCGCGCCGATCACATCCACCAGCAGGCCGGGCGGAGGCGGAACGTCGAGCCCGGCGTTTGCGGGCACGTTCTGCATCGCACTTGGAGAGAGGCTCGAAAAGGAGCTGTAAGCGCGGGCTCCCGCCACGCCACCGACCGCGAGGGCAAGCGGGGCGGCAAGCACCAGCAGGCGCCTCCAGCCGGGGACGAATCGAATGTGCGAGCCCATGCGCTGAAAGCTAGAGAGGGCCTGACGCGCTGAAAACCCAGCCTGTTAAGGATGGAAAGTGGTTCCGGGAGAAGGATTCGAACCTTCGGTCGAGGATCCAAAGTCCTCTGCCTTACCGCTTGGCCATCCCGGATCGAGCCTAAACACACTACCTCGGAGGGGACCGGCGCCTGGTCGGGCGGCGTGACCTGGAGGTAGTCTCCGGCGTTGGGTCTTGAGATGAGAAACATGCTGCTGGCGGCGCTGGTTTTGGTGACGGCCGGTTGCGGCGCGTACCAGTTTCCGGGCAGCTCGCCGTCCACGGGGACGGGCCACGTCACCGGAGTTGTGACCGCGGTGCCTTGCACCCCGGTGCAACCCGCCGGTGACGTTTGCGCCGGGCGCTTGGTCGCCGGGCTCGAGGTGGATTTCTCGGACGGCCGGACGAGCGCCGCGGCCGTGACAGACTCGCACGGCGCGTACTCGATCGACCTGCCGGCCGGCACCTGGAAGCCAACACTGAAGACCTACATGCGGATCATCAGTGGGCCCAACGCCGTGACCGTCGCAGCCGGCTCACACGTCATCGCCGACTTTGTTCTCGATACCGGAATCCGTGTCCCGGTGCCGCAACAATGAGTGATGGACCGCACCACCCACCACCCCCCGCCCACCCAAAGGGGTCACACGGATGGTATTGGCGGGTCCGACGAAGGGTCAAGCCTGCCTGTTAACGCACGAGGGCCGGGCAGGCTAACGAGCCGACGGACTGAGCCCGGGGCGCTAGGGGACGAGGTTGATCAGCCGGTCCTGGACGTAGATCACCTTCGACGGGCCGTGCCCGTTCAGCGCCGCGCGAACCTTCTCGCTGGCCAGCGCCGCAGTGAGCGCATCGGCCTCCGACAGCCCGGCCTCGACGCTGAGCCGGTCGCGCAGCTTGCCGGCGACCTGGACCACCAGGACGAGCTTCAGCTCCGCGGCAGCCGCGGCGTCGAACTCCGGCCACGACGCATCAGCCAGCATCCCGCTCTCGCCCAACCTCTCCCACATCTCCTCGCAGATGTGCGGCGCCATCGGGTTCAGCAGCTTGACCAGCGTCCGCACCGCGGCATCCCAGTCGGCGTCGCGCGAGCCGCCCCCCTGCAGGTAGTCCTGCATCGAGTTGGCGAGCTCCATCAGCGCCGCGACCGCCGTGTTGAATCGCAGCTCCTCGTTCTGCTCGGTGACGCGCCCGACGGTCTGAGCGACCTTCCGCCGCAGCACGGCGACATCGGCACCACCGTCCGGCCCTGAGCCGTCCTCGGCGATCGATTCCGGCTCCAGGACCAGCCGCCAGACACGCTGCAGGAACCGCACGACTCCGTTCAGACCGGCGTCCGACCACTCGACGTCTTCCTCCGGCGGGCCGATGAACATCTCGTAGATCCGCCCAGCGTCCGCGCCCTGCGCCGCCACCAGCTCTTCCGGCGAGACCCCGTTTCCCAGCGACTTCGACATCACCTGGCCGAAACGTTTCACCATGCCCTGGTTGAACAGTCGCTTGAAAGGCTCCGACACGTTGAGCAACCCGGCGTCGTGAAGCACCTTGGTGAAGAAGCGCGAGTAGAGGAGATGCAGGATCGCGTGCTCGACGCCGCCTGTGTACTGGTCGACCGGCATCCAATGGTTGGCGAGCTCCGGGTCGAACGCCTGCGTCTGGTCGTGCGGGCTCGCGTACCGCAGGAAATACCACGACGAATCGATGAAGGTGTCCATCGTGTCGGTCTCGCGTCGCGCCTCGCCGCCGCATCTCGGACACGTCGCTCGCCAGAACTCGGGAACGTCTGGCAGCGGCCGGTACTCCTTGGGCAGCAGTACCGGGAGCTGCTCCGCCGGCACCGGGACGATTCCGTCGACCGGGCAATAGACCACCGGGATAGGAGCACCCCAGTACCGCTGGCGCGAGATCAGCCAGTCCCGCAGACGGTACTTGACCGCCGGCTTGCCCTTGCCCCTGGCTTCCAGCCACGCTGTCACCTTCTCGATCCCGGCGGCAGCGTCCAGGCCCACGAAGTCGCCGCTGTTGACCATAAGGCCCGGGCCGGTGTACGCCTCGCGCAGCTCGCCCTGCTCGCCGCCGGGCGGCGCGATCACCTCGCGAATCGGCAGGTGGTACGTGGTCGCGAACTCGAAGTCGCGCTCGTCGTGCGCAGGCACGGCCATGATCGCGCCCGTGCCGTAAGTCATCAAGACGTAGTCGGCGACCCAGATGGGGATGCGCTCGCCGTTGACCGGGTTGATCGCAAACCCGCCCGTCGCGACGCCCGACTTGACACGCTCGGTCGACAATCGCTCGATCTCGGTCTCCTTGCGGGCCTTCTCGACGTACTCGCGGACCCGCTCCCGATGCTTCTCGGTGGTGATGCGCTCGACCAGCGGGTGCTCCGGGGCGAGCACCATGAACGTCGCGCCGAACAAGGTGTCCGGTCGCGTCGTGTAGATTCGCACCGTCTCGCCTCCGAGCCCCTCGACCTCGAAATCCACCTCCGCGCCTTTGCTGCGGCCGATCCAGTTCGTCTGCATCACACGCACCTTGTGGGGCCATCTGTCCAGCAGCGCCAGGTCGTCCAGCAACCGGTCGGCGTAGTCGGTGATCTTCAAGAACCACTGCTCCAGGTCGCGCTTCTCCACCTCGACGTCGGGATGCCGCCAGCACCGCCCGTTGATCACCTGCTCGTTGGCGAGCACCGTCTTGTCGACCGGGCACCAGTTGACGGGTGCCATGGCGCGGTAGGCCAGGCCACGTTCCAGCATCAGGAGGAAGAGCCACTGGGTCCAGCGGTAGTAGTCGGGCAGGCAGCTGGTGACCTCACGGTCCCAGTCGTAGAGGATGCCCATCATCTTCAGCTCGCGCGTGCCCTTGGCGATGTTCCCAAGGGTCCAGCTCTCCGGGTGCAGGTTCCCGCGCTTCATCGCTGCGTTCTCGGCCGGCAGCCCGAATGCATCCCATCCGAACGGATGGAGCACCTCGAATCCCTGCATGCGCTTCATCCGCGCGAGGACGTCGCCCATCACGTAGTTGCGCGCGTGCCCGACCGTCAGGTCGCCCGAGGGGTACGGGTACATGACCAGGTCGTAGTACTTCGGCTTGGGAGAGTCGTCCCTCGCCTTCATCACGCCGCGCTCGGCCCAGACCTTCTGCCACTTGGGCTCGATGTCCTGGGGCACATAGACGCTACGGCGGGGCCGGTTCACCATGGGGTTCAAATTTTAGGGATGCGAGTTCATGACCCACGATGGCGGCCAAAACGAGGGCCGCTCCGGCAGCCTGCAGCCACCCCAGCCTCTGGCCGGCCAGGACCACCGCCGCGGCCAGCGCCCAGGCCGGCTCGGTGGTCATGATCAGCGCCGTCCGGCTCGCGCTGAGGTGCTGCTGCGCCCAGGTCTGGATGTAGAAGGCGAGCGCGGACGCGAACAGCCCGGTGACCACGATCGCGAACCACACGCCGGCGCTCGGGAAGGACAGCGTGTTCGACCCGCTCGCGGTGAACACGACCGCGCCCGTTCCCATCTGGACCATGGCCAGCGGGGCCGACCGCAAGCCCGGCGACCACCGGCTCAACAAGACGATGTGCAGCGCGAAGAGAAAGGCGCAGACGACCGTCAACAGGTCACCCAGCCCGAAGCCGCCCGGGCCGCCGACCAGCATCACGGTTCCGCCCAGCGCGACCAGCACGGCGATCACCGTCCACCGGCGCAGGGGGACTCCGAACACCCGGTCGATGAGCGGCGTGAAAACCACGAACAGGCCCGTGAGCAACCCCGAGTTGCCCGGGCTGGTCATGGTGAGGCCGACGGTCTGCGTCAGGTAGCCTCCCGCCAGCACCAGTCCGGCCAGCACGCCGACCCGCAGCTCGCGGCGGGACGGTAGGCGCCGCACCACGATGACCATCACGAGGAAGGCGAGCGCGAAGCGCAGCTCCAGGAAGGTCAGGGTCGGGTAGTGAGAGACTGCATCCTTGACCAGCACGAAGGTCCAGCCCCAAACGGCGGTGACCATGAGAAGAAACAGGACGTAGATCAATGGAGCGACTCTGGGCGCCCTGGCGCATGCAGTACATCGGCGGCGAGCAGCGACCCGGCTGCCTTTTCTGCCGCGTGCTCGAGAACCCCGACGACGAGGACGCCGCCCTCGCGGTCTGGCGCCCAGAGGGGGCGCTGGTCATGCTCAACAAGTTCCCGTACAACCCGGGGCATGCGATGGTCGCGCCCCGCGCGCATCAAGGAAGCATCGAGGACCTGGACGATGCCCAGACCCTAAGCGTCATGCGCGCGGTCCGGCGCACCGTCACGGTTCTGCGGGCCGCGATGAACCCGGAGGGCTTCAACATCGGGGTCAACATCGGGCGCGCTGCCGGCGCCGGTATCCCCGACCACGTGCATTTCCATGTCGTGCCGAGGTGGAACGGCGACACCAACTTCATGGCCGTCATCGATGACGTCAAGGTCGTGAACGAAGCCTTGCTCGAGACCGCCGCCAAGCTCAAGCAGGCTTTCGCCGCCAGGTGACCCTGCCGCCGACGACGGTCGCGGTGACGCGGCCGTTCTCGACCACCGTTAGGTCGCACAGCATCCCGGGGCGAAGAGCGCCCAGGTCCTTTTCCATGCCGGCGGCATAGGCGGCGCCGGACGTGTAGGCGCGGAGCGCAGCGGGGCGCGTCATGGCGAGCTCCGGATACCAGCCCGCCTTGCGACGCCAGGCCGTCGCGGCCTCGATGCCCGCGAGCGGGTCCGCGGTCTCGACCGGGGCGTCCGAGCCGAATGCGAGCCGGGCTCCGGCGCGCTCGAGCGCACGCCACGCGTAGGCACGACCGGCGACCGCCGGCCACATCGCGTCGGCCAGCTCACGGTCCGCCACTGCGTGGATGGGCTGCATCGACGCGATGACGCCGATGCGCGCGAAGCGCGGCATGTCCTTCGAGCTCACACACTGGGCGTGCTCGATGCGCGGCCTCCACGTCCGCCACGCTCCGCGATGCGGCGCGAGGGCGTCAAGCGCCCGGCGCACAGCGCCGTCGCCGATCGCATGCAGGCACACGTTGAGCTCGGCCCGGGCGCAGCGTTCGACCATGTCGACCAGCTCGGGCTGCAGGAGGCGAGGTTGGCCAGTCCCGTCGAGCATCTCCGCGGTGCGGCTGCCGAGCGATCCATCGAGGAACGCCTTCACGCCCCAGATTCGCAGCCACGGGTCGCCCCAGCCCGACCGGACGCCCATCCGCTCCGCGTGAGGCAGATCGGACACCGGAAGGTTGTAAACGACGCGGACCGCCAGACGTCCGTCCGCGTTCAGGCGCTGGAGCGATGCAAAGCCCTGGGCTCTGTCCATCGAGTGCACGGACGTGAGACCGAGGCGGGCCAGGTCCAACAAGACCCGCGCCATGGCGGAATCCAGCGCACCGTCGGGGGGCCTCGGCACGATGTCACCCACCAGAGCCATCGCCGTCTCCCGCAGGATGCCGGTCGCCTCGCCCATCTCGTCCCGGTCGATCGTGCCGCCGGCCGGGTCGACGGTCGCGCGGTCGATCCCCGCCTGCCGCAGGGCTTCGCTCGACACCCACGCCGAGTGCCCATCCTTGCGGCGTAGGTACACGGGCCGGCCCCCGGCCGCCTTGTCGACCTGGGTGCGGTGGGGCAACGCCGGGTCGGGCCACGAGTCGTTGAACCAGCCACCGCCCGACACCCAGACGTCCTTCGGGAGGGACTTGGCCCGCAGCGACACCAGTCGCAGGGCCTCGGCGACGCTGCCCACGCCCGTCAGGTCGAGGCTGAGCTTGCGGTTGGCCAGCCACTCCAGGTGGATGTGCGAGTCGATCAGGCCGGGCATCACGCTGCCAGCCAACCGGACGACCGCGGCGCTCCGGCCCGCCGCGGCCCGGGCGCCTGCCCCCACCGCGAGGATGCGCCCGTCTACCCCCGCTGCAATCGGAGGCTCGCAGCCCGTGTACAGCGTGGGCTGGATCACGCCGCCGTCACAGGCCGTAGGTCTTGGCGATGATCTCCTTCATGATCTCGTCGGTGCCGGCGCCGATGCGCGCAAGGCGCGCGTCCCGCCACGCGCGCTCCACCGGGAACTCGCGCATGTAGCCGTGACCGCCGAGGATCTGGATGGCCTCATCCGCCACCTCGCACGCGACCTGCGTCGCCAGCAGCTTCGCCTGCGAGATCTCGCGCACCGGGTACTCGCCCTGGTCCCACAGCTTGGCGGTCTGATAGACGAACGACTGTACCGCCGCGATCTTGGTGCCCATGTCGACGAGCTTGTGCTTGATCACCTGGAACTGCGCGATAGGCTGCCCGAAAGCCTTGCGGTTGCGCGCGTACTCCATCGCGTACTCGAACACGCGCTGGGCGCCGGCGATCGCTCCGGCGGCGGCGATCATCCTCTCCCCCTGCAGCTCCCACATCAGGTTCTTGAACCCATCGCCCTCGTCTCCGATGAGGTTCGCCACCGGCACGTGGCAGTCCTCGAACAGGAGCTCCGCGGTGTCCGACGAATGCATGCCCAGCTTCTGCAGGGTGCGAGTCACCGTGAAACCGGGCGTCCCCTTCTCGACGAGCAGCAGGTTGTAGCCCTTGTGCCCACGCTCACGATCGCCCTTGGTCACGACGAGCACCCAGTGGCATCGCGCGCCGTTGGTGATGAAAATCTTCCGGCCGTTGACGATGAACTCATCGCCGAAGCGCCGCGCCACGGTCGTGATCCCCGCGATGTCGGAGCCCGCGTCCGGCTCGGTGATGGCGAGCGCGGCGATCTGCTCGCCCCGGATCGCCGGCACGAGCCACTTTCGCTTCTGCTCCTCGGTGCCAAAGCGGAACACCGGCGGCGTCGCCATCTCGGACTGCACGGCGACAGCCATGCCCAGCCCGCCGCAGGCGAGCTTCGCCATCTCCTCCGACAGCACGACGGCCGAAAAGTAGTCCCCGCCCTGGCCGCCGTACTCGGGCGGGTAGCGCAACCCCAGGAAACCCAGCTCGCCGAAGCGCTCGAAGATGGAGTCCGGAAAGGTCTTCTCCTCCCACTCGTCCAGGTGAGGCTGCACCTCTTTCTCCAGGAACCTTCGGATGTGCATCCGCAGCTCTTCGTGGGCGTCGGTGAAGTACATGCGTGCCGAGTTTAAGCTCGGACGCGAGGCGACCGGCTTACGGTATGATTCGCCGCCTGAATCCCCTTCGGGAAATTTCGTGTGTCTGGGAGTTGGATTGGGCTCGGTAATCAAGAAGCGGCGCAAGAAGATGCGCAAGCACAAGCACAAGAAGATGCTGAAGAAGACGCGATGGGCGCGTCGCGCTCACGCTTAGGGCGCGTACGATAGGGCGGCCGTGGGCTGGGTAGTTCTGGTTGTCGTCGTCCTTGTCGTCCTTTGGCTCGTCTTCACCTACAACGGGCTTATCTCGGCCCGCAACAGGACGCAGGAAGCCTGGTCCGAGATCGACGTCGAGCTCAAGCGGCGCCACGACCTCATCCCCAACCTGGTCAACACGGTCCAGGGCTACATGGGGCACGAGCGCGGCACCCTCGAAGCGGTTACCAACGCGAGGGCCGGCGCCGTCGCAGCCGGGGCGACCGGCGATCCAGCCAAGATCGGCCAGGCCGAGAACGTGCTCAGCCAGAGTCTCCGCAGCCTGTTCGCGGTGTCGGAGAACTATCCCGACCTGAAGGCCATCTCCGCTTTCACCAACCTGCAGGAAACCCTGACGGCCACCGAGGACAAGATCGAGTTCTCGCGGCGCTTCTACAACGGCAACGTGCGTGACTACAACATCAAGCTGCAGACCCTCCCCACCTCGCTGATCGCGGGGATGCTCGGGTTCAAGCCCTTCGGCTTCTTCCAGGCCGACGACGCAGACCGCGCCGTCCCACAGGTCAACTTTGGCAATACGCCGGCTCCGGGATCACTCCCGCCGTCGTCGGGCGCCTCGGGGCCGCCCCCTCCCGGCTCGGCCGGGCCGCCGCCCCAGAGCTAGCCTTCGCCGGGCGGCTCACACCGCCGCCGCCGCGTTCGACCTCGTCCAGTCTGCCTCGAACCTCGTCGCGTAGTCAGACACCGCGCCCGGGTCGCTCGTCTCGATGTCCAGCTCGTGGTTCACGTCGAGGCCGCTGCGCGTCCAGTTGGCCGAGCCAAGAACCAGCTCGCCGTCGAACAGGCCGATCTTGGCGTGGAGCAGAGCGCCCCTGGGAACGGGGTACCAGCGGGCCTGTACCCCCCCGGCGACAAGTTCCGCGTAGGCGTCGAGGTTGTAAGCCTGGTTCGGGTCGAGCACGACTCGCACGTCGACGCCTCGGCGGTGTGCGGACACGAGCTCGTCGATCACCACCGGGTCGGTGAGCGTGTAAATCTCGGCAAGCGCCCGCTGTCTCGCGTGCAGCAGGGCCGCCTCGAGCATCGAACGGATCTCTTCCCAGGGCGCGGTCTGCCCGATCTCGCCCGGCAGCACCGACAGCGGCGACGGCCGGCCGCCGGCCAGGCTCCAATCCTGTTCGAAGATGCTCACCAGGCGCCCGATCTCGATCCCCAGCCGGGTCTCGAGCACGTAGTCGTGGTTGCGGTCGCTGTGGGCGCCCCAGTTCATGCCTCCGACCACGGCCTGGTCATCCACGATCAAGAGCTTCACGTGGTCGATCTGATGGAGCGCGTCATCGATGGGATAGACCCGCTCGGCGACCCGGAGCGAATCCAGGCGCGCCGCCGACCGCCGGCTGGCGTTGACCGTCGGGTCGGTGATCACGCGCACCGCCACGCCCCTCGCGGCGGCTGCGCCCAGCGCCCGCACCACGTCCGGCCGCCCCAGCTCGTACATCTCGACCAGCACTCGCCGGCGCGCCGAACCGATCAGGGCTCCGACGAGCGTGAAGATGGCGGAGTCCTGCCACAGCCGAACGGGCTCGGACACAGCTTGCCGGACGACCCCCGAGACCGCGGGAGGCGCCGCCGCCGCGGCCGGGGCAGGGTTCGAGCAGCCCACCAGGCAGAAGGAGAGGAGCAACGCCCACAGGCAGGCCACCCGAACCACAGCGAACGTCAAGCTACCGGCGCCAGACGCAGGCGCCAACCCAGGGTGTTAAGGGCGGATCAGAGCAGCTCGACCTTCATGCCCGGTCTCGCTCCGAGCAGCTTGTCGGCGCGCGCCTCGCGCACGGCAACCTCCAGGTAGCCCATGCTCCCGACGTACACGAAGGGCTCGTTCGGCCGCCCGTCCGAGTACGTCGTGGCGATCGCTGTGATGTCGTGGTTGTGGACCCGCATCCGGCGCGGTGGGGCTTTGATGTTCGTCACGAGGTTGCCGAAACCGTCGGTCCACAGCACGCGCGGGCCCAGGTCCGGGAGTCCGACCGGCGGATCCGTCGGCGGCCCCAGGGACTCGATCGGGACCCCCGAGGCGAGCGCGGCCGCGGCCGGCGCGAACACGTCACGGCCCTCGAAGGTCGGCGCACCGTGTGGTCTGGGCGCCAGCTCGATGACCGCCTGGATCCCCACCTCTTCGATCACGATCGCGAAAAGCCCATTGTCCGGCCCGATGTAGTACCGCCCGCCCGCCCGCATGACGAGCCGCCGCCTGGTGGTGCCGACGCCCGGGTCGACCACCGCAAGGTGCACCGACCCGCCCGCGAAATGGCGGGTCCCCGCAAACACCATGAAGGCGCCCGCCGACACGTCGAAGCGCGGGACTTCGTGGCTGACGTCGACGAGGACCGCGTTGGGGCACCCTGCGAGAACCACCCCTTTCATGGCCGCGACCAGGGGCGAACCGGAACCGAAATCGGTCGTGAAGGTGACGACCGGCGGGGCCTCTAGCGGCCCGCTACCAGTACCGTGTCTCCTTCCATGGGTCGGCTTCGTCGTGATACCCACGCTGCTCCCAAAATCCAAGGCGGTTGCGCTCTATGAACTCTAGCCCCCGCAACCACTTCGCCGACTTCCAGAAGTACTTTGCGGGCACGAACAGCCGCAAGGGCCAACCGTGGTCGGGCGACAGGTCCTCTCCGTTCCACGCGTAGCAGAGGAGGTTGTCGGCGCCATCCAACACGCTCAGCGGCACTGACGTCGTGTACCCGTATTCGCAGTGCGCCATGACGTACTTGGCCTCGGGCTTCGGCTTGGTGCGCTCGAGGATCTCGCGGATCGGGACGCCGGTCCATCGGTCGCCCAGCCGGCTCCAGCCGGTGACGCAGTGGATGTCGGCGACCACGTCCTTCGAAGGAAGCGCGCGGACCTCGCCGTAATCCAGCTTCAGCTCGCTCTCCACCGCGCCGAAAACTTTGAAATCCCACTTGGCGATGTCGACCTTCGGGACCGGGCCGAAGTGCAGCAGTGGCCAGCGGTCGGGCGCGGTCAGCGTCTGGCCGGGCGGGATTCGCGACGCGTCCACGCCTTCCGGCACCTTGTTGCCCCTCGAGAGAAACGACATCTGGCGAGTATATGAACAGTCCTCTGGGCCGGGGTGTTCCCCGCGCGAAGCGCCGATCGGGGCCCGGCTATACTGGCCCTTCGGTCGCAGCCTGCGATGGGCCCGTGGCGCAGCTGGGAGCGCGCTTGAATCGCACTCAAGAGGTCAGGGGTTCGAATCCCCTCGGGTCCACCAATCCGATGCCTCACGGCACGCGCCTCAGAGTCGTGCGAAGGACTTTCCGCCCGGATCCCGCCGAGGACGACGGCCCCATGTCCGCGCCCGTACCCACGTGTCGGCGTCGGTGCGGACCGGCCGGCGGCCGATCGGCCCGGGGCGTCAGCGCCTCAAACTGAGGTCGGCTCGGCTGTGCGTTCGGGCGCGGAGGCCGGCCTAGGCCGGCGCCGCGTCGCAAGCACCGAGCCGGCGATCACCAGCACAAACCCGAGCGCCATGCCGAAGGTGAAGCTCTCGCGCAGCACGGTGACGCCCAGCGCGGCGGCCACTGCAGGATTGATATAGGTGATCACGGTCGCGCGAACGGGCCCGATCTCAGCGATCAGCGCGAAGAAGAGCAGGAAGGCGATTGCCGTGCACACCACGGCCAGAGTCGCAACCGACGCCAGCACCGAAACGCTGGGCACGGCATGGGGCCACTGCACGATCGCCGCGGGCGCATAGACGAGCGCGCACAGGGTGAGCGAGATGCCGATCACGCTGACCGATGGCATGCCGGTCAGGTAGCGGGACAGGATCGCCGGCCCTACTGCGTACCCGATCGCGACAACCCCCATCTCCACAAGGGCGAGCGGGGCCGATGCGCGGAGGTCGAACCCGACGATGGCCGCCACGCCCGCCATACCGACCAGCAATCCCACGACCCCGGTGGCGCCGATCCAGTCGCGATTGCCGAACAGGGGCGCGATCACCGTCGCCACGAGCGGCACGGCCGAGATGAGAAGACCGGCCAGCGAGCTCGGGAGCTTCTGCTCGGCGGTGGCCAGCATCAGCCAAGGGATCCCGACCTCGGCCGCCGCGAAGGCGACCAGCGGCACCCACCTGGCGCCTATGCCGCGCAGGCCTCCTCGCGCGATCACGACCGGCATGAGGATGAGCGCGCCGACGCCGGTGCGCAGGAAGACCAGCATCGCGGGCGACAGCTCGTCCACGGCGATTCGAATCAGGAGATACGGGATACCCCAGATCACACACATCGCGGCGAACAAGAAGAGGCCGCGGCGTGTCATCGAGGGTTTATACCGCGTATGGGTTCTCCGAGCTTCCATCGATTCCGGAGGGCGGCCCGCCGCCCGTCGCCCATGGGCCTGATAATCCCGCTTGAAAGTTGGGAGATTGGAACCTCTTCTTCGCCACCTCGGGGGGCAGCGCGGCAACGCTCCTCGGATTGATCTTCGTGGCCACGCAGCTTCACGTCGGCGTGTTCGCGGACCAGGCCAACCGCTGGGCGGCGCTCGCACAGTCGACGCTTTCGATCCTTTCGATCGTCTTCGGTCTATCGCTCGTCTCTCTGATGCCAGGCCTCAGCCTGCAGCTGCACGGCGAGATCATCGTGCTGGTCGTCGTCGTCGCCCTGTGGCGCGTATTCAAGACCTGGTGGCCGGTCTTCCGGATCACGGAGCAGGGCGGCTGGCACCGTGTCGCCCAGAGCTTCTGGCTGCTGATCGTGCCGGTCCTGGCCTACATCTACCTGCTGGTGGGGGCGGTCGAGCTCCTGCTCGGCGACCCAACCGCGTACTTGGTCGTGGCCGGCGCCTTCATGAGCCTGTTCGCCGTCGCGCTGCGCAACGCGTGGCGCCTGGTGGTTTCGGTGGAGCGAAAACCGAGCTGACGGTCGGGCGCTGCGCGCCGGGCGACCGCTCATATAGAGAGCAAAGACGATGCACGCATCAGCCACGTAGCCGTTGAGCCTGTTCGCCGTCGCGCTGCGCAATGCCTGGCGCCTGGTGGTTTCGGTGGAGCGAAAACCGAGCTAGACGGCTATGTCTTTGCGCATGAAGCGCACCGAGCCCAGGGCCAGCGCCAGGACGCCGACCGACACGAGCAGCACCATGTCGGCGAGCTGCAGGCCGTGGACCAGCGGCGTGCCGTAGTAGTAGAAGGGCGAGAGCCGCAACGTGCCGTCGGGCAGCTTCAAATCGGGGCCGATGAAGCTGATGAAGAACCAGGCCGCGAGCAGAAAGCTCAGGAGCCCGGTGTCGGCCGCGGTGCGGAGCCAACCGGCGGCCAGGTAGCCGACGGCGGCGACCAAGAGCCCCATCGGGATCATGCCCAGCGTCGCCGCGGCGAGATTGCCGGTGTCAAGCTTCAGGCCGGCCGCCGACGCGGCCAGCGCCGTGGCCGCGAGGGTCATCACGCCGATCACGATCGTCGCGGTGGTGAGTGCGGCGAAACGGCCGAGCAGGACGAACAGGCGCGATTGCGGCGTCGACAGCACGATGTCGAGACGGCCGTCCACCTCGTCTGACGACCAGCGGTTGACCTGGGTGACCGCGAACGCCATCAAGAGCAGCGGGAGGATGAGGAAGATCGCGCTCAAAAGGTTGGCGTTGAAGCCTGCGTTGGAGCTGCCGAACTGCGTGATCAGGGTCTGGAAGAAGCTCGAACCCGAGGCCAGCTCTTGCAGCTTGGCCTCGCTCTGCTTGATGACGACCACGAACCACGCCGCCCCTCCGGCGATGCCCAGCGTCCACCACAGGGTTGGCATCGCCACCATGCCCAGGCCACGTGCGTAAATCGAGCGCAAGGACCATTCGCCGGCGGGCATGACGTTGGCCCGGGCGGCGCGCTGCGGCAGGCGGAGCCAGGCCGGGAGAGCCACTGTGTCGCCCACGTCGCGTCGCGCGAAGAGCCAGACCGCCACGGCCGCAAGCCCGACCGAGAGGCCTGCCAGCACCAGCATGCCGCCGGCGCTGGCGCCGTAGCTCGGCACCAGCGGCTTGCTCAGGTTGTAGTAGTAGATCGGCGACAGCTGCGAGATCCACACCGTGTTGGGAATGACCCTGTGGACCATGTCCAGCACGATGAAAACGAGCAGCAATGCCGCCGTCCATCCCGCGGCCGTGCCTCGCTCCTGCGTGAATTGCGAGATCAACAGGGCCAGGCCTCCGAACACGGCGCAGACGAGAGCCAGGTCGAGACCGAAGAGCAGGGCGTCGACAACGTTGAAATCCCCCTTGAACTGCTCGCCGCCGGCAAAGGCCACAAGGCCGATCAAGACGCCCATGGCGAGAAGCGCGACCCACATCGCCGCCACCTTCTCGACGGCCACCCTAACCCGGCTCCGCGGCAGGGACAGCAGCACGTCCATCGAGCCGCGTTCCTCTTCGCCCCGGAGCATGCGGCTCGCCGCGAGGAGCGGCCAGACGCAGATCAGGAAGATGAAGATGCCGATCTTGAAGGTCGCGTAGCCGCCCACGGTGGGAGCGACGAGCTCCGCGTTCCAGGCGAACGACGCGGCCAGGCTCGCGAGCTCGGCGCGCTGCTGCGGGGTGCTGATGAGCGTGGACACGGTCGCCATGGGCGACACCACGACCAGCCCCATGCCGATGCCCCAGCCGAGGATGGCGATGCGGTAGTCGCGCAGCGTCTTGACCAGGACGCTTTTAAACCACATTCGCCGCCTCTTCGGGCACCTTGCCGTCAGCCTGGTAGTAGCGCAGGAAGATGTCTTCCAGGCTGGGTTCATAGCTCGTCAGCGAGACGACTGGATAGCGCGCCGCTGTTTTGACCACGGCGTCAGCCGAGCCCTGGATCGCCAGGCGCACGGCATGCCCCTCGTTGAGCACCTCTACCTTCTCAACGCCTTCGAGTGAAGCGAACGTCTCGGGCGGCACCGGCGATGCAAAGGAGATGGTGATCTCGTACCGCTTGATGGCCTTCACGTCGGCGATGCCGCCGATCCGGACCAGGCGTCCTTCGCGGATGATCCCGACTCGCGTGCAGGTTTTCTCGACCTCGCTCAACACGTGCGAGGAAAGGAAGACGGTGCTCCCGGATTCTCGCGCGTCTTTGACCATGCCGTCGAACACCTGCTGGTTGAGCGGGTCGAGGCCGCTGGTCGGCTCGTCGAGGATCAGGACTTTGGGGCGGTGCATGAAGGCCTGGATCAAGACCACCTTTCGCTTGTTGCCTGTCGAGTACTGGTGGAACTTGCGATTGAGGTCGAGGTCGAGCCGTTTGATCAGCTGCGTCAGGTAGGGCCGGTCGACGCCTCCGCGCAGGTTCGCGAAATACTCGAGGATCTGGCCGCCGGTCAGGTTGGGATCGAGGGCCGGCTCGCCCGGCACGTAGCCGACCAGCCGCTTGATCTCGATCGACTGCTGCCAGCAGTCGAGGCCGGCGATCCGTGCCGAGCCCGCGTCGGGGTGAAGCAGCGCCATGAGGAGGCGAATCGTGGTCGTCTTCCCCGCGCCGTTCGGCCCGAGGAACCCGAAGACCTCGCCTTCCGGCACCTCGAACGACACGTCCACGATGCCGCGCTTGCCGCCATAGCTCTTGGTCAGCCGCTCGACCTGGATGATCGCCTTCATGTGCTTTGTCTCCTCATTGATCGCTCATCCGAACCAGAACCGAAGGGCGGGTTCGTCGATGAGCGTCAACGACCCGGCGGATAGACCGAGGATTCGCTCGCACGCGTCTGTGTTGGCCTCGACCGCGCGCTGAACCTCTTCCAGGCCGATGGTTCCGGCCTGGCGGGCGACGAACAGCTCGGTCGCCGCATCACCGAAGCTCTGCATGAGACCCACGAGGACCCTCGCGGTGCTGTCGGCAGGCCCCGTGTGGAACGCCTCCTCCCGGTTGCCCTGCTCGATGACCGCCGAAAGCAGCGGGGCCAGTCGGACCACCGCTGTACGCCTGAACTTCTCGCGCACCAGCGCGTTGTGGTCGGAGATCCACACCTCGAGAATCGCGAGCACGAGCTGCTTGCGCTCCGCTTTGAAGCTCTGGATCCCGGCGAAGATGGCTTCGAACTTGCGGACGGCCGGCAGGAGAGGGTCGTCGACCACGGGCGCCACCGCCGCGACGCCGGCGTCGACCATGCGGTTGACGACCGCCTCGAGCAGCTCTTCTTTCGAATCGAAGTAGTGGTAGAAGGCACCGCGCGAAGCCTCCAGCTCGTCGAGGAGGTCCTGCACGCTCATCTGCTCGTAGCCCTTCTGCGTGATCAGGCGCTGGGCGGCGTCGACGAACGCGTCGCGTCTGACCGTGTGGATCGCCGGGTTGAGAGTGCGCGCCATCGATCGATTATAACCGACCGACTGTCGGTCTATTTATTGTTTTTCAGTCCCAGGGGATCGGGTCTCGCCGGGCATAAAAATGGCGAGGATCGGGCGAGGCGACCGTGAAATCGACCAGGCTGCGCATGTAGTTGGCGCGCTCGAACTCGGCCGGCGCCAGCGAGGAGGCCTGGCTCATGCTCCCCTTCATCTCGCGCACGGACGCGTACTCGTGCTCGTCCATCCAGGCGGTCAGGCCGGCGGTCACCACGCGAAGGTGGCCCGGTCCGCGGCGCAGCAGGGCTGAGGCCATCATCGTCACGTCCGCGCCGGCGAGCACCAGCTTCACCACGTCCTGCGCGGAGTGGATCCCGCTGCTCGCGCCGAGCGAGATCGGCAGCTGGCCGCTGAGGATGGCGACCCAGCGCAGGGTCATGAGCGATTCCTCCGAGGAGCTCAGGTGGAGGGTCGGCACCACCTTCATCTTGTGCAGCGAGATGTCGGGGTACAGGAAGCGGTTGAAGAGCACCAGGCCCTGCGCCCCGGCGATGGAAATGCGCCGCGCCATGTTGGCGAGCGACGAGAAGTACGGCCCGACCTTGACCGCGAGCGGGATCGAGATCGAGCTCGCGACCTCTCCGACCAGGTCGACATATCGCGCCTCGACCTCTGCCGAGCTAGTCCTCACGTCGGCGGCGACGAAGTAGATGTTCAGCTCGAGGGCGTCGGCGCCCGCCTCCTCGATGAGGCGTGCATAGCGCGTCCAGCCTCCGATCGAGATTCCATTCAGGCTCCCGATGACCGGGATCTTCAACTTTGCCTTGGCAGCCTCCATTAGCTGCAGGTACGACTCCGGGCCCGTGTTGTAATCGTCGAGGCCGGGGAAGAAGTTGTGCACCTCGGGAAAGCTGTCGTTCGCCGTCTCGAGGATCGAGTTGACCGCGAGCTCGTGGTGCTCGATCTGTTCCTCGAACAGAGACTGCAGGACGACCGCGCCGGCTCCGGCCTCTTCGAGCGCAAGCAGACCGTCAAGGGTGCCCGAGAGCGGCGACGCCGCGGCGACCAGCGGATTGGCGAGCTCCAGACCCATGTAGTTCGTCCTGAGGTCCGCGGTCATGGCAGCTCCTCCTCGACAGCCCCGCCGTGCTCCGCGGGGTCTGCGCTCTGGGCGATCCGGTCGTCGGGAGCGTTTCGCTCCACCGCGGCCATCTGCTCGTAAACGTGCCACCGCTCGTCGACGTCCTTCTGAGCGAGGTTCATCAACCGCTCCGCCAGGTCCGGCTTGGACCGAGCGAGCAGCGAGTAGCGGCCCTCCTTGGCGGCGAAATCCTTCAGCGGTATCGACGGTGCGCGGGAGTCGAGCACGAACGGGTGCTCATGCGCGGCCTCGCGCTTCGGGTCGAACCGGTAAAGCGGCCAGTAACCGCTGTCGACCGCTTCCTTCTGGTGGCTCATCGCAGTCGACATCTCGATGCCGTGGGCGATGCAGGTCGAGTAAGCGATGATCAGCGAAGGGCCGTCGTGCGCTTCCGCTTCGGCGAACACCTTCACGGTCTGCGCGTTGTCCGCGCCCAGCGCCACCTGCGCCACGTAAACGTTGCCGTAGGAGCTGGCGATGAGACCGAGGTCCTTCTTCGCCGTGCGCTTGCCCGCGGCGGCAAACTTGGCGATCGCGGCACGTGGCGTCGCCTTCGACGCCTGGCCGCCCGTGTTCGAGTAGACCTCGGTGTCGAGGACGAGGATCTTCACGTTGCGGCCGGAGGCCAGCACGTGGTCGAGGCCGCCGTACCCGATGTCATACGCCCAGCCGTCCCCACCCACGATCCACACGCTCTTGCGCACCAGCAGGTCCGCGAGCTCGGCCAGGCGCGGCGCGGCCGGGGCGGCCGACGTCGCGAGCTTCGCCTTCAGCTCCACGACTCGCCGGCGCTGCTCGGCGATTCCGGCTTCGGTCGACTGGTCGGCTTCGAGGATGGCCGCCGCGAGCTGGGCACCCACGTCCGCCGACAGCTCGCCCAGCAGGCGGCGGGCGGTTCCGGACTGGTTGTCGAGGGCGAGCCTCATCCCCAGGCCGAACTCGGCATTGTCCTCGAACAGGGAGTTCGCCCAGGCCGGCCCGCGCCCTTCGGCGTTGGCGGCCCACGGGGTCGTCGGCAGGTTGCCTCCGTAGATCGACGAGCAGCCGGTCGCATTGGCGACCATGAGGCGGTCGCCGAACATCTGGGTCAGCAGCTTCAGGTAGGGAGTCTCGCCGCAGCCCGCGCAAGCGCCCGAGAACTCGAACAGCGGCTGCAGCATCTGCGAGCCCTTGATCGTGCCCACCTTCACCTGCGTGCGGTCGAACTCGGGAAGCGATTTGAAGAACTCCCAGCTCGCCTTGTCCTTTTCGAATGAGCCGTTCTTGGTCGCCATGTCGAGCGACTTGTGGCGCTGGACCTGCTTGCTGTGCGCGGGGCAGTAATCGGCGCAGGTTCCGCATCCGTTGCAGTCCTCGGGCGCGACCTGGATCGTCATCACCATCCCGGGCTGCTCCTTCGACTTCCACTCCTTGGACAAGAAGCCGTCGGGCGCGCCGGCCAGCAGGTCGGGCGAGTACACCTTCATGCGGATGGCGGCGTGCGGGCACACGAGCGTGCAT
This sequence comes from Candidatus Dormiibacterota bacterium, assembly GCA_035531515.1. Classification (GTDB taxonomy): domain Bacteria; phylum Chloroflexota; class Dormibacteria; order Dormibacterales; family Dormibacteraceae; genus DATKSS01. The sequence continues at coordinate 34,768 of DATKSS010000008.1, read as the reverse complement.
TTCGCGCAGTCGATGCAGATCGCCGGATCCCACCGCGGCAGCTCTTCGGCGATGTCGCGCCTCTCCCATTGCGAGGTACCGACCGGAAAGGTGCCGTCGACCGGCATCGCCGACACGGGCAGCAGGTCTCCGCGACCGGCGATCATCGGCGCGGTCACCCGTTGCACGAAGGCCGGCGCGATGGCCGGCACGACCGGCCTCACGTGGAGGTCGCCGCCGGCGACTTTTGGAACCGTCACCTCGTGAAGCTCCGCCAGCGCCAGGTCGACCGCCGCGAAGTTGCGCTCCAGCACGGTCACGCCGCGCTTGGCATACGTGTGCTGGATGGCGGCCTTGATCGCCGCGATCGCCTGGTCCTGCGGCAGCACGCCGGCGAGCGAGAAGAAGCACGCCTGCAGGATGGTGTTGACGCGGCCGGGCAGGCCCGCCTCTCGGGCGACACGCGTCGCGTCGATCACGTAGAAGCGCAGCCGCTTCGCGATGATCTGGCTCTGCACCTCGACCGGCAGCTGGTCCCAGACGTAGCCGGCGCGGTGCGGGCTGTTGAGCAGGAAGGTCGCGCCGGTCGCCGCGTGCTCGAGCACGTCGACCTTCTCCAGGAAGCCGAACTGGTGACAGCCGACGAACCCGGCTTTCTGCACCAGGTAAGTGGATTCGATGGGCCGCGGCCCGAAGCGCAGGTGCGACACCGTCATCGAGCCGGACTTCTTCGAGTCGAGCACGAAGTAGCCCTGCGCAAACTGTTCGGTGTGCTCGCCGATGATCTTGACCGTGTTCCGCGTGGCCCCGACGGTGCCGTCCGAGCCCAGCCCGTAGAACACCGCGCGCACCACGTCTGACGGCTCGGTCGAAAAGCTCGGATCCACGTCGAGGCTCAGGTGAGTCACGTCGTCGTTGATGCCGACCGTGAACTCCCGCCGGGGAGTCGTTCTGGCCAGCTCGGCGAACACGGCCGCGGCCATGGCCGGAGTGAACTCCTTGGATGCCAGCCCGTAGCGGCCGCCGATGACCATGGGCGGGTTGGTGCGGGACGCCAGCGACACGAGGACGTCCTGGAAGAGCGGCTCACCCGGAGCCCCCGGCTCCTTGGTGCGGTCGAGCACGGCGATGCGCCGCGCGCTGGCGGGGAGCGCGGCCGCCAACGCCTCCGAGTCGAACGGTCGGAACAGCCGGACCTTGAGCAGCCCGACCCTCTCGCCTCGCGCGACCAGCGCCTCCACCGCCTCGCCCGCCGCGCCCGCGCCTGAGCCCATCAGGACCATCACGCGCTCGGCTTCGGGATGCCCGATGTAATCGAACAGCCGGTACCGCCGTCCGGTGAGCTCCGCGAACCGGTCCATGGCGGCGCTGACTATCCCGGGGACCGCGGCGTGGTAGGGGTTGCCGGCCTCGCGCCCCTGGAAGAAGACGTCCGGGTTCTGGGCCGAGCCGCGCATCACCGGGTGGTCTGGAGTGAGGCCTCGCCGGTGGTGGGCGTCCACGAGCGCGTCCGGGATCATCTCGCGCAGATGCTCGTCGGCAAGAGGAACGATCTTGTTGACCTCGTGCGAGGTGCGGAAGCCGTCGAAGAAATGCACGAACGGGATGCGGGACTCGAGCGTGGCGCGGTGCGCGATCAGCGCGAGGTCCTGCGCCTCCTGCACCGAGGAGGAGCAGAGCATCGCAAACCCTGACGTGCGCACCGCCATGACGTCGCTCTGGTCGCCGAAGATCGACAGCGCATGGGTCGCCACGGCTCGAGCCGCGACATGGAACACCGTCGGGGTCAGCTCGCCCGCGATCTTGAACATGTTGGGCAGCATCAGCAGCAGGCCTTGCGATGCCGTAAACGTGGTGCATAGGGCGCCCGCCATGAGGGCTCCGTGAAGAGCGCCGGCCGCGCCGGCCTCGCTCTGCATCTCGATCACCTCGGGGACGGTCCCCCACAGGTTGGGCTGCCCGGCCGCGGACCAGGCGTCGGCCTGCTCGCCCATGGCGGTGGAGGGCGTGATCGGATAGATTGCGATCACTTCGCTCAGCCGGTGCGCCACGCGCGCCGCAGCTTCGTTGCCGTCTACGGTCACGAAACCTTTCACAGATGCCCGATGACTACGCTGGCACCCAGGGGCCCCAAGCCCCATGGCCGAAAGACCTGTGTGGGGAGGGTCGTTAGGCTGCGGGGCGAAGCCCCGCAAGGGATTTCTTACAGAATCTGATGGTGAGGCTGCCCCTGTCGCTCGCGCCGCTGGCCGAGCGAAACTTCCGCCTTCTGTGGATGGGTCAGGCCGTGTCGGCGGCCGGCGATTCCATGACCTCGATCGCCCTCGCGTTCGCGACGCTTTCGATCACGCGCTCCGCCGGCGCCCTCGGCGCCGTGCTCGGAATCTCGGTCTTAGGCACCATGATCGCGTTGCCCGTCGGAGGGGTTTGGTCCGACCGGCTGCCCAGGCAGCTCGTGATGTTGACCTCCGACGCCGTTCGGGCCGCGGTGCACGGGATCGTCGGAGTGCTGCTCATCACCGGCCACGCCCAGCTGTGGCAGCTCGCGGCCGGGGCCTTCGCCTTCAGCTTTGCCGGGGGCTTCTTTCAACCGGCCTCGAGCGCGCTGACACCCCAGACGGTCAGCGCCCCGCTCCTCCAGCGCGCAAACCCCCTCATGGGACTTTCGAGGAGCGCCACCAACGTCGCCGGCCCGGCCGTCGCAGGGATTCTGGTCGCACTCATCGGCCCGGGCTGGGTCTTCGTGATCGACTCCGGCACCTTCGTGGTCAGCGCCATCTCCCTGGCGCTCCTCAGGGTCGAGCGGATAGCCGCCGGGCCACGGGCCAACTTCTGGAGCGAGCTGGTCGAAGGCCTGCGCGCAGTCACCGGCCGGCGCTGGTACCTGCTCAACCTCGGCGCGCACGCGCTGTGGAACTTCGGCATCGTGGCCTTTTTCGTCCTGGGCCCGGTGGTCGCCAAGCAGCGGCTCGGCGGCGCCTCCGCCTGGGGGCTGATCGGCGCCTCGATGGGCGTGGGGGCGATCGCGGGCGGCTTGATCGCGTTGCGGGCCACCCCGCGCCGGCCCCTGGTGGTGGCCAACCTGGTCTTGATCCCAGCCGCCTTCATGCTGGTCGCCATCGCCGTGCCGCTGCCGACGGTCGGGATCATGGCCGTCTGCGTGGTCGGGTGGGCCGGCCTGACATTTCTCAACGAGGTCTGGTTCGCGACGGTCCCTCAGCTGATCCCACAGGAGGTGCTGGCTCGCGCCAGCTCGTTCGACTGGCTGCTGTCGCTCGTCGCGATGCCGGTGGGATTCGCGGTCAGCGGTCCCCTGGCGGACCACATCGGCATCCCGACCACGCTGCTGGGGGCGGCTGCGCTCATGGCGGTGCCGTGCTTCTTGATCACGCTGGTGCCCGGCGTGCGTCACGTCATAAGAACCGAGGCGGGCGCCGTCGTGATGGAAGCCGTGTGACTTCCCCGCCGGCGGGGAAGGTGGCGCGAAGCGCCGGATGGGGAGGGACTTTATGCCGAGCGATCCGAAACGTAGCCGCCGTACCAGAGCTCGAACGCAAAAAGCGTCCAGAGCTGCTTGCGGTTGTCGCGACGCCCGCTGAGATGCTCGTCGATGAGGCGGCCCACCGAGCTGGCGTCGAAGAAGCCCTCGCGGGCGATGCGCTCTGGCGAGAGCACCGTGAGCATCTGCTCTTTGAGCGGGCCGCGAAACCAGTGTGCGACCGGGATGCCAAAACCCTTCTTGGGACGGTCCAGGATGCGGGCGGGCAAGATCCCGCCAAGTGCGCGCTTGAGGAGGAACTTCGAGCGCAGGCCGCGCAGCTTCAGGTTGAGCGGAAGCTGAGTCGTGTATGCCACGAAATCGTTGTTCAGCAAAGGCACGCGGGCCTCCAGCGAGGCCATCATCGAGGTGCGGTCCAGCTTGACCAGGATGTCGTTCTCGAGGTACATCCGCATGTCCATCATCAATACCTGGTTCAGCGGGTCGAGCGACGGGACGCTGTCCACGACTGAAGCGCCGACGTGCCGTGACACCTGCTCGCGCACGTCGCCTGACAGCAGGGCCGCCCGCTCCTCAGGGCCGAACGACCCCATCCACCGCTGGTGCCTTTCCGCCACGGGGTAGCGGGCTCCGGCGACGAATCGCTTGGCCCGGAAGTCGAAGCTCAGGTTGTCGCGCGAGACCGGCAGCCGCCTGACCACCGGCTCAACCAGTCCCTCGCGAAGCAGGCGTGGCGCGCGCATGTAATAACCGGCCAGACGATGCGCCTGCAGGGTCGGGTAGCCGGCGAAGAGCTCGTCGCCCCCGTCGCCGCCGAGGGCGACCTTGACGTGACGCCGAGTGAATGCGGAGAGGAGATAGCTCGGGATGATCGAAGCGTCGCCGAGCGGCTCGTCCAGCAGCGTGGGCAGGCGCGGGACGAGGTCGAGCAGCATGGACGGCTCCAGCGTCAGCTCGTGGTGCTCGGTCCCCAGGTGGCGCGAGACCTCGCGCGCGTAAGGAGCTTCGTCGAACGAGCGCTCGGCAAAGCCCACGGAGAAGCTCTTCACGTCGCCGCCGAGCCGGGTCATCATCGCCGTGACCGCACTGGAATCGATCCCGCCCGACAGGAAGACGCCCAGCGGCACGTCGCTGATGAGCTCCTTGCGCACGGACTCGCTCAGCACGGCTCGCAGCTCGTCGCACTCCTCGTCGAGGCTTCGGTTCCGGCGATCGCCGTCGACGCTCAGCTGTGGCGCCCAGTAGCGGCGCAAGCTGTGCGAGCCGTCTTTGACCGACCAGGTCAGCGTGTGGCCTGGTCGGAGCTTGCTGACGCCGCAAACGATGCTTCGCGGCGAAGGCACGAACTCGTAGGCGAGGTATTCGTCCAGGGCGACCGGGTCGATCCCTCGCCGCAGGGCCGGGTCCCGCAGCAGGGCCTTGAGCTCCGAGGCGAAGACCAGCCGTTGCCCGTCGATCGCGTAGTGCAGCGGCTTGATGCCCATCCGGTCGCGGGCCAGGAAGAGCGCACCGCGCCTGCGGTCGAGGAGGGCGAACGCGAACATGCCGTTGAGCCGCCCGACCAGTTCCTCCCCCCACTCCTCGTAGCCATGCACCAGGACCTCGGTGTCGGACTGCGTATAGAAGGTATGGCCGGCCGCGAGCAGCTGTTCGCGGAGCTCGAGATGGTTGTAGATCTCGCCGTTCTGCACGACCCACAGGCTCGAGTCCTCGTTGTGGATCGGCTGATGGCCCCCCTCGAGGTCGATGATCGACAGGCGGCGCATTCCCAGCGTCACGCCGCCGACCTGGATCGTCCCTTCGTCATCGGGCCCCCGGTGGACCATCGCCGAGCACATCCTTCCCACCAGCTCGCGACCGTGGGCAGGCTCACCGCCGGCGACGCCGCAGATGCCACACATCTAGGTGCGGTGCCGGACGGATGGCCTCCCGTCGGCTGTAGTCTCGCGGCGCGGCGATCGTTCGATGATCTCCCGGATCACATAGGTCGTCTTGCCCTGGGACTCGTGGTAGGTACGGATCGATAGCTCGGCGAGCAGGCCCATGAGGATGAACTGCACGCCGACGATGGCAAGGAACACGGCGAGCAGGAGCAGCGGGTTGTCATGCGCGTACGGGTAGGGCGGCAGGACCTTCTGGATGATCACGATCGCGCCGAAAATGATCGACAGCGCCCACAGGCCGAAAGCGGCGAACCCGAAGAAGTAGATGGGCTTGGTCGAGTAGCTGCCCAGCAGCTTGACGGTCATCAAGTCGAGCATGACCCGCGAGGTTCGAGACAGCGAGTACTTCGACTTGCCAAACGTACGTGGCCTGTGGTTCACGGTGATCTCGGTGATCCGAGCGCCGACCCACGACGCGTAGACAGGGATGAAACGGTGCATCTCGCCATAGAGCTTCACTTCTTGAATGACGTCGCGGTGATAGGCCTTGAGAGTGCAGCCGAAGTCGTGCAACCGCACGCCGGTAACCCTCGCGATGATCCAGTTGGCGATTTTCGACAGCGTCACCCGCGTCGAGTCGTCGTGCCTGTCCTTGCGCCAGCCGCTGACTACGTCATAGCCCTCGTCGATCTTCTCCAGCAGCCTTGGGATGTCGTGTGGGTCGTTCTGCATGTCGCCGTCCATGAAGACGAGGACGTCTCCGCGGCTGTTGTCGATCCCGGCCTGGACCGCCGCCGTCTGGCCGAAGTTGCGGCGGAACGAGACCACGCGCACCCGACCGTCGCGCACAGCGAGCTGGCCGAGCCGCTCGCTGCTGCCATCGCGGCTGCCGTCGTCGATGTAAACGACCTCGAAAGAGAAGTCCAGCCCTTCGAGGACGCCCATCAGCTCCTCGTGCAGCGGTGCGATGCTCTCGACCTCGTTGTACACGAGCACAATCACCGACAACCGGGGCGCAATCGAGGACTGAGGGCGAATCCGAGTGGCCATCCAGCGATTTTAGGCTTGGTAAGCTCCGTCCCCGATGACCGCCGAAGTCGCCCGCGCGACGCCGACAATGCGCGAGAAGAGCCACGCGCAGGCCTGGTGGCTCTATCTCACCGTCCCCGCGCTCGCCGCCGCCATCGCCTTCACGTGGACCCTGCACGGTACCCTCCAGCGCCTCTACGGCATGACCGCGCCCGCGTGGGACTTCGCATACGACCAGCAGGTGATCTGGAACATCTCAGTCGGGCAGGGCTTCTACTCGAGCTATGCGCGGGCCAACTTCCTGGGCATCCACCTCGAGCCCATCTTCGTCGTGCTCGCGGCGGTGGAGAAGCTCTGGCCGAACCCGGCGGTCCTGCTCATCTTCTCGTCGGCGGGCCTGGCGGCGACCGCGCCCGCCGCCTACTTCTTCCTCCGCGCCATCCTGCCGGCCGACCGACCGGCATCGCCGTGGCTCGCCATCGCGCTGGCCGCGCCCATCCCGTTCTGGGCTGCGATCCAAGGTGCCGCCAGCGATTTCTTCCACCCCGAGAACATGGCGTTCGCCTTCGCGATGCTCGCGGCCTGGGCCGGCATACGTGGACATCGCATCGCCATGTGGGCCCTCTGCATTCTCACGCTCACCTGCAAGGAGGACCAGGTGTACACGGTCACGGTCATCGCCATCTTGATGAAGGTGTATGGCGCCCCGGCGGTGAGGAAGCACTGGCGGTTCATCCTCTATCTGGCGGCCGCATGGTTCCTCATCGGCACCGGAATCGTGCAGCAGCACTACCGCAACGGCGGTTACACCGATTTCGTGTACTACGCCTGGCTGTTCGGGCTCGACCCGACGTTGCCGATCACCGCGACCACCTTCCTCGAAGCGCTCGTCCGGCCCGGAGCGCTCCTCGTCCTTTCGGGAATCTTCGCCTCCCTGGCCGCGATGCCGCTGTTGGCGCCGCGGTGGCTGTTGCTCGTCATCCCGCCTTACCTGGCCGACGTCCTGAGCGGGCACACCCCCGAGAACACGCTCGGCGACCACTACGTCCTGCTGCTGCTGTTCCCTCTCGTCGTGGCGGGCGGCGTCGGGGCGCGACGATTCCTGCTCCAGCGCTCGATCCGGCCCGCCACGGCCCTCGTGGCGATCGCGCCGGGATTCGTGTTGGGCTGGGCGACGGGCAACTTTCCGCCTGCGCTCGGCGGGCACGAGGACCTCTATTCACGCCCCAACACCGCATCCGAGCTGCTGAACGCCACCTCGATGATTCCGGCCGACGCCCCCGTCAGCGCAGACGACGGGCTCGCGGTCTGGCTCGACAACCGCCACACCATCAACGACTTCCCGGACAAGCTCGACGCCAGCTGTTACGTGGTGCTCGACCATCAGCCGTACCTCAACGGACCGACCCATCCCGCCCAGCGCCTCGACACGATCAGCACGCTCGCGAGCAGCGGTCGCCGCCTGCTGTTCGACGACGGCAGGTTCCAGGTCTGGAGCCCGGTACTTCCCCGCTGAGCGGGGAAGGTGGCCCGGCGCGAAGCGCCCGGCCGGATGGGGACGCTCACGTACCCTTAGGTGTTCAAATGGCGGTCGCCCCTTCGGTCAAGCAGCGCCTGGATCGGCTGTTCCGGCAGCGGATCGTCATCCTCGACGGGTCGATGGGCGTGATGCTGCAGCGCCGCGGCCTCAGCGACGAAGACTTCCGCGGCGAGAGGTTCCGCGACCACCCCAAGCCGCTGCGCAACAACAGCGACGTCCTGTGCCTGACCCAGCCCGACCTGGTGACGCGGGTCCACCGCGAGTACCTGGAGGCCGGGGCGGACATCATCACCACCAACACGTTCACAGCGACGCGGGTTTCCCAGGCCGACTATGAGCTCCAGGACTTCGCCTACGAGATGAACCTTGCCGGCGCGCGCCTGGCACGCAAGGCCGCAGACGGGTTCGAAAACCGCTTCGTCGCCGGTTCGCTCGGGCCGACCAACGTGACCCTTTCGCTGTCACCGAAGGTCGACGACCCCTCATACCGCGACGTCACGTTCGATCAGCTTCGCGACGGTTACGCGGAGGCGACGCGCGCGCTGGTCGAGGGCGGTGTCGACATCCTGCTCATCGAGACCGTCTTCGACACCCTCAACGGCAAAGCGGCCATCGCCGCCGTCAAGGAGGTCGCACCTGAGCTTCCGCTGTTCATTTCGGTGACGATCGTCGACCGCAGCGGCCGCAACCTGTCCGGCCAGACCGTCGAGGCGTTCTGGACCTCGGTCGAGCACGCCCAGCCGTTCGCCGCCGGCATCAACTGCTCGCTGGGCGCGACGGAGATGCGGCCTTACATCGCCGCGCTCTCGCGCGTGGCTCCGGTGTACGTCACCTGCTATCCGAACGCCGGCCTGCCCAACGCCTTCGGCGGCTACGACGAGGAGCCGCCCATGACCAGCCGCCTGCTGAAGGAGTTCGCCGAGGCGGGCTACCTGAACGCGGCCGGCGGCTGCTGCGGGACGGGCCCGGAGCACATCCGCCAGATCCGCGAGGCGCTCAGGGACATCGCTCCGCGCCAGGTGCCTCAGCGTGTGCCGAGGCCGCGGTTCAGCGGCCTCGAGCCGTTCGAGATCGGCCCGGACTCGGGTTTCGTCGTCATCGGTGAACGCACCAACGTCACCGGGTCGATCCGGTTCCGCCGGCTCATCGAGTCGGGCGATTTCACCGGCGCCGTGCAGGTCGCGCTGGACCAGGTCCGAGGGGGCGCCAACCTGCTCGACGTGAACATGGATGCCGACCTCCTCGATTCGGAGGCCGCGATGGTCCGCTTCCTCAACCTCATCGCCACCGAGCCCGAGATCGCGCGGCTGCCGATCATGATCGACAGCTCCAAATGGTCGGTGCTCGAGGCGGGCCTGAAGTGCATCCAGGGCAAGGGCGTGGCCAACTCGATCAGCCTCAAAGCTGGCGAGGAGGTCTTTCTCGAGCAGGCTCGGAAGGTGCGCGAGTACGGCGCCGCCGCGGTGGTGATGGCCTTCGACGAGAAGGGCCAGGCGGACACCACCGAACGGAAGGTGGAGATCTGCTCGCGCGCCTACAAGCTGCTGGTCGAACGGGCCGCGTTTCCGCCCGAGGACATCATCTTCGACCCGAACATCCTTCCCATCGCCACGGGCATCGAGGAGCACTCGGCCTATGCCAAGGCATTCATCGAAGCCACCCGTCAGATCAAGGAAACTTGTCCCGGAGCACACATCTCGGGCGGCGTCTCCAACCTGTCCTTCTCGTTCCGCGGCAACGACCGCGTGCGGGAGGCCATCCATTCGGCGTTCCTCTATCACGCCATTCGCGCGGGCCTCGACATGGGCATCGTCAACGCCGGGCAGCTGGTCGTTTACGAAGACATCCCCAAAGACCTTCTCGAGATGGTCGAGGACATCATCTTCGACCGGCGACCGGACGCCACGGAGAGGCTGGTCGAGTTTGCCAAATCCATCTCCAGCGCAGGCTCGAAACGAGAGTTCGACCTTTCCTGGCGCGAGGGCTCGGTCGAAGATCGTCTCGCGCACGCGGTCCTGCATGGCGAGGTCGAGTACATCGAGCAGGATGCGGAGGAAGCTCGCGTCAAATACGGCAGGCCACTGCTGGTCATCGAAGGCCCCCTGATGGACGGCATGAAGGTCGTCGGCGACCTGTTCGGGGCCGGCAAGATGTTCTTGCCCCAGGTGGTGAAGAGCGCGCGCGCGATGAAGCGAGCGGTCGCGTATCTCGAGCCGTTCATGCAGGCCGAAAAGGAGGCGTCCGGCAGTCAGCGCATGCGCGGCAAGCTCGTGCTCGCGACGGTCAAGGGCGACGTGCACGACATCGGCAAGAACATCGTCGGCGTCGTCCTCGCCTGCAACAACTACGAGGTCGTCGACCTCGGGGTGATGGTTCCGGTCGACAAGATCCTCGACACCGCGATCGAGCTGGGCGCCGACGTGGTCGGGCTCTCGGGCCTCATCACGCCATCGCTCGACGAGATGGTCGTGGTGGCCAAAGAGATGACCCGTCGCGATTTCAAGATCCCGCTTCTGATCGGCGGCGCGACCACCTCCAAGCAGCACACCGCGGTGCGCATCGCTCCCGCGTACAGCGGGCCAACCGTGCACGTGCTCGATGCATCGCGGGTCATCGGGGTGGTGTCGGACTTGCTTGACGACGACCGGCGCCCTGTCTTCGACCAGGACAACCGCGCCCTGCAGGACAAGCTTCGCGCCCAGCACTCAACCGCGCGCCGCACCCTTCTTTCGATCGACGAGGCGCGCACCAGGCGCTCGAAGCTCGAGTTCCGCGACCTGCCCACTCCCCCGTTCACCGGGAGAAGGGTGGTCGAGCCGGAGATCGCGGTGTTGCGCCAGTACATCGACTGGACTTTCTTCTTCCACGCGTGGGAGCTGAAGGGCAAGTTCCCGGCCATCCTCGAGAGCCCCTCCCACGGTGCGGTCGCGCGCGAGCTGTTCAGCCATGCGGAAGAGATGCTCGACGAGATCCAATCCAAGGGCTGGCTCAAGGCGCGCGGCGTGTACGGGTACTGGCCCGCCCACGCCGAAGGGGACGACATCGTGCTCGAGAACGAGGTGCGATTCCCGATGCTGCGACAGCAGGTCGACCACGGCGACGACAAGCCATATCTCTCCCTGGCCGATTTCATAGCCCATAGAGATGACCACATCGGCGCGTTCGCCGTCACCGCCGGCCTCGGCGTGGACGAGCTCGCGGCGAGGTTCCAGTCCGAGCACGACGACTACCGGGCGATCATGGTCAAAGCCCTGGCCGATCGCCTGGCCGAGGCTTTCGCCGAGTACCTGCACGAGGTGAGCCGCCGCGAGTGGTACGAGACCGGGCCCAGGCTGTCGAGCGAGGAGCTGATCGGCGAGAGGTACCGCGGCATCCGGCCGGCTTTCGGTTACCCCGCCTGCCCCGACCACTCCGAAAAGCACAAGCTTTTCGACCTGCTCGAGGCGCGCGCGATCGGGATGGATCTCACCGAATCCGGCGCCATGACGCCGACCGCTGCGGTCGCCGGCCTCTACTTCGCCCACCCCCAATCGAAGTACTTCATGGTCGGCAAGATCGGCCGGGACCAGGTGGAGGATTACGCCCGGCGTCGCAGCATGCCGGTGTCGGAAGCCGAGCGCTGGCTCCGGCCCAACCTGGGTTACGAAGAGACCTGAAATACGCCAGCCAATCGGATCCGGGCCCGCCGGTACCTAGTCTTCCGCGGTATCCGGCGCGCGCGGCCGGGGACCGAACGTGACCGTCGGCGGGACGGTCAGCAGGCGTCCATCGCCGAGGCGGACGAGCTGCCAGCCGCCCTCATGCACCATCCGGTGATGCCTGTGGCACAGCAGCACCAGGTTATCGAGGTCGGTCGTGCCGCCACGGATCCAGTGAACGACGTGATGGGCCGCGCTCCACGACGCAGGGCGGTCGCATCCCGGCCACCGGCATGAGCCGTCGCGGGCGTTGAGGGCGCGCCGCGCCGGCCCCGAAACCACCCTCTTGGAGCGGCCGACATCGATCACCGTCGACTCGGAGTCGAGCAGCACGCGCGTAAGGCTGGAGTCGCACGCCAGCCGCTCGACCGTCGCAGACGAGATTGGCAAGGAGAACTCCATGTCCGCGGCCGGCGCCCCGGCCAGGCCGAGCAATGTCTCGACTGAGCTCGTCACCTGAAGCTGGGCGCGCTCAGCGCCGCCGCTAGCGAGCTCGACCAGCGCGTCGGCCAGCCGCCGCTCCCTGTCCCGGTTGTCGTGCTCGCCCGACCGGCGCGCCAGCGGCTCGAGCGCCGTTCGCAGTGCGGCGCCTCCGAAAGCGTCGAGCACTCCGCTCAACAGCATCGAGCCGTCCATCCATGTACTGAGCGACAGGCGCCGATTCTCCACCTGCTCCGATTCCTCAGCGGCGTAGCCCTTGGGGTCTGCGGCGTGCCGCGCGTGCCGGCAGAAGTAGTGGAACTTCCCGGGCGTGTGCTCGCGCGCGAACTCGATCAGGGGCGCTTCGTCGAACCGCTCCCTCAGGGTCTCGGCGGTCCGCGCCATCACAGAGAGGTGCGCGAAGCCGATCTCGCCATCACCCATGGCCTGGATGCTCCGCGGCGTCCGAGGCATCGCCTGGCCCACCGCCACACGGTCGGCGGCCGCGCCGGCCGTCATGTGGCAGTTGAAGCGGATCCAGTCGATCCCGCTCACGAAGCCCAGCTCGTCGTAATCGCCCACCTCGGCGAACCGGGCGGCGTCCTCGGCGAAGGAGAGCTCCATCAGGTCGATGGCGTGGCGCTTCCGGACCATACGGCCTCGCAGCTCCTCGTTCACCGCAACGTCGAGCGGCGCAGGCTCACCCATGTCCCGACTGTACGAACATCCGTACGGCAGCTCAACCCCGCCCGTTAAGGGCCGAGAAAGAAAACCTACAGGCGCGTTCCCCGCGGCATCGGCACCACCAGTTGATGCGCCTCCAGAAATGCGTTCGGGTCGACGAAGCGATAAGGAAACGCCGGGAAGCCCGAGCACGCGGACGGGGGAAGCGCACCCTGCCACGCATGGCTGTCGTAATCACCGATGAAGACCGCGAAATGCAGGTGCGTCTTGTCGCCCATGTCAGCGACGTCCGCGAACATCTCCCCACGCTTCACGGGCGTGCCCACCTTGAAGCCAGGGCGCAACCACACGTGCCAGTACTGCGTGAGCACGATGCCCGAGCTGGTGCGATGGCGGATGAGAACGCCGCGAAAGGTCGGGTCGATGATGTACCCGGCGATCACGCCGTCGGCGGCCGCCCTGACCGGCTGAATGCCGGTCGTGATGTCCACGCCCGTGTGCAGCCACACCGCGCCGGCGCAGGACCTGAGCGGCGTGCCGTTGCAGTACCGCCACTGGCTCCCGAAACCTAGGCAGTGGGGAGTCCAGGTGGGCAGCGGGTACTGAAAGATGTCGGAGGAGGGGACCGCCGCGACCCGCGCCGAGGCAGGAGCGGAGACCTGCCCCGCCGATCCGCCCGGGCCACCGGGAATCAACATCAGGACCGCGCACGCGAGAGCCGCCAACCCGACTCGAGAGTCGATCACATCAGCTGCTCAGCGCCGCGCCGCCTGGATCGCCTCCCACACCCGCATCGGATGCATGGGCATGTCGATGTGCCGCACGCCGAGGTGCGACACGGCGTCGATGACCGCGTTCTGCACGGCTGCCGTCGACCCGATCGTCCCGGACTCGCCGACGCCTTTGGCGCCCAGCGGGTTGTGCGGGGTCGGGGTCTCCATGTGCAGCGTCTCGATGGCCGGAATCTCTCCGATGGTCGGCATTGCATAGTCGATCAGGCTGGTGGTGAGAGGATTGCCGTCCGCGTCGTAGACGAACTCCTCGTAGAGCGCCTGCGCCACACCCTGGGCCACGCCTCCATGAATCTGACCCTGGACCATCATCGGGTTCAGGACGGTCCCGCAATCGTCCACCGCGACCAGGCGCGTCAGCCGCGCCTCGCCGGTTTCGACGTCGACCTCGACCACCGCGACGTGGCAGCCGAACGGAAATGTCTGGTCGCCCTGGAAGAACTCTTCCTCGGCCACCAGCGCGCCTTCCGACGCCAGTTCGGCCCAGCTCAGCTCGGTCCCGGGAACGCCACGCACCCCGAACGCCCCGCCATCGCGACGCTCGATGTCGTCGACGCTCGCTTCGAGCCTGCGCGCGGTCTCTTCCTTCGCCTTGTCGACCAGCGCGAGGCACGCCCCGCGGACCGCGCTGCCGCCGAGCTGCAGCGAACGCGACCCGTACGTTCCGTCTCCGCTCGACACGAGCCCGGTGTCGGAGGTCTCGACCCGGATGACGTCCATCGGCACGTCGAGCAGCGCCGACGCGAGCTGCGCGTAAGCGGTTTCGTGGCCCTGGCCGCTCGACGTGGTGCCGCACTGCACGACCACCGAACCGTCCGTTTCGACCCGCGCCGCGCCGTACTCCATCGGCGTCAGCACGCCCGTCACCTCCACGTACAGGGACAGACCCACGCCGAGCTGCAGGCGGTCGCCTCGAGCCCGACGCTCCTTCTGCTCGCGGCGCAGCTCGTCGTACCCCGATGCTTCGAGCGCCATCTCCAGCGCGCGGCGGTAGTCGCCCGAGTCGTAGGTCATGCCGGTGGCCGTCGTGTGCGGAAACTCTCCCTCGATCAGGTTTCGTCGGCGCAGCTCCGCGGGGTCCATGCGCAGCTCGGCCGCGAGCAGGTCCATGGCCCTCTCGATCAGCGAGGTCGCCTCCGGGCGGCCCGCACCCCGGTATGCGGAGACGACGGTCGTGTTGGTGGCGGCGGTCCGTGCGAGGAAGTGGATCTTGGGGATGTCGTAGGCGCCGGACGACATCAGCCCCGTGTACACGGGCAGGCTCGTGCCCTGGCCGGGATACGCCCCCGCATCCCCGACCACGCTGACCTCGAGGCCCGTCAACGTGCCATCCCGCGTGGCGCCGAGCGCCACGTCCTGGACCTGCGCGCGGCCGTGGGTCATGGCCACCATGTTCTCGCCGCGGAACTCGAACCAGGCCACAGGCCGGCCCACCTTCAACGCGACGGCCGCGATCACGCTCTGCTCCGGATAGGTCGCGAGCTTGGCACCGAACGCGCCGCCGACGTCGCCGGTGATCACGCGGACCTTCGCCTCCGGAATGCCGGCCAGCTCGGACACCTCCGAGCGGACGCGGAACGGCACCTGCGTCGACACCCACATCCGCACGCCGCCATCCCCGTCGGGCTCCGCGACCACGGCGTTGCCTTCCAGCGGCACCGCCGCCAGGCGCTGGTTGACGAAGCGCCCGCGCACCACGACCTCGGCGCCGTCGAGCGCTCCCGGCTCACCGATCTCGCTCGTCGACGCGAGGTTGTCCCCCTTGGCGGCGTGCAGCACCGTGGCTCCGCTCTCGAGAGCGTCGAAAGGGTTCGCCAATACACTGAGCGGCTCGTAGTCGACCGCGACGGCAGACGCGGCGTCGACCGCCTGCCCCCGCTCCTCGGCGACCACCACCGCGATCGCGTCGCCGACGAAACGCACCACCTCCGACGCGAGAGGGGGCCTCGCGAACGCATCCAGGGTGGGGAACTCCTGGGGCTTCAAGTTCAGGTCGGAGGCGACAAAAATCCCGACCACCCCAGGCATCGAGGCCGCCGCGCCGGTGTCGATGCCCGCGATTCGCGCATGGGCCATGGTGGAACGCACGAACGCAGCGTGAAGACGGTTTTCAGGCTGCACATCGTCGGTGTAACGACCGCCTCCGGTGACGAGCCGGCGGTCCTCGCGCCTTCGCACCGAGCCGCCCAGGACAGCCTTGACCGCCATCAGTGGCCGGGCCCGCAGTGCAGCTTGCCCATCGCCGATGAAACGATAGACCCGACGATGTCCGAACGCTCGCGACGCTGGGGGATCCTGCCGTCCTATTTCGGTTGGCAGGGTGACCTCAAAGAAACGACCCCGGAGACGGACCAGGCGATCCTCGAGTCGATGGGCGCCACGCGCGACCGACCCCCACGGCTCCGGCGCCCGGGCCTCACCCCCGACCCCTGCTCGCCGGCGCCCGAGCGCGCCTGGGGCTGGGCACTTCAGCTGTACTCGCTTCGCTCAAGCCGTAGCTGGGGCATCGGCGACCTGGCCGACCTCCGACGGTTTGCTCGCTGGTCGAAGCGCGCCGGCGCATCGGTGGTCCTGCTCAACCCTCTCGGCGCGCAGACGCCGACCCAGCCCTACCAAGCCTCGCCCTACTACACGTCGACCCGCCTGTTTCGCAACATCGTGTATCTCGCGATCGAAGAGATCGACGGTGCGAAGGCCGCAGCCGATGACCTGGCGCCTCTGGCGGCCGCCGCCCGCGAGCTCAACCGGCAGCCGCTGATCGACTACGACGAGGTCTACCGGCTGAAATCCCAGGCCCTCGAGCTCGTCTTCCGGGCTGCTCCGCGACCGAGCGGCCTGGAGGCATTCGCCCGCCGGCAGGGCGTGGCGCTTCGCGACTTCGCCACCTTCAACGCTCTTTGCGAGGTGCACGGCCCGGCCTGGCGCGACTGGCCGCAGGAGCTGCGGCATCCCGCCGGCCCCGGCCTGGACAGCGTCCGGGAGCGGCTCGCGGACCGGGTCGCCTATCACCAATGGCTGCAGTTCCACCTCGACCGCCAGCTGGCGCGGGCGGGGCGCGAGATCGGCCTGATCACCGACGTGCCGGTCGGGTTCGCGTCGGACGGCTTCGACGCCTGGCGGTGGCAGGACTTCTTCGCGCCGCGCATGCGGGTTGGGGCGCCGCCCGACGAGTTCTTCAGGGACGGGCAGGACTGGGGTCTGCCACCTCTCGATCCATGGAAGCTTGCCGAGGCCCGCTGGGAGCCGTTCGTCGACGCGATCCGCTCGGCGTCGCGGCACGCCGCCGGCATCCGGCTCGACCACGTGATGGGCCTCTTCCGGCTGTTCTGGATCCCCGACGGCATGAGCGCGGCCCAGGGGGCGTACGTGAGGTATCCGGCGGCGATCCTGCTCGGCCTGCTCGCCCGCGAGAGCCGCCGGGCCGGCGCCTTCGTGGTGGGCGAGGACCTCGGCCTGGTGGAGCCGTCGGTGCGCCGGCACCTGAAGCAGCGGGGGTCGATGTCATACCGCCTCCTGTGGTTCGAGGGCTCGGACCCTTCCACCTGGCCACGCGACGCCGTGGCCGCCGTCGGCACCCACGACCTGCCCACGGTGGCGGGCATCTGGACCCTGAGCGAGCCCGACCAACGCCTGCACCACCTGCGCGAGAAGCTGGTGAACATGACCCATCTGCCTGACGGCACCCCGCCCGTCGACGTGGCGGTGGCCGCCTACGCGGCCCTGGCTCGCGGACGTCCCCGCATCGTCCTGGCCTCGCTCGAGGACGCGCTCGGCGTACATGAGCGCCCCAACGTGCCCGGGACGACCACGGAGTTTCCCAACTGGCGCCGTGCTCTGCCGCTCGCGCTCGAGGATGTCGAGGCGGCAGACGGCGTGCGCCGGATCGCCGAGGCGATGCGCGGCTCCGGGCGCTAGTACGATCTCAGAGTGACCTCCAGGGCCAGGCTGGCCGGCACCGAATACGACTTCTACCCGCTCGCCGCGCTTGCCGGGTCCGGAACCAAAGATCTTTCGCGACTTCCGATGACGGTCAAGGTGCTGCTCGAGGGCATCGTCCGCCTGGCGGAAGCCGGGACGACGGACCCGAAGAACGTGAGCGCGCTGGCGAGCTGGCCGGCCCCGCCGCCCAAGGACGCAGAGCTGCCCTTCCTGCCCGCTCGCGTGCTCATGCAGGACTTCACGGGAGTGCCCGCGGTCGTGGACCTCGCGGCCATGCGCTCCGCGATGAAGCGCGCCGGCAAGGATGCGGGCAAGGTCGACCCCCTCGTGCCGGTCGACCTCATCATCGACCACTCGGTGCAGGTCGACTCCTTCGGCTTCCGCGACTCCTACACGCGCAACATCGAAAAGGAGATCGAGCGCAACCGGGAGCGTTACGCGCTCCTGCGCTGGGCGCAGCAGGCGTTCCACAACTTCTCGCTCGTGCCGCCGGGCATGGGCATCTGCCACCAGGTGAACCTCGAACACGTGGCCCAGGTCGTCCAGGTCCGTGACTCGGGCGGCCGCAAGGTTGCCATCCCCGACACCCTGATGGGCACCGACTCGCACACCACGATGGTCAACGGGCTTGGCGTGCTGGGCTGGGGCGTCGGAGGGATCGAGGCGGAGGCCGCGATGCTGGGGCAGCCAGCGTACCTCGCCACCCCGACCGTGGTCGGCGTCCGATTCCACGGCGCGCTGCCGGCAGGCGCTACGGCCACGGACCTCGTGCTCACGCTCACCGAGATGCTGCGCAAGCACGGTGTCGTGGAGAAGTTCGTCGAGTTCTGCGGCGATGGGCTGTCGACCCTCTCCGTGCCCGACCGAGCGACCATGAGCAACATGTGCCCCGAGTACGGCGCGACCTCAGCCCTCTTCCCCGTCGACCACCAGACTCTTCGCTACCTCGAGATCACCGGTCGCAGCCGCGAGCAGATCGACCTCGTCGAGCGGTACACCAAGGAGCAAGGGCTCTACCGCAACGACGGAGACGAGACCCCCGAGTTCAGCGAGCTCCTGGAGCTCGACCTGGCCAAGGTGGAGCCCAGCCTCGCGGGACCAAAGCGCCCGCAGGACCGCGTTTCGCTGCCCAAGGTTTGGGACAGTTTCACGTCGGCGTTCGGCGACGGCCCCACGCCAAGCGGGGAGGCCCTCTCGCGGCTGACCGGTGAAGGCGGGCCCGTCAACGGCCGCGCGTCGATGGCGGTCGTCGCCGGGCCGGAGGCCAAGCTCGAAGACGGCTGCGTCGTGATCGCCGCGATCACGAGCTGCACCAACACTTCCAACCCGTCGGTGATGGTGGCGGCGGGCCTGCTGGCCAAGAAGGCGGTCGAGCTCGGCCTCACGGTCAACCCGTATGTCAAGACCAGCCTCGCGCCCGGGTCGCGCGTCGTCACCGACTACCTGGAGACGGCCGACCTCATGAAGCCGCTGGAGAAGCTCGGCTTCTTCCTGGTCGGGTATGGATGCACCACCTGCATCGGCAACTCTGGCCCGCTGGCCAGCCCCGAGGTCGAGGCGGCCGTCGTGGACGAGAACCTCAGCGTGGTCGCTGTCCTCTCCGGCAACCGCAACTTCGAGTCGCGCATCCACCCGCTGGTCAAGGCGAGCTACCTGGGTTCGCCGCCGCTGGTCGTCGCGTATGCGCTCGCCGGCACTGTGAACATCGACCTCACCAAGGATCCCATCGGCCAGACGCATGACGGAGCGCCGGTGATGCTTTCCGACCTCTGGCCTTCGCAGGAAGAGGTCAACGCCGTGGTGCAGAAGGTCGTCCAGAAGGACATGTTCAAGCGCGAGTACGCGCGCATCTATGAGGGTGACGAGCACTGGAAGAAGATGGCCGCGCCGACCGGTCCGATCTTCCAGTGGGACGACAAGTCGACCTACGTGAAGGAGCCGCCCTATTTCGAAGGCCTGCGAGCGGTGCCCGAGGCCCTGAGGGACATCGAGGGCGCGCGCGTGCTCGCCTTGCTGGGCGACTCGGTCACCACCGACCACATCTCCCCCGCCGGGTCGATCCCCGCCGACAGCCCCGCCGGCAGGTATCTGATCGAGCGCGGGGTCGAGAAGGCGGACTTCAACAGCTTCGGCTCTCGCCGCGGCAACCACGAGGTGATGGCCCGCGGCACGTTCGGCAACATCCGCCTTCGCAACAAGCTGGTCGAGCGTGAGGGCTTCTGGACCAGGCACATGCCCGGGGGCGACGAGACCACCATCTTCGATGCTTCGGAACGCTACCGGTCCGAAGGCGTTCCCCTGATCGTGCTCGCGGGCAAGGAGTACGGATCAGGCTCGTCGCGCGACTGGGCGGCCAAGGGCCCGCTGCTGCTCGGCGTGCGCGCCGTGATCGCCGAGAGCTTCGAGCGCATCCACCGTTCCAACCTGGTTGGGATGGGCGTGCTGCCGCTGGTCTACGCGGCGGGTCAGACCGCGCAGTCGCTCGGGTTGACCGGGCGGGAGCGCTACACCATCCGCGGGTTGGACTCGATCAAGCCCGGCCAGGCGGTCGAGGTGGAGGTGGTCGGTGACGACGGCAAGACCAAGAAGTTCACCACGCACAGCCGCATCGACAACGACACCGAGGCCGGCTACATGCACCACGGCGGCATCCTGCCGCTGGTGCTGAGAGAGCTGATCGCAAAGGACTAGCTGGAATCCTCACCGCAGGCTTCAATCAGGCCTTTGATCGTTAGCAGGACGGCCGCCTTCGTTCACGACCTGGAGAGCGGATGGCCACAGGTTGGCGCGCCGGTGGTGCCAGGATGCCGACAGGTCCTCCATCGCGCCTGCTAAGGTCGGGGTGAGATGGCAGCCGAGCCGCCTCCGAACTTTGCCCGCCGCCTGCTGGTGCTCGTGCTGGCGGTCGGGATCGTGTCCGCCCTGGCGGCCACCTTCGTGGTGGGCTTCCTCCTGCACCGGCCCCCTACGATGAACGCTGCCGCCAACACGACCACCGCCGGGGTGCGAATTCACCTCGAAGTCGTCGGATCGGTGGGTTCCGCGAGCAACGGGCGTCCCGGGGACCCGAATCCGACCTGGCCCGGCTACCTGCCCACGACCACTTTGCAGGTCCCTTCCAACTCCGTGGTCACGGTGCAAATCGACGAGGAGGACGCCGCCAGGGGACTGCGCAACCCATTTTGGAGCCTGGCACAGGGGATAGTCGGTGGCACCTTTCACATGACCTACTACGACAACAACGGCAATCCGGTGCAAGGTGATTTCCGCGCCCTCGACTCGGCGGACGCCACGGCCCACACCTTTGCCATCCCAGACCTCGGCGTCTTCGTCCCGCTCGAGGGTTTGAACGCCGCTGCTCCGCCGGGGAGCATGAACGTGATCACGTTTTCCTTTCGGACCGGCAAGCCGGGCGTATACCACTGGCAGTGCTTCGTGCCGTGCGGATCGGGCACCATCGACGGGAACGGAGGACCGATGCAGACCCTCGGCTACATGGTCGGACTCATCACCGTCCAGTAGCGGCGATTCCCAGCTCACGCCGACCGGGTGCGCGCCGGGCGGAGCCGGAAAACGGTTTCTTGGGCTAGGCCGCCTCTCCCGTCCGGATGGGCTGCCTGCGTTCGTGGCCGCATTCCGGGCACTCGAACAGGCCGACCACGACGTCGGGCCGTGACGAGTCGGAGTGCATCGTGCGCAGCCGCATCGGAACCTTTGATTCGTGCCGGTCGCAGGCCGGCGCCTCTTCATGACTCATGGACCGGATATTACGCAGTGCGTCGAAGATCCGATAGTGAGCGCCGCACAACGCTCATTGGACACGCATTGTCTTCGGGGCACACAGGAGCGCCCCACGGCTTAAGCTCTCAGCATGGCTGCCAAGAAGGTCCCCGAGCCTGACGTCGAGCCACGGCCCACGGTCCGAGACGCGGCCCGCTCGATCCTGGGCGCTGCGACCCTGATTGCGGGCGGCGAAGGCCTCGACCGCCCCGTGGAATGGGTGCGGCTGATGGAGACGCCTGAGGTTCAGCCGCGGGCGGGCGACCTCCTCTTCACGACCGGCTTCCCGATCAAAGACGACCCCGACGCCCAGATCCGGCTGGTCGCCCGGATCGCCGAATCCGGTGGCGCCGGCCTGGTGGTGAGGCCGATGCCGTATCTCCGCCGGCTGCCGCCCGAGATGGTCTCGGAGGCCGACCGGCTGCACGTCCCGCTCTTCACCGTCGGCGCCGACGTGCAGCTGATCGACCTCATGGCGCCGCTCCTGGAGCGGATCATCAACGCCGAGCACTGGCGCCTTAAGCGCTCGATCGAGATCCACCGCAGATTCACCGAGCTCGTGCTCGACGGCAAGGGCGTCAACGAGATCTGCCGCACGCTGGCCGACCTGCTGGAAAGCGCGGTCGTGGTCGAGGATGCGAGCTTCCACCTGCTCGCGCATGCCGGGGGCAGCGCCGACCCGCATCGCAAAGAGACGATCCTCCGCCAGGGCACCCCGCAACGGGTGCTGTTCGACCCCCAGATCCAGCGAGTGCTGCGCGAGGTCGAGGCCAAGCGCGGCCCGCTCAAGGTGCCGGCCTTCCCCCACCTCGGCATGTCTCGCGAGCGCCTGATCGCGCCGATCCTGGCTGCCAACCAGGTCCTGGGCTACATCTCGATCCTCGACCACCCGCCCCACAACGAAGAGCTGGCCTTCATGGCCATCGAGCAGGCCGCACTGGTCCTCGCTCTCTCAATCGCCAAAGAGCACGAGCTCTCTGAGGTCGAGGGCCGCGTCCGCGGAGAGTTCCTCGAGGACCTCCTCCACGGGACGTACGGCGAGGAGTCGGCGGCCCAGCGGAGAGCGCGCCACATCGGCTACCCGCTGCACGGCAGCCACCTCGTGATGCTGGTCGACATCGACGATTTCCGCGGGTTCAACCGCGCGCGCCAGATCACCGAGGACGCCATCCAGGCGCTGAAGCGCGAGTTCCTGCGACGCGTCGCCGGCGTGGTGCGGGCCAGCTACCCGCGAGCGCTCATGCAAGGCCGCTCGGACCAGGTCGTCTCACTGCTGCCCCTCGGGACCGAGGCCGGCGACCACCAGGCGCGAAGCCACGCGCTCGGCCTCCAGGTCCAGCAGGTGATCGCCGACTGGAAACCGGGCTTCACCGTGTCGGTCGGTTTCAGCGGTCCGGCCGAGGCGCCGCTGGGGATCGCCGGCGCGCTGCGGGAGGTCACCTCGGTCATGGAGTCGCTGGCGCGCTTCAAGCGCTGGAGCCAGGTGGTCGCCGTTCCGGAGCTGGGCCTCACGGGACTGCTCGCCGCCGTGACCGATGAGCGCCTTGTCGACTACAGCCGGCGCCACCTCGGCCCGCTGATCGAGCACGACAGCGCGCGCAAGGGAAGTCTCGTCCCGACCCTGAGGGCTTATCTCGAGACCGGCGAGCAGCAGCAGGCTGCGCGGCGGCTGCGCATCCATCCCAACACGCTGCGCTACCGGCTCGACCGAATTCGCGAGATCAGCGGCGTCGACCTGGAGGATCCCGAGACGCGCCTCAACCTGGCCGTGGCGCTCCGAGTCCAAGCCCTCTTGGGTATGTGAGGTGCGAATAAGGTTGGACCGGTTCTTTTGGTGACGATCAACTAGCTCCGGGTCCCGGCGGGCGGTAGCCTTCTGTTCAGTGCCCCCAGCGTCGACGAGATCACGCCAGGCCTGGCCGGGGGACCTTCCCGCGAGCCGGGCGGCCTGCGGGATGGGCTTCGTCTCCACGCCGCGCCCCGGCCACCAGGCGGTCCAGCTCGGCGTGGAGGCCCTGGCCCGCCTTTCCCATCGCGGCGGCCTCGACGCCGACGGCAAGAGCGGCGACGGAGCGGGCCTTCTAGTCCAGGTCCCCCATCGCCTGCTCGGCGGCCGCTTCGCCGTGGCCGCGCTGTTCGAATGGGAGGGCCGCGGCCGCCAGCTGGTGACCGAGGCGCTGGCGGCATCCGGTCTTGCGCTTTACGAGTGGCGGCAGGTGCCCGTCGACCCCGACAGCCTCGGCGAGAGCGCCCGTGCCACCATGCCGGCGATCTGGCACGGCCTCGTGACCAACCCGGACCTCGACCCCGACGAGTGGGAGCACCGCCTCTACGTCGCCCGGCGGCGAGCCGAACGCAGGGGCGCCGCGGAAGGGGTGAGGATGTACCTCCCGTCCTTTTCGAGCCGCACCCTCGTGTACAAGGGCTTGATGGCGGGCACACGCCTCGCCGACTTCTACCTCGACCTGCGCGACGAGCGCTGCGAGAGCATGCTAGCCGTCTTCCACCAGCGCTACTCGACCAACACGATGCCCGACTGGCGCCTGGCACAGCCATTTCGAATGGTCGCTCACAACGGCGAGATCAACACGATCACCGGCAACCGCGCCTGGATGCGCGCGCGCGAGGCGGAGCTGGAGCCTGAGCTCCAGGGCGCCGTGTGGCCGGAGGGATCCGACTCGGCCTCCCTCGACAACGTGCTCGAGCTCCTGGTGCACAGGGGATGGGAGGTCTCCGAGGCCTTGATGAGCCTCGTGCCCGATGCCTGGGAGGGCCGCGGCGACCTCTCGGCGCAGGTGCGCGACTTCTACCGCTATCAATCGATCCGGTTCGAGCCGTGGGACGGACCGGCGGCGCTGGCGTTCAGCGACGGAGTCGTGGTCGGCGCGGCGCTCGATCGCAACGGGCTTCGGCCTCTGCGCTGGCAGCGCACCGCTGACGGGCTGGTCGCCGCCGCGTCGGAGGCGGGCGTGGTCGCGATGGCGCCCGAGTCGGTAGTCGAGCGTGGGCGGCTTGGGCCGGGCCAGATGCTCCTGGTCGACACGCGGGACGGATCCGTGCTCCGGGACTCCGAGGCCAAGGCGCGCGCGGCTGCCCGCCACGATTACGGTATGCTCGCCGACCGCATCCTGATCCCGGTGGAGCGGCATCACCTCCAGGTCGAGCCGATCGAAGACCTCGCCGCCCAGCATGCGCTGCACGGTTGGGGCGCCGAGGACGTGAAGTTCGTCGTTTCGGCGATGGCCGAAACGGGCGCTGAGCCGGTCTATTCGATGGGCGACGACATCCCGATCGCAGCGCTCGGGCGCACGCCTCGCAGGATCTACGGCTACCTGCGCCAGCGGTTCGCGCAGGTGACCAATCCCGCCATCGACCCGCTGCGTGAGAAAGCGGTCATGTCGCTCCGGGTCCTGCTCGGCGCGCGGCACCGAACGCTAGAGCCGGAAGGGGGCGTGGACCGCGAGTTGCGCCGGCAGCATCACCCCGCGATGCCGGTCAACGGGGCGCTGCTCGAGCTGGACTCGCCCGTGCTCGGCGCATCAGAGCTGGCGCGCGTGCTCGAGGACGCCGTCGTGCTCGATGCAACCTGCGGGACCGATGAATCGCTGCGGGACGCGCTGCAGCGACTGTGCCGAGAAACCGATGAGGCGGAAGGGGTCATCGCCCTGAGCGACCGCCGCGCAGCTGCGAAGCCGGGTGGCGAGGTTCGTATACCCATCCCGATGGCCCTCGCGGTCGGCGCGGTCCACGAGCACCTGCTCGCGAGCGGCGCGCGCATGACGAAAGACCTGATCGCGATCGCCGGTGATGCGGTCGACGTGCACGACATCGCGTGCCTGATCACGGTGGGCGCCACCGCGGTCCACCCCTACCTCGGGCTGGCGACCGCAGGCGAGGCCGGGGCGGCGCACTACCGCAAAGCGCTCGAAGCCGGCCTGCTCAAGGTGATGGCGAAGATGGGCATCTCGTGCGTCACGAGCTATCGCGGCGCCGAGGTCGTGGAGGCGCTCGGCCTCGGCGCTGAGGTGATGGAGCTCTGTTTCCCGGCGGTGCCCTCGCGCATCGGCGGAGCCGACCTCGAAGACATCGAACGCTTGATACGCACGCGCCCCGATGCGCTGCTCGACCACGGCCGCGTCCGCTTCCGCAAAGCGGGCGAGCACCACGCCTACAACCCTCTTGCCGTGCGGGCGGCTCAGAAGGCGGCGCGGACGGGCGACCAGGACGCTTACCGCGAGTGGCGAAGGCTGGCGAGCATGGATGAGCCGCAATCGCTGCGGGAGCTGATGCGCATCAAGGAATCCGCAACGCCGATCCCGGTCGACCAGGTCGAGCCCGCGGCCGAGATCGTCAAGCGCTTCGTCAGCACCGCGATGTCGCTTGGCGCCCTGTCGCCGGAAGCGCACGAGGCGCTCGCGATCGCGATGAACCAGGTCGGCGCGCGCTCCAACTCGGGTGAGGGCGGCGAGGACCCGGGGATGTACGACGACGGCGATGGGGTGCGGCGCGACAACCGTGTCAAGCAGGTTGCGTCCGGGCGCTTCGGCGTCACTCCGCGCTACCTCAAGCGCGCCGAAGAGCTCGAGATCAAGATCGCGCAGGGCTCCAAGCCCGGCGAGGGCGGCCAGCTGCCAGGCGTCAAGGTCACCAGCCTCATCGCCCGCCTGCGTCACGCCCAGACGGGCATGCAGCTCATCTCGCCGCCGCCTCACCACGACATCTACTCCATCGAAGACCTGGCCCAGCTCATCCACGACCTGAAGACCGTGAATCCTCGCGCGCGCATCGGCGTCAAGCTCGTCTCCGAGGCGGGCGTCGGCACCATCGCGGCGGGGGTCGCGAAGGCGCGCGCGGACTACATCCTCATCTCCGGGCACGATGGAGGCACCGGCGCATCGCCGCTGTCGTCCATCAAGAACGCCGGCGCCCCGTGGGAGCTCGGCCTCGCCGAGGCTCAGCAGGTGCTGGTCGCGAACCGTCTGCGCGAGCGCGTGAGCCTGCGCACCGACGGCGGCTTGCGCAGCGGGCGGGACGTCGTCATCGCGGCCCTTCTGGGAGCAGAGGAGTTCGGGTTCGGCACCGGCCTGCTCGTCGCGCTCGGCTGCGACATGGCGAGGCAGTGCCACCTCAACACCTGCCCAACCGGGATCGCGACGCAGCGCGAAGACCTGCGCGCCAAGTTCGAGGGCCGGCCCGAGCACGTGATCAACTACCTCGTTCTGATCGCCGAGGAGGCGCGCGAGCACCTGGCGCGGCTCGGCGCCCGCTCGCTGGCCGACATCGTGGGACGGGTCGAGCTCCTCGAGCAGGGCGCTCAGACGCAACTCGACCTGACCTACGTCCTGTCTCGCACCGACCCGACCCTTCCGCGCGTGCGCGGGTGGGAGCGCAACGGCGACCGCCCCGCCCCCGCGCCCGATGCGGGCGCGATCGACAACTCCCACCGCACGGTCGGCGCCGCCCTCGGCCGAGGCGAGCACGTGGCGTACCGAGGAAGCGCCGGGCAGAGCGGCGGGGCCTTCCTCGACGAAGGGGTGGAGCTGTGCCTGGAGGGTCAGGCACAGGACTACGTCGGCAAGGGCATGGGCGGCGGCGTGATCGCCATCAAGCCGTTCGAAAGGGACGGCGCGAGCGACCCGGTGTTGGCGGGCAACACGATCTGCTACGGCGCCACGGGCGGCAGGCTCTTCGTCGCCGGCCGGGTCGGGGAGCGATTCTGCGTGCGCAATTCGGGCGCGGTTGCGGTCGTCGAGGGGGCCGGCGACCACGTCTGCGAGTACATGACGGGAGGCATCGCCGTCGCGCTAGGGCCCGTGGGCTGGAACGCCGGCGCCGGCATGACGGGCGGGGTCGCCTACGTGACTTCATGGAACCAGCTCAACGCCGACAGCGTGGCCGCGCGTGAGGTCCCGGACGAGGACAGAGATGAGCTGCGGGCGCTCATCGAAGAGCACCACCGCCGCACCGGAAGCGCCCGCGCGGCGGGGATGCTGGCGGACTGGGATCGCTCGCTGACGCTTTTCCGCCAGCTCACCCCGATCGCCGCTATCGCGGTGGCGGAGCGGAGGTCCGAACCGGTGCTGGAGAAGGAGCCGAAAACCGTCACCCAGGCCTAGGATGGTCGCCATGCGCCGACTGGCCCTGGTCGCGGTGTTCGCGCTCGCGTGCGGAGCGCTTCCCGCCCGCGCCCAGGCGCTTTCGCTCGCCTACAAGAGCGGCGACACGTACAAATACAAGTTCGACACCGCCAGCAAGCAGACGATGGTCGCCGGCGGCTTGAACGTTCCGACCGATGTCGAGATGACGGCGGACGAGACGGTGACGGTGAAATCCGTCGATTCCTCCGGGACGGCGGATCTCTCCATCACGCTCGGCAACCTGGTGATGAAGACCACCAGCGCTGGGATCACGACCACGATGACGGGAATCCCCGATTCCACGGTCGACGCCAGGGTGGCGGCCGATGGGCGATTGATCAGCTCGGACGGCAACCAGTTCGGCACCGCAAGTCCCTTCCTGGCGTTCACGGGCCTGAGCGGAGGATTCGTCTCCGCGGTCCTTCCTGCCAATGCGGTCAAGCCTGGCGACACGTGGTCGAAAAGCTACGACCAGGCAATCCCCGACGGCTCCGGCGGCATCCACATCTCGAGCACCAGCACCTACGTGCGAGATGAATCGGTGAGCGGCGTCGGCGCGGCCGTCGTCGAGACCAAGAGCACAGGCACGATGGACGTGGCCCTCGGAAGCTCCAGCTCGGCAGGCGCGCAGCCGAGCCCATCACCGCTGCCAGGGACGGCTACGATTCCCGGGCAAGGCATGGCGATCAAGGCGACGATCACATCGGACGTCACCACCTGGATCGAGCCAGGCGCTCATCGAATTCTCAAGTCGCATTCGACCGAGAAAGAGAGCGGGACCATGACCATCGACCTTCCCGGCGTGACGATCCCGGGCATGACCGGACCCATGACGATGAGCGGAGTGTTCACGACCGACATGAACTCCGCCTGACACGATGGGCGCGATAGTCGATGCGCTCGAGTCACAGCGGAAGGTCGAGCAGAATTTTGTCGCCGAGGCGCTGAAGTCGGAGACCGCGCCCAAGGGTTGGCCGGCGGCGCTGGTCATGTTCCACCTTGCGATGTGGCGCGAGCGCCTGCGCAACGCGCTGGCCGACCTCGCCGAACATCGACCTTTCGCGCCACCCCCGGAGAACATCGACGAGCTGAACGATGCCGAGCTTGTCGGCGGCATCGGAACGCCATTGGCGGACGCGGCCGGGCGAGCCGACCTCCTGCTGGGCGAGATGATCGACCTTTACGCACGTCTCGGTGACCAGCCGATGATTTGGTTCACGGCGAGCACGACCACCGAAGCGGTGCTTCGCAACAGCTACTTCCACCCTCGAGTTCACCTGTCCGCCTATCTCAGGGAAAACGGGTTCGCCGAGCGGGCGGCCGGGCTGTGGGTTGACGCTCTCACCGAGATGGAGAAGGTGGCGGCGCCACCGATGATCATCGGTGGAGTCCTGTACAACGCGTCCTCGACCAAAGCCTCGCGTGGCGACTTCGACGAGGCGCTCGACCTGCTGAGACGTGCGCTGGAGATGCGCCCTGACCTGAAGGGCGGCGCGGCCGGCGACCCCGACCTGGCACCCCTGCGCGAGGATCCGCGCTTTCAGGACCTGATCAAGAGCTAGCCGCGGCCGCTCGTATACGGTCGAGGGCTTTCATATTCGCGATCGACTCGCTCAACGGAATGGCTGCGGGAAGGCCGTCGATGACGCTCCTCGCGAACGACTCGACCATGAGCTGGTAAGGGTCTGCGCCGTCACGCGATGTGAATGGGCGCTCCAGGCGCTGAACGCCTTCACGCGTGACCACGGTCAGGCCCTGTTCCTCCGGTGACTCGAAGCTCGCCCACACGGATGCCGTCGCGCCGCCGTCGAACTGCAGCAGCGCGCTCGTGGTCATGTCGACGCCGCCAGAGAACGTCGAGCGGGCGAGCACGCGCGAAGGCTCGCCCAGGATCCAGCGCGCCACGCTGACGACATAGCAGCCGACGTCGAGCAGCGCCCCGCCGCCGAGCGCAGCCTTGAGGCGATAGTTGGACGCGTCATCCAGCTTGAATCCGAAGGTCGCCTGCACGTACATCGGATCGCGCAGGCTCGTCACCAGCGCCGCGACATTCGGATGGAAGCGGTACATGAAAGCCTCCATCAAAAGCTTGCCTGACGATTCCGCCGCGGCGGCCATCGCCTCGGCCTCCGGCGCGTTCATGGCCAGCGGCTTCTCGCACAGCACGTGCTTGCCGGCATCTAGCGCGCGCAACGTCCATTCTCGGTGCGCGCTGTTCACGAGCGGAACATATACGGCGTCGACGCTCGAGTCGGCCAGGACCGCCTCGTAGGAATCGACCACACCAAGGTCTGGGTAAGGTGATGCCATCCTTCGCGCGCGCTCCGCATCCCTGGCGGCGATGGCGACCAGCCTTCCGTTGGACGATGCCGCGATGGCGGGCAGCACCGCCGCGTCGGCGATCCAGGCGGCGCCGAGCACGCCCCAACCGATTCGCTCGGCTATATGTGAACCTCGACCAGGGCGCCACCACGCGCGATCGAGTGCGTGGCCGCCTCCATCACGGCGACCGTGCGGCGCGCCTCCTCGGGCGTCACCGCGAGCGGTTCGTCCCACGCGAGGTGGTCGGCGAGGTTGCGATAGAAGCCCTGGTCGTCACGCGGGGCAAGCACCAGCAACTCCTCGTGAGACCCGACGCCGGCCGGCCGCAGCACCTTGACGCGCGCAGGATGGTCCGCAGGCACGCTCTCGGGCTGCCACTCGCCGACCACCGCGCCCTCTGTGCCGAGCACATACCACTTGGGTTTCAGCGCAGCCGCGATGTCGGACTGCAGGAAGCTTGCCTGGGCGCCCGCAGCGAACGTGAGGTCGACCCTCACCTGGTCCGCGTTGGTGACGTCGTGCCACACGCGCTTGTGGGCGACCGCGGAGACGTAGCGGACCGTGTCGGGAAACATCTGCAGGATCCAGTCGAAGTAGTGCGAGCCCCAGTCGTAGATGGTCCCGCCCGAGATGGGCTCGTGACTGTGCCAGAAGTCGCACGGATGAGAATATCCGCCGATGAACGATTCCATGTAGAAGACGTCGCCGATTCGGCCGGAGCGCACCGCCTCTCGCATCGCAAGGTAATCGGGGTCCCAACGGCGGCTCTGGTAAACGGTAAGGACGAGGTCGCGGGCCGACGCTGATCCGATCATGCGGTCGACCTCTTCCACCCTGAGCGCAAACGGCTTTTCACAGACGACGTGCCTGCCGGCCGCGAGCGCCGTGAGGACCGACTCGGCATGAGCGCTGGGCGGGGTGCCGACCACCACCAGGCCGACCTCGGGGTCCTCGAGCATCTCCTCGCTGCGCGCATGCGTGTGGACTGACCATTCGCGGTGCGCCTGCTCCCTGCGTTCGGCGGACAGGTCGCAAACGCCGGCCAGCCGCAAGCCCGGAATGGCGGCGATCGCCGCCGCGTGGTCGCGCGCGATCGCGCCATAGCCGATGAGCCCGACACCAACTTCAGCCGCGGGTGAAACGCCGCACGCCATGAGCAGAGCGCGATGCACGAGCATCTGGAATCTCTCGTCCTCATAGGTTGAAAGGTCGTGGCCGAGCCCGAGGTAGACGAAACGCCCGTCGCCGTGGCGTCGCTCGTAAGCGACGACCTGGTCGGTGAAACGCCACCTTGCGCGGAGCAGAACGTTCGTGTCGCCGCTAGGAGGGCCTTCCGACAGGTAGAGCTCGTCACGCAACTTCCATTCGGAGCCGAGCCTGTGGGTCAGCGGATGGGATTCGTCCGGCCTGACCAGAAGCTCGGTCAGCCGTCCCGCGCCGCCGGGGGCCCAGCGAGCGAGGTCGGCGAGCTCGCCGCTCGACGACCAGGCTGCGAGGGTGCCATGAAGCAGGATCAGGCCCCCGCCGCGATGCACGAACTCGGAGATCTCCTCGGCCTGCCCGGGATGAAGTGGCTGGTCGCTCGCGGCGAGCAGGACCCTGTGTCCGGCCGGCCGGAGATCGTCCTGCTTCGTGACGGTGTCCACATGGAAGTGGCGCGTCGTCTCCAGTGAGCGGAGCAGCGGGCGGGCCATGCGCACGTAGTCGTGCTCGCCGCCCTCGAGAATCGCGAGCACCGGTATCCGCTCGCCAAAATGCCGTCCCACCTAAGCGACTTTACGCTCAGCCTTGGCGCCGATCCGTCGCAGTACCGCCAGCGTGCGCTCGGCGGCCTGGTTCCAGGTGTAGGTCGCGGCGAGGCGCTTGCCTTCGTCCCCGAGCTTCCTGCGAAGCGATTCGTCGGCGAGCAAGCGCTCCAGCGCGCCGGCGATGGCCCCGACGTCGTCCGGTTTGACGACGATCGCGGCGCCCAGCGCGAGCTCGGGAAGCGCGCCGGCCGCCCCGACGACCGCCGGCACCCCGTGCGCCATCGCTTCCAGCAGGGGGAGGCCAAAACCTTCATACAGGCTCGGGAACGCGAGCACCGACGCCGATTCGTACAGGGCGCTCAGCGTGGGTTCGTCGACATGGCCTAGATATCGAACCCCTGGCTCGGCCGCGATGCGCTGGAGCGTGTCGCCGTAGGCCCAACCGGGCCGCCCCGCGATGACGAGCTGCGGCACCCCCGGCCGCCCGTCGATGATGAAAGGCAGCGAGCCGTGGCGCCCGCGCAGCTGCCGGAATGCGGCGAGCAGGCGAGGGTAGTTCTTGCGAGGCTCGACAGTCCCGACCGCCAGGATGAACCCCGGCTGGACGCCTTCTGGCAGCGGACCCGCAGGCACGGCGGGAGGCAAGCCCTCGGGAATGACCTCGACCTTGGAGTCGACCCCCGGGATCCCGTACGCCTCGAGCAGGTCTCGACGCGTGGACTCGGATGGGACCAGGATGGCCGAGGCATTTCGGAGCGCCGGTGGAAGCACCATCCGGAAATAAGCGCGCTGCTGCCAGGGAACTTCGGCGGGAGTCATACGAAAAGCGAGGTCGTGCACGAACACCGCCGCAGGCGGGGCGTCATGACGGCGCATGGGCGGACTCGGCCAGTAGGGGTAGAGGATGGCGTCGCATTCGAGCTGAGTCTCGATGGCGGGCAGCCACCTGGATTTCAGCACCAGCTCGTGGCGGTAAGGCGACAGCACGGCTTCGCAATCGAGACCCAACAGGGCGGCGGGACGCTCACGGCTGCAGAGCAAGGTGATCTCGTCCTTTCCGCGCTGGGCGACCAGAGCCCTGGACAGCTCGATTGCGACCGTCAACATGCCCACCCGCCGGGGGCGCCAGCAGGCGGTGACGTCGATGGCGAAACGCACTAATGGACTGTATCCAAACGCGGTGTTAAGCCGCCCAGCGTAACGTCGGGGCAGGTCAGGGGCGCCGGGCCCCATCCGTGGCTTCGCGGGCTCCATCCGTGGCTTCGCGGGCTCCCCCGGAGGCAGTGGAATTTGAACGGCCATAGCATCTCAAACCGAGTCCTGGGTAAGTTCCATCTACAAAGGAGAAGGTCCTCCGCCGGGGGGCGAAGGACCTTCAGAAAGGAGGGAGGGGTTAAGGAATTGACTAATGTTAAGCCTGGAGGCATAACAACGGGCGCAACAATAGGTACGGGTCTTTTAACTCTCCACGGAGCGGATGGCGAAGACACAATCGAACGTCCCCGTCACACACCCGCACTCGACCTCTTCGACGTACCAGTCGTTGGCCAGGCCGGCCCAGCGCAGGATCGTTTCGACGGTCGAAGTCCATATGTGGCACGACTTGACCGTCTTGATCCGGCCGAGCGCGAACATGTTCGAGAAGTTGACCAGCCAGAACTGGTGCTCGTCGACCTGGAGCCACGCATGCGTGTGCTCACCGCGGACGTTGTCCATGGCCTCCGAGAAGTTCTTCACCACCCCAGCCAGCTTGCGCTGCCGACCAGGCACCAGCCGCCTCGGCCCGCCCATCCCGTGCCTGCCCTCTGCGAGCCAGCGCTCGGTGGCGCGCCGGCCCCACGCCCGGATCATGTCCTCGGCTTCAGGCCCGTAGATCGTCTCGAAGGCCTCGTTCAATCGACTCAGTGACTCGACCGGTGAGGAGAGCTGGTCGTCGTATGGCGGATCCTGCTCGACGTACTGCACCAAGCCCGCCGCATATGCGACCTCGGGCCACCGGTCGCCGGTGATGTCGCGGGCGACGTGGACGATGTTGCTGACGTGAGAGTTGAGGATGAACCGGCCCCTGGCGCGCGCCGGCTTGACGCCCATGAGCTCCAGGGTCCTGATCGCCGAACCTGCGGTCGTCGTCGGTGTGGGCGGAGGCGAACCGTGCAGGATCGCCGGCGCCGACACGGCACGCATCGAGGTGGTGTCCGGGCCCTGGGGCCCGGTCGACGGCTTCGGCAGGACAGCGGCTCCGCTGGCGGCTGCTGCGGTCCCTGCGGGCACGGAGGCGGCCGCCGCCACCGGTGCGATCCGCCGCTGCGGAAGCTTGGCCATCTGAGCCAGCAGGTCGCGCACAGTTTGCGGCCGCTGCGCCGGGTCCTTGGCCAGCACCTTGGCCAGGAGCTGATCGAGCTCGTCGGGTAAGGCGGCGTTCAGCTTCACGGCCGAGGGGATCGGTGAGTTGACGGTCGCGTACGCGACCTCCATGCGGTTGGCGCCGATGTACGGCAGGCGCCCCGTCAGCATCTCGAAGGTCAGCACGCCCATTGCGTAGATGTCGGCACGCTTGTCGACGTCGTGGCCCATCACCTGTTCGGGAGCCATGTAACCGGGCGTCCCGATGGCGAGGCCGATCGTGGTCAGGTGGGTCGGCTGCCCAGCGCCGCGCGCCAGGCCGAAGTCCGCGAGCATTGCTCGACCGTCCGCGTGGATGAGCACGTTGGTCGGTTTGAGGTCGCGGTGAACGATGCCGGCGTCATGCGCGTGCTGCAGGCCGTCGCCGATCTCGCGCAGATATCGCCAGGCCGTCAACGGGTCGAGCGGCCCCCGATTCAGGATGTCGCGCAGCGTCCCCCCACGGATCAGCGGCATGGTGAGGAACGCGACGCCCTCGGTGACCTCGAAGTCGTAGATCGGAAGGATGTTGGGATGGTCCAGCTTGGCGAGTGTCTTGGCCTCGGTCTCGAACCGCTTGACAAAACCCTCGTCCTGGAACAGCTCCGACGACAGCGCTTTCAACGCAACCTCGCGGCCAAGCGGCTGCTGTACGGCGCGGTAGACGACGGCCATGCCGCCGCCGCCGAGTCGCTCGACGATCTCGTATTGACCCAGCCTGGTCCCGGTGAGGTCTTTCACTTCGGCTGCGCGGCGAGCTTGGCCACGATGGCGATGAGGTCGGCCAGCCGGAACGGCTTGCTCAGCACGTCATCGGCACCGGCCGCGAGAAACCGCTCGCGGTCGCTCGCCATCGAGTGAGCGCTGGCGATGACGATCGGGAGGGCGGGCATCTCCACCTTGATCCGCCGCATCGCCTCCAGGCCGTCGATGCCGG
>DATKSS010000007.1:0-92238 GCA_035531515.1 Candidatus Dormiibacterota bacterium | reverse complement strand
TGGTCAGGGGTCAGGAACTGCTGCTTGGCCAGCTGCTGGGTGATGGTGCTCGCGCCGCTGACGATGTGTCCCGATTTCAGGTTGTCGAAGGCGGCGCGGACGATGCCCAGGATGTCGAATCCCGGGTTGGTGTAGAAACCTTTGTCCTCGATCGCGACGGTGGCCTGGATCACGACCGGCGCGACGTCCTTGAGCTTGACCGCGAGGCGGTGGTCGCCGTGGTTGCCGACGTCTGCGAGCAAGACCCCGTTCTTGTCGGTGATCACCGTGTCACCGGCGAACGCGGCGCTGTCGAGCCCCTGGATCGACGGAAGGCTGTCGAAGAAGGATTGTGCGTAAGCGTCCGCGGCGAACCCGAGCACGATCAGGACCGCGAGCGCAGCTCCGAGCCCGCGCATGAGCAGCCTGCGGCGGATCCTCTGACCGATCGGCGACCACCCCGCGTGGATGCGCGCACGGGGGGTGTGCCCCGCCTTGGTCTTGATCTTTTCGGGAATGTTTTTAGCCATGGTGGGAGGCGCGTAGATTCTACCGTTCTCACCCGAACCAACGGGCGAGGGCGAAAGAGGGTTACGCGGGCCGGAGCCGGGACATGAGCCCGTGGCGCGCAAGGCGCCACTCTTCGGGGTCGATCGCGCGCAGCAGGTAGATCGCCACGAGATAGGCCACCGATCCAGCAGGGAGACTGATGAAAATGGAGAACCTGGTCAGCGGATAGAGCACGACGCCCATCACGGCTCCGGCCAGCACGATGCGCCAGCCGAGGGACACCACCGGAAGCCTCAACTCGGGCTGATTGCGCTGGACGAACCACCATCCGAACGCGCACAGAGCGGCTTCGGTCAGCACGGTGGTGGTGCTCGCCGCCAGGTACCCATACCGCGGGATGAAAACCAGGTTGAGGCCGATGTTGATAGCGGCGGCGAGGCCGGTGGCCCATGCGTTGAGGTGCTGGCGGTTGATCGCGTTGAGCATCGCGTAGAAGGCGGAGCTGCAGAAGAGAAAGACGATCGCGAACGCCAGGATACGAAGGGATGGCTCGGATTGCGGGAACAGGTGAAACAGCCTCCCGATGGGATGCACGAGCACGAACGTGCCGACGGTGAGCGGCCACCCGAGCAGCAGCAGCACCTTGAAAAACCTCTCGTATGCGAGCTTCAGCCGCGATGCGTCGCTGACGAAGTACACGCCGAGAAGCGGATAAACGACAACCTGGATCGCCAGTGGGATGAACTGCAACGCTTCGAAGGGTTTGTAGGCGAACGTGTACCAGCCGACCTCGGCAAATGAGCGGAAGTGCTGCAGGATCGGGACGTCAGCCCGGAAATAGAGGTTGGTCAGAAAGAAGGTGATCCCGAACGGGAGCGCCAGTGGAAACCAGCGCCGCACGAG
Organism: Candidatus Dormiibacterota bacterium; assembly: GCA_035531515.1. Classification (GTDB taxonomy): domain Bacteria; phylum Chloroflexota; class Dormibacteria; order Dormibacterales; family Dormibacteraceae; genus DATKSS01. Next base: position 90,846 of record DATKSS010000007.1, on the reverse strand, counting down.
GCCGAGGTCCAGGCCGATGCGCACGCGTCCGAGATTGAAAACCCGGATGACCACCAGCGAATAGACGATGGTGAATCCGAACGAGGCGGTGTAGGCCCAGACATAGAAGTTGACGCCCGCGTGGCGCCGGGAGCCGAGCAGGATCAAACCACCCTGGATGAGGATCTCGGCGATGATCGCGACCGCGTCGAACTCCGCCCGGCCCACCGCATAGAAGGTGTTGCGCAGAAGGTTGGCGTAGGCGGTGGCCACGAGCAGCGCCGCGCCCGAAACGATCAGGCCGGGAAGGCCGGCGCCCACCTGGAGCGCGATCGCCAGGATCACGACCGAAGCGGCGGCGAGGACGAGCTTGAACACCATGAGGGTGCCGAGGAAATCGCCAAGCTCCCGTGGCGAGCGCGCGGCCTCTCGCGTGTAAAGGGGGTTGAAGCCGAAGTCTGCCACGACCGAGACCAGGGCCAGGTACGCGATCAGGGTCGTGTAGCGGCCGTAGTTGGTGTCGCCGAGAGCGTTGGCGAGAATGATTACCACGACCAGCGAGATGACGCGGGAGACGACCCGGGCGCCCAGGATGAGGACCGAGTTGCTCACTGCCCGCGTGCCGAGCTGTTCGGCGGCGGCGCCGGGAGCCTGGTCGCCCACGGCCAGAGTATGAATTAGCGGCGAACGGGCGCTAGAAGTTTCCCGGTCTCACCTTGACCGGCGCTGCGGGCGCCACCAGGAGCAGCACCTGGCCCTGCGCGAGCGCCGGGTGATGCTGGTCGAGGTCGGCGATCGCGTGCGTCAGCTGCGCGTAGCTGATGTGATAGCCACGTCCGGCCGAGATGCCCGGGTCGTTCAGCCAGACGCCCGTGCTGTCGTAGCCGATGATCAGGACAAAATGGGGCACCGACCAGCCCGTCTGCTCGTAGTGGCTGGTATAGCCGGGATAGTGCGCATTGCCGAGCCCGTGGGTGCGGACCTCTGCAAGGAGCGGCCGACCCGCTGAAAGCTGCTCGGCGATCACTTGCGGGTCGTTGGGCAGGATCTGGTAGGTGTACCCGAAATGCTGCTGAGCCAGCTCGCCCATCATCGTGTCGTTGAGGTCGGGTTGCGGCTTCCAGGAATCGATCTGGCGGATCATCGCGTCCGCGGCGTGGGGATCGATGACCACCGCCGGGTTGTGCTGCCAGTAAGCCACCACCATCGTCAGGTTGGCGGCCTCGCAGCTTTCCTGGTGCTGCGCCCAGTTGTTCAGTGGTGCCTGCGTCGTGAACGCTACCTGGAGGAGGACGTGGTCCGGCAGGGCCACGGGCGTCGGGACGGCAGATGGAGCGCTCGTCGGGATCGGCTGTGCCGCAATCTCGGTCACACCCGCCAGCGGCCGAGCCACCCTCGCGTTCAGGTAGTGACGGGCGGCCGCGCCTGAGGCGCCGCCGAGGACGGTCGCCGCGATGACTGCGATCGCGATCCCGCCCCAACGAATGCCTTCAGACCGGCGGCGAATGCCTTTTCTGCTCAGGCGGACTTCCACGGTCTCCTCATCCTTCCCACTTCGCAGCCGATTGGAAACGCCCGCTTGGCACGGGTTACCCAGTTGAGTTTAGAGATGTAAAGGCCTGCCTATACTCGAAGTCAGGCATGGAACAAGCATTCGGGAGCTCAGCCTGCTGTAGGCATCGATGACGGGGGTTCTCAAGTGGGTGGCCGGCCTCGGCGTGATCGCCATGATCGGGATCGGCGCAGGCGTCTACTTCGCCTTTTTCGGCGCTGGGCCGCAGGTGACCTACGTCACCCCGGACATCGTTCCGATCAACCTCAGCACCGCGGCGCCCAGCGCCCAGCCGACGGTCAACCTGCCGGCCGCCGTACTCCTGCCGGTGCCGTTCACGCCACAGGCCCCGCTCGGCAACTGGGCGGCTCGACAGCACACTTGCGAAGAAGCGAGCCTGGTGATGGTCGACCGCTACCTGCGCGGGGACCACTCGGGTGGTCTGATCGACCCACGCACGGCCGACGCCGCGATCAACCAGATCACCGCTTGGAAGCCGGCCGTTGATCTCACGATCGAGCAGGTGGGAGAGGTCGCGAACAAGAACCTCGGGTGGGCGTACCAGGTCGTACCGGCCGACCGGCTGAGCATGAAGCAGCAGCTGGCGCTGGGCCGGCCCCTGATCGTGGGGGTCCGAACGCACGGGCTCGGCAACCCGAACTACCCCGGCTACAGCACGCATTTCGAGCAACCCGGCTGGTCGGTCTCGCACTACCTCGTGGTGACCGGATATGACCAGGCGGACACTTACGTCCTCAACGATCCGGGCTTGACGCGCGGCCACGGGTACCACATCAGCTTCGACCAGCTTATGCACGCGATCGACGACCTGGACCAGGCCTACCCGAACCTGAACGCCGGCCGCGTCTTCCTCGTCCTGGCCCCGGCGGCTTAGCCCACCTCCTGTAATTCCGGCTGGGCGCTCAGGCGAAAACTATCGCTTCGTGGAAGTCCGAATAGCCTGCCTCGAAAGCGCCCTTGCTGATCCAGTACTGACCCCTGATCGGGTCGTCGATCAGCACCTGGGTCGGGCTCACCCCGGCGACGACGTACGCATGCGACGCGTAGACCGGGCCGATCCAGGGGATCCACTGCCCGTCGAAGCTCAGGTAATCGCGTCGAGGGTGCCACTGCCAGTCCCAGGTCGCAAACGCGACCACGGGGTGTCCGGCGATGACGCGCGCATAGATCGTGGCGGCCGACATCGATCCGTAGGCCAGGATTCGCGCCCCGTGTGCCTTGGCCACGCGGACGAGCGGCGGATAGAAGGTCCCGAACCCCGTGTAGTTGCTCTCGCTGCCGTCGACCTTCCCCACGAATGTCTGATATGGGTTGCCCCACCGGACGCGGCCCTGCCCATCGACGTACATGGGGCGCGTGTCGGCCCCGATCTCGGCCAGGATCTGGTCCTCGCTCACGTTGATGCCCTGGTGCGAGAGCGCCATCGACGTCGCGGCCTCCTCGCAGCTCAGCGGGTGGTCCTGGTAGTAGAAGGTGATGCCAGAGATCACGTGGGGCGCGTTGAGCGCCAGGTAGATGGCGTGGTCGGCGGAAGCGGCAACGGCATTCAAGTCCGCCGTTATCGCGTTGAACTCAGCGGGGGTGAGCGCGCTGCCGTACTTGGTCAGGTCGGCAGCCACTCGGGATTGGTAGGCGGACAGGTCGAGCCCGTAATAGCCCGCCGCCGTGATCTCGCTGTTGGCGTGGGCCATCGCCGATTGGGTGATCGCGGCGGCATCGAGGCGCCCCTGCAGGTCCTTCTGGGCCGCCGTCAAGCCACGAGTCAGGAGCTCGGCGCGAGCCAACCGGTCCTGCGAATCGAAGCGCCTGTACGCGTCCGCCTGCGCCAGGAGATCCGCGGCCGGCTCGCTGCGGATCCCCAGCGTCTTGGCCCGGCTCGCCTGCTGCGCGATCGTCCCCGTCGCTGTCGCGATGCGCCGGTCGATCGGTACCAGGCGGGCCTCCAGAGCCCAGGTCGCGCGTAAGGCGGCGAAGTCCGCCGGCGTGGTCGCTTCGGTGAGCACTTCGAGCCGGGCCTTGCGCTGCGCCAGCGGCTCCGGTCCGATCGCGCGGTGCAGGCTCTGCTCGACGGCGATGGCGCCGGCGCGGTAGGTGTTGAGGTCTCGGACCCAGATCTGGTCAGTCGTGGCCGCCCAGCGGTCGAGCGTCGCGCGCGCGCCGGGCAGCCAGAACATCGCGCCCACGCCGAGATAGCTCTGGGCCTGGCCGTAAACCCACTCTTGCTCGAGTGATGCCAGCTCGTATGCCGGGATGCCGGCCGTCACCATGGAAGCCCAGCGCGAATGGAGGTCGGCGGCGCGAGTCTGAAGCCGCAACGCGTACCCGGCATCCATAAGGCCGCCGCCCCCCAACGTGCCCAGCACGGCCAGCACCACCAACAGGGCCGACATCCTGCTGAAAACGCCGGCGGACCTGCGGCGGGCGCCTGGAGCGGACAGTGGGATGCTGGCGCCAAGCCCGCGGACAGGGCGCCCGACGGCGATCATGTAGCCGAGCCTGCGAGGGATTCCTCCGAACGGCTAGAGGCCGACGGCCCCGCATTCGATGGTCAGATGCCGAATCGAAGCTCTCCCTGCGTCGTCATCCCTCGTTCCGGTCGGCGGGGCGGGCGAACACCTCGTCCGTCGGGACCAACCGCTCCTGGCGAGTTCCCGGGAAGTGCACCCGGACCCCGGACCGGCCGGGGCTTCCGAGCTCCCAGCCCGCCAGGTAAAGCCGTCCCGCCTGCGCGAGGTCCGTGGCCTGCGCCACGTTGACCCCGTCGGTGAACGTCAGGCTCTGCGCCCGGGCGCCCGGATAGCCCAGCTGCACCTCCCCCCCGGTCTTCAGGTTGTAGACGAAACGGTCGAGCGACGCGGACTCGCCGGCGGCGACCAGGTCGGCCACGCTCGGGAACCGACCCTCGCGCATCGCCGCCTTCAGGTCGGCGCGGCCGGCGCGATGCGAGCTCCTCTCGCGTCGCCTGAGCTCCGTCTGCAGCACGTCGCGCTCGCCGCGCAGACCCGCCAGCTGCTGCTCGAGCGGTCGCATCTGATCACGCAATGCGGCGATCCTCCGCTCCAGCTCCGCAGCGTCGAGGTTGGCGAGCTCGTCAGGCACGATGGAAGACCTTATATCTCGTGCGCCGCCGGGCGTTGGCGGAAACCGACAAAAAGTGCGATGTCATAAGCGATCTTGAGACCGCCCCCGGCAAAAAAGGGCAGCCCGTAGGCGGCCGCGCCGATCGCGACACCGGCCAGCGCGGGCCCGAACGACTGGGCGATGCCGCGCACGGCGCCGGTCATCGCGACCGCGCCGGCGCGCTGAGCCGGGGGCACGATGGAGACGACGTAGGCCTGTCTGGCCGGCACGTCCATCTGCGACAGGGCAAAGCGCGCCAGCAGGATCGCGACCGCCCAGCCCAGGTTGGGCGCCAAGGGCACGAGCAGCAGGAGCACGTTGCTCGGCAGGTGCGTGAACACCATGGTGTTGACCAGCCCAAAACGGTTGCCAAGCCTTCCCGACACCTCGTACGAGAGCGCCTGGAGAAGAGCGATCGCGGCGAACACCGGGCCCAGCGAACCGGTGCCGGCGCCGAACCTGACGTGCAGCCAATACGCCATGACCGCGTTCGCCACGAAACCGCCACCTAGCGAGTCGAGCGCGAACAGCGCGGCGAGTCCGGCCAGCGGGCGGAAGGAGCCGAACACAGGCGAAGCGCTCGGCACCTCCACCTGCCTGCTCATGAGAAGCGCGACCGCGGCGGTCACCAGGCCGATCCCGGCATAGGTCGCGAAGAACAAGCTCGACTGCGCTGCGCTGGACGCGAGCGCGGCCGCCAGCCCTCCCGCCGCGTTGAAGAGCCCGCCGGTGAGCGAGTACCGCGCGAACGCCAAGTTGCGCCGCGCCGCAGGCACCGTCTCCGCCAGCACGGCCTGCTCGACCGAAGCGAACGGGCCGAGGTCCACGCTGGCCGCGCCGAGCATCCCCGTGACGCCGGCGAGGATCAATAGCCAGGCCTGGGTCGCCAGTGCGAGGTCGAGGCCGGTCAACGACATGAGCAGCCCCGCGATGGCGAGGGTGAGCCGCCGTCCCAGCCGAGCCGACAGCTGAGCCGCAGCGAGACCTGACAGGGCCGCCGCGACCAGCCCGACCGCCAGGGTGAGCCCGATCTCCGGCGAGGTGAGACCGCGACGTTCGAGGTGGATGCCGATGAGGACGGCGGCGAAGCCGAAGCCGAAAGCGCGAAGGCCCCGTCCGGCAAACAGCAGAGGCCGGTCCATCAGGCGAAGACTGCCAGAATTGGCCGCCGTGGCACGACCGCGACGCATCATCGGCTTCGGAGGCGCCTTCGGCGGCTCGGGCCCTGGTTCCAGGCTCGACGATTACGTGCTCGAGCTGACGGGACGCGACCGCCCGAAGGTCCTCTACCTGCCCACGCCGGTGGCCGACTCCGATGCGAACATCGTCAACTTCTACGAGCGCTTCGCCGGGCGCGGCGACGCGAGGCATCTCAAGCTTTTCGGCGCGCCTGAGGCAGCCGCCTGGCAGCCAATGCTGGTCGACCAGGATGTGATCGTGGTCAGCGGGGGCAACACGGCGAACGCGCTTGCCGTCTGGCGAACCCAGGGGGTCGACGGGGCGCTGCGCGAAGCATGGGAGCGCGGTTCGGTGCTGTGCGGCTCGAGCGCGGGGATGATCTGCTGGTTCGAATGCTCCGTGACCGACTCTTTCGGCCCGCAGCTGGGCCCGCTGCGAGACGGCCTCGGCTTCCTGCCCGGCAGCGCTTGCCCTCACTACGACAGCGAGCCCCGTCGCCGTCCGCTCTACCGCGACCTCGTCGCGGCCGGGTTCCCGGCGGGCTTCGCCGCCGACGACGCGGTCGGCCTTTGTTTCGAGGGCACGGCCCTGAAAGAGGCCGTCACCGAGGTCGAGGGGCGCAAGGCGTACCGCGTCGAGCTCGCCGGCGGGGCGCTGCGCGAGACCGAGCTGCCCGTCCGCCTGCTGGCCTGACGGGTATTTCAACGACCGTGTTGACAAACTCGTACACTCGAAAGGTGGAGTCCAGGCGCGAGGCCATCCTTGCCTTCCTGAAGACCCAGGGACAGGCATCCCTGGGTGAGATCGCGGCGCACCTCGAGGTGTCCAAGCAAGGCGCTCTGCGTCACCTGGAGTCGCTCGAGGCGGCCGGGCTGGCGACCGTCGCGTCGGTGCCGCACGGCCGCGGCCGGCCGGAGAGCGTCTACCGCCTCACCGCCGCCGCCGGCGATCACTTCCCCGACGGGCACCGCGAGCTGACCGGCGAGCTGGTCGACTTCATGCCTGGCGAGCAGCTGAAAGAGTTCTTCGAGCGGCGCGCGGCTCGCCTCGAGGCCGAGTACGCCCCTCGAATGGCGGGCCTAGACTTGGTCTCGCGCCTGCGCGAGCTGGCGCGGCTCGCCACCGAGCACGGCCACATGGCCGAGGTGGTCGAGCTCCCGGGAGGCGGGCTCGCCCTCCGCCACTGCAACTGCCCCATCCAGGACGTCGCCGCTCGCACCGGCCTGCCGTGCCAGAACGAACACGAGATGTACCAGCGGCTCCTCGGCGCCGAGGTGGTCCGGTCGAGCTGGATGGCCGACGCCGCGAGCGATTGCACATACGAGATGAAAAAGAAGGGAGAGAGAGTTGGCTGATTTCGAGATCAAAGACCTGAGGGCCAGCGTCGAAGGCCGGCAGATTCTCAAAGGCGTGACGCTGGGCATCTCCAGGGGTGAAGTCCACGCCGTGATGGGCCCCAACGGCTCCGGAAAGTCGACCCTCTCGCACACGCTCATGGGTCACCCCGGCTACACCGTCGACGGCGGCGAGGTGATCTTCAAGGGCAAGAATGTGCTCGAGCTCGAGCCCGACGAGCGCGCGCGCCTGGGCATGTTCCTCGCCTTCCAGTACCCGGTGGTCGTGCCGGGGATCTCGATGACCAACTTTCTTCGCACCGCGCTCAACTCCAAGCGCGGGTACGACGGTAAGGACAAGTCCAAGCAGGTTTCGCCCAAAGAGTTCCGCGCGCTGCTCAAGGACGAGCTCGAGGTGCTGCACATGGACGACTCGTTCCTGCCGCGATACATCAACGACGGTTTCTCGGGCGGTGAGAAGAAGCGCGCGGAGATCCTCCAGATGGCGATCCTGAAGCCTGAGATCGCGATCCTCGACGAGACCGACTCGGGCCTCGACATCGACTCGATCAAGTTCGTCGCAGAGGCGGTCAACCGCATGCGCGGCCCGAACCTCGGCGTCCTGATCATCACGCACTACACGCGCATCCTGGAATTCATCAAGCCCGACTTCGTGCACGTGCTCGTCGACGGGAAGTTCGTCCTGTCCGGTGGCCCCGAGATCGCCAACCGGCTCGAAAAGACCGGGTATTCAGAGTGGGTCAGCGATGAGCCACAGGAGGTCGCTTGATGGCAACCGCACCCAGGGTCGACGTCGGCTCGGACTACAAGGAGAAGTACGGATTCTTCGTTCCCGAGGACTACGTCTTCAAGGCCAAGCGCGGCCTGAACCCCGAGATCGTCAAGGAGATCTCGTGGATGAAGAAAGAGCCCGAGTGGATGCTGAAGATGCGGCTGCGCTCGCTCGAGATCTTCCGCAAGAAGCCCATGCCCACGTGGGGCGCCGACCTGTCGGTCATCGACTTCGAGAACATCTTCTATTACTTGCGGGCCTCCGACAAGCAGTCGAAGACGTGGGAGGAGCTGCCCCCGGACATCAAGAAGACCTACGACCGCCTGGGCGTGCCCGAGGCTGAGCGCAAGTTCCTCGCGGGCGTGTCGGCCCAGTATGAGTCGGAGGTCGTCTACCACTCCCTGCACGAGGAGCTCTCGAAGAAGGGCGTCATCTTCACCGACACGGACTCCGCGCTGCGTGATCACCCAGAGCTGTTCAAAGAGTACTTCGGCACGATCATCCCGCCTGCGGACAACAAGTTCGCGGCGCTGAACACCGCGGTGTGGTCCGGCGGTTCCTTCATCTATGTGCCGAAGGGAGTGCGGGTCGACATCCCGCTGCAGGCGTACTTCCGAATCAACGCCGAGAACATGGGCCAGTTCGAGCGCACGCTGATCATCTGCGACGAGGGATCGTTCGTCCACTACATCGAGGGCTGCACGGCGCCGATCTACACCAGCGATTCGCTCCACTCGGCGGTGGTCGAGATCATCGTGAAAAAGAACGCACGCTGCCGCTACACGACGATTCAGAACTGGTCGACCAACGTCTTCAACCTCGTCACCAAGCGTGCGATGGTGTTCGGTGACGCGACCATGGAGTGGGTCGACGGCAACCTCGGGTCGCAGATCACCATGAAGTACCCGAGCGTGTACCTGATGGAGCCCGGCGCCAAGGGAGACGTGCTTTCGGTGGCGTTTGCCGGCAAGGGCCAGCACCAGGACGCAGGCGGCAAGATGATCCACGTCGCGCCCAACACCACCTCGACCATCACGTCGAAGTCGATCTCCAAGAACGGCGGGCGGACCTCGTACCGCGGCCACATCAAGATCTACCCTGGCGCGAACAACTGCAAGTCGTTCGTCAAGTGCGATGCGCTGCTGCTCGACGACGAATCGCGCTCGGACACGTACCCGTACAACGACGTCGACGCGGAGAACGTGACCCTCGGCCACGAGGCGACCGTGAGCAAGGTGTCGGACGAGCAGCTCTTCTACCTGATGAGCCGCGGCATCCCGCGCGCCGAGGCCGAGACGATGATCGTCAACGGCTTCATCGAACCGTTCACCAAGGAGCTTCCTCTCGAGTACGCGGTGGAGCTGAACCGGCTCATCCAGCTCGAGATGGAGGGCTCGGTAGGCTGACCATGGCAATCACCGCAGCGACCCTGGGGAGGACGGAGCTCCAGGGTGAACCGGGCTGGCTAAGCGATCGCAGGCGCGCCGCGCTGGCGACTTATGAACGGCTTCCGATGCCGAGCAAGACCGACGAGGAATGGCGCCGCACCGACGTCAGCGGGTTCGACGTCTCCGCCTACTCGGAGCTCGAGCACCGGGAAGGGCTCAAGCTCGACGCCGGGCGCCTGCCGGCGGGCGTCATCCTCAAGCCGCTGCGCGAAGCCGCCAGCGAGAATCGCGAGCTGGTCGAGCCGAGGCTCTTCTCGCTCATCGGCTCTGACCGAGACCGGTTCAACGCCCTGCACGCGGCCTTCTTCACCGGCGGCACGTTCCTTTACGTGCCCGACGGCGTGGTCATAGAGGAGCCCATCCTCGGACGGCACCTCTCGCACGCAGGCGGCAACTTCGTCCTTCCCCACACCCTGATCGTGGCCGGGCGGGGCGCGCGCTTCCACTACCTGGACGAGTACATCGGCGACGACTCCGAGGAGTCGGGATACCGCAGCGGATCGGCCGAGATCTACCTGGGCGAGGGCTCGGAGGTCGGGTATGTCTCAGTCCAGAAGTGGGGTCGTAACGCCTGGCACTTCGCCGACCAGCGCGCGCAGCTGCAGAAAGATTCGACCCTGCGCCTCTTCGACGTCACGCTGGGCGCGCGTTTCTCCAAGACGCGAGTAGAGGCGTCTCTTGTCGGTCCGGGCGCGGACGCGGAGCTCAAAGCGATCTATCTCGCCTCGGGCGAGCAGTTCTTCGACTTTCACACGCTGCAGGACCACCAGGTCGGCAACACCCGATCCGACCTGCTTTTCAAAGGCGCGCTCCAGGACGTGGCGCGGACCGTCTACGCCGGATTGATCAAGATTGAGAAGGGCGCCGCGCGCTCAGACGCCTACCAGGCGAACCGTAACCTCGTGCTCTCCGACCACGCGAAGGCGACCTCGATCCCGATGCTCGAGATCGACAACAACGACGTGCGATGCACGCACGGCGCGACGGTCGGCCCGATCGACCCGCAGCACATGTTCTACCTGCGCTCGCGAGGGATCCCAGAGGCGACGGCGCGACGCATGCTGGTGCAGGGCTTTTTCGGCGACGTGCTCGACCGCATCCCGTTCGAGCACGCGCGCACGCTGATCGAGGCCGAGCTGGAGACCCGGCTTGGCTAGGCATCGTGTCGCATCGGTCGCCGACCTCGCCGCGGACTCGATCAAGCGAGTTGATGCCGGTCGTTTCCCCATCTGCCTCGCGCATGCGGAAGACGGCAACTTCTACGCCCTCGACGACACCTGCACCCACGAGGAGTTCTCGCTCAGCGAGGGAGAGCTGTGGGGCATGGACGTCGAATGCCCGCAGCACGGCTCACGTTTCAACCTCCTCACGGGCAAGGTGACGGGCCTGCCCGCCGTGGTCCCGGCCAAGACGTACCCGGTGACCCTGGAGGGCGGGGACGTGTACGTCGAGGTGCCCGACTGAGCATGGCGGCACAGCCCTTCGATGTGGCCGCGATCCGGAAAGACTTCCCGATCCTCGAGACGGGCATCGCCTACCTCGATTCGGCGAACACGTCGCAGCGGCCGCGCCAGGTGACCGGCGCGATGCTCGAGTACTTCGAAAAGTTCAACTCGAACGTCCACCGCGCCGCCTACCGCATCGCCGAGGAGGCGACCGTCCGCTACGAGGCGACGCGCGAGAAGGTGCGCGCGTTCGTCAACGCAAGCTCGACCAAGGAGATCATCTACACGCGGGGCACCACCGAGGCGATCAACCTCGTCGCGTACTCGTGGGGCCGCAAGAACGTCCGGCGCGGCGACCTGATCGTGCTGACGATCCTCGACCACCACTCCAACATCGTCCCGTGGCAGATCCTCGCCGCAGAGCGCGGCGCGCAAATCGAGTTCGTCGACATCGACGACAAGGGAGAGCTGCGCCAGGACCAGTACGCCGACCTGCTGAAGCGTGGGCCGAAGCTCGTCGCGTTCAACGCGGTGAGCAACGCGTTGGGCACGATCAACCCTGCCCGCGCGATGGTGGCCGCCGCCAAGGAGGCCGGCGCAACGGTGCTCGTCGACGGGGCGCAGAGCACCCCCCACCAGCCGGTCGATGTGCAGGAGCTCGGCTGTGATTTCTATGCGTTCAGCGGCCACAAGATGCTCGGGCCCACCGGCGCCGGCATCCTGTACGGGCGCCGCGAGCTGCTCGAGGCGATGGACCCGTTCATGTCCGGCGGCGACATGATCAAGACGGTCCGCGTCGAGGGCGCGACCTACCACGACCTGCCCTGGAAGTTCGAGGCGGGCACTCAGGCGATCGCCGAGGTGATCGGCCTGGGGGCGGCCGTCGATTATCTGGGCGGCCTCGGCATGCACGCGGTGCGCAGCCACGAGCTCGAGATCACCGAATATGCCTACGAGGCTCTCAGTGAGGTCGAAGGCCTGACCGTTTACGGTCCGCCGCCCTCACGCCGCGCCGGAGTCATCTCGTTTGCCCTCGCGGGGATCCACCCCCATGACCTGGCGACGATCGCCGACCGCGACCAGGTGTGCCTGCGCGCCGGCCACCACTGCGCGATGCCCCTCATGACCCGACTCGGCGTGCCGGCCACCGCCCGCGCGTCTTTCTACATCTACACGCAGAAGGATGAAGTCGACCGTCTGGTCGGTTCCATCAAAGAGGCACAGAGGATATTCGCATGAGCGCACGCACCGGCAATCCCGACGATCAGTTCTATGCACCCCACGAAATCTTCGATTTCGCGGGGGCCCCGCATTGGCGCTGTTCGGCATGAGCGCACCTTCCGGCAATCCCGACGATCAGTTCTATCGCGAGTACATCCTCGACCACTACAAGAACCCGAGGAACTTCGGCCGTCTCGAGCATCCCGACATCAGCCACGAGGAGGACAACCCTCTTTGCGGTGACGTGATCGGGATGGATTTCCTTATCAAGGACGGGGTCATCGAAGACGTCCGGTTCCACGGCCGTGGCTGCGCGATCTCCCAGGCGTCGGCGTCGCTCCTGACGGAGCGAATCAAGGGCCTTCCGCTGGAACAGGCCAAGCAGATCGGAAAGGCGGACGTGCTGGGAGAGCTCGGGATCGACATCTCTCCGGCGCGCATCAAGTGCGCGCTGCTGTCACTGAAAGTTCTGAAGGTCGGTGCATACGGGCTGGCCGATGAGGATGAGGAGTAAAGAGCGATGACCAACCAGGAAGCTCCGTTTCGCGAGATGACGCTGGACGGGATCAAGCAGCTGATCCAGGACGGCTACGAAGTCGTCGATGTGCGCGAGGACTGGGAGTGGAACAGGGGACACCTGCCCGGAGCGCGCCATGTGGTGCTCAACTCGATCCTTGCCAAGCCGGCCGCGCAGAAGTTCCAGGATCGCACCGTCTTCGTCTGCCAGACCGGAGAGCGGTCGGCCGTGGCCTCGGAGATGGCGGTCGCGCTCGGCGTCAAGGACGTGGTCAATTTCCGGGGCGGCACCAAGGCATGGCGAGACGCCGGTCTGCCGCTGGAGACCACCCCATGAGATCTGCGATTTCACAGGGACCCCGGGAGAAGCCGTGACGGATTTCGCCCCGACGTCCGAGGTCGCGGCCGACTCCACGGTCAAGCCGGAGGACGTGATCGACGTGCTGCGACAGTGCTTCGACCCGGAGATCCCGGTCAACATCGTGGACCTTGGGTTGATCTACGACATCGCGATCAAGCCGGAGCGTGTGGACGTGAAGATGACCCTCACAGCGCTCGGCTGCCCGATGGCAGCCGACGTGATGGCGGACGTCCGCGACCACCTGCTCACCCTGCCCGGCATCAGCGAAGCGGGCGTCGACATCGTCTACGAGCCGGTCTGGACCCCAGAGCGCATGACCGAAGAAGCGCGCTGGGAGCTGGGGATGGTCTGAAAGCCGGCTAGCAGCCCGGCCCGTTGCAGGCGCCCGACTGGAAGGTCAGCCTCCCGTCGACGCAGTCGTAGTGATATGGGCCGGTCACAAAGCCCGGTCCCCCGCCTCCGTAAGTGCCCTGGGCGGGACACACGATGTACCTCTCGGTCGCCTCGAAGCCGGCCACGAGGAGGGCGACGGCCAGCACCGCTCCAACCACTGCGGTGAGAGCCGCGGAGGTCAGATGCGGACCTCGGAGGGTGCGCACCGTGGCGCCCGTGGCCATCGCCCCGGCCACCACGAGAGGCAGCCCGACGGAGAAGAGCGCGAGGATCCCGAGCACGAGCAAGCCCCCCGCCGCAGCCGCGCGCAGCGGCATGCGCACATTCGCGGGAAGCCCGCGCTGCAGCGAAGCCGCGAGCAGGCCGCCCATCAGGAGCATGTACCCGGTCACGAACGGGACGGTCAGCACGTCCAACCCCCCGTAGCCGCCCTGCGCACGGATCAGGAGGGCGTACGCGGTGCTGGTGGCGACCACGACCGCGAGCGCGAACCAGGTCATGAATCGCACGGGTCGCGACTCGACGGTCTGGGCAGCGACCACCACCAGCCGACTGTAGAGGTTCCGGTCGCGAACCGGGCCTACGTACACTTACCTGTCGTGACGGAGTTCAGCCCCGGCTTGGAGGGCGTGGTCGCCGCGGAGACCGCGGTGAGCGAGGTGGACGGGGCGAACGGGCGACTCATCTATCGGGGCGGATACCTGATCGAAGACGTCGCCGCGGTCGCGAGCTACGAGGAGATCGTCCACCTCCTGCTCCAGGGCGACCTGCCGAACTCACGCCAGCTCGACGCGCTGCGCCGTCAGATGGCCGAGGCCCGCACCCTGAACGATGCCGGTCTCGGCGCCATCATGGCGCTGGACCCTGACACCGACCCGATGGACACGCTCCGCACGGTCGTCTCGGCGCAGGGCGCCACCAGGTCGATCACGAAGCCCACACTCGACGAGGCGATCGCGCTCACGTCGATCTTTCCCACCATCGTCGCCGCCGCTCACCGAAGGCGGCTGGGCAAAGAGATCGTCGAGCCCAGACCCGACCTCGACCACGCCGCCAACCTCCTGTGGATGATGGAGGGCACCGAACCGCCCGCCGAGCGAGCAAGCTGGGTCGGCCACTACCTCGTTCTGCTGGCTGACCACGGGCTCAACGCGTCCACCTTCGCCGCCCGTGTCATCGCCTCGACCGGAAGCGACCTGACGTCCTCCGTGGTCGGCGCGATCGGCGCACTGAAGGGCGCGGCGCACGGCGGCGCGACGCTCGCCGCCCGCTCGATGCTCGACAAGATCGGCTCCGCCGACAACGCGGAGAAGTGGCTGAAAGATGCCCACGCGCGCCACGAGCGTTTCGCCGGCTTCGGCCATCGCGTCTATAGGACCTACGACCCGCGCGCCAAGAGTCTTCGTGAGATGGCGAAGACGGCCGCGCCACAGCTCCACAAGACCGCAGCCCGTACCGAGGAGCTCGCTCTCCAGATCCTTCACGAGGCGCATCCGGAAAGGCCCAACGCGACCAACGTCGACTTCTGGGCCTCGGTGGTGTTGACCGGGGCCGGCATACCCAAGGAGATGTTCACCTGCATCTTCGCCACGTCGCGCGTGGCGGGTTGGACGGCCCACGTGCTCGAGTCGCTGTCCGACCTCCGAATCATCCGGCCGGCATCCCGATGGGTCGGGCCCGAGGGCGGCAAGCAGGCGCTGCCGCTGGCCGGCAGATGACCGGCGCTTACGTTCCCGGCCTCGAAGGAATCATCGCCGCGCAGACGGCGATCTCCATGGTGGACGGCGAAAACGGCCGGCTGGTCTATCGCGGCTACGTGATCGCCGACCTGGCGGAGGACATGTCGTTCGAAGAGGTCGCGCACCTGCTGTGGTACGGCCGGCTCCCAACCCGTGCCGAGCTCGACGGGTTGACCCTCGAGCTGGCGGCGTCCCGCGCGCTGACCCCGGCCGCCGCCGCCACGCTGAACGCGCTGCCTACGGACACCGACCCGATGGACGTGCTGCGCAGCGTCGTGTCGGTGCAGGGTGTCGAGCACCGCCTGGAGAAGCCCACGATCCCGCTGGCGGTGCACGCGGCCGCCTCGTTTCCAACCATCCTCGCCAACTTCCACCGGCGCCAGGCCGGCCTTGATCCCGTCGCCCCGCGGGCCGACCTCGGGCACGCGGCCAATTACCTGTACATGCTCAACGCCAGGGAATCGAGCCCGGAGATCGTGCGCGCGCTCAACACCTACCTAGTGCTGCTCGCGGATCACGGCATGAACGCCTCGACTTTCACCGCCCGCGTCATCGCATCGACGGACTCCGACCTGGCGTCGTGCCTGGTCGGAGCGATCGGGGCCCTCAAGGGCCCCGCCCACGGCGGCGCGCCCTCGGCCGTGATGGACCAGCTCGAGATGATCGGAACCGCCGCCAACGCCGAGCGCTGGATGCGCGAGGCCCGAACGCAGAAGGTCCGCTTCATGGGGTTCGGCCATCGCATCTACCGCACCTACGACCCCCGCGCGCGAATCCTCAAAGCGATGTGCGAGCGCCTCAACCCGCAGTTCTACGACCTCGCCTCAAAGGTCGAGGAGACGGCCCTGGCGATCCTCCACGAAGAGCACCCGGAACGGCCGCAGGCCACCAACGTCGAGTTCTACTCGGCCGGTGTCCTGCAGGCGATCGGCCTCCCGAAGGAGTACTTCCCGCCCACGTTTGCCGTTTCACGCGCCGCCGGCTGGACCGCCCACGTGCTCGAGCAGAGCGCGAACAACCGGCTCATCCGCCCGCAGTCGGAGTACATCGGACCCGAACCTCGAAAGCCGGCACCGCTCGCCGAGCGGGGATAAAAGGCGCTGCGGCTGGACGCGCCGGCCGGGCGCAACCTATCCTCAACAACGACCTGACCCTCACCTACCCGGCTCGGCAGCTCGCGAGGGTCATCGGGCCGCGTGGCTCGGTCTGCCATCCGGCTCCCGCCCGATGACTGTCGGAGACATACGGATCAGGCACGCCCGGCTGATCGTGGTGGTGGCGGCCCTCGCCGCAAGCTCGGCGATCCTGTGGCTCTCGAGGAGCTATACGTTCTACTTCGACGAGTGGTCCTTCATCCTGACCGCGCCCGACTGGACCTGGGTGACATACCTGGAGCCCCACAACGAGCACCCTTCCATGCTCCTGAGGATCATCTACGCGGGCCTGCTCGACACGGTCGGCCTGCGCAGCTACCTCCCTTACATGCTCGTCCTGATGGCCCTTCACCTCGCCAACGTGGCGCTCTTGTTCGAGGTGGTTCGCCGTCGAGCCGGAGATTTGATCGCCGTTGCAGCGGGGATGGGGCTGCTGGTTCTGGGCATGGGCTGGGAGGACATCCTCTGGGCGTTTCAGATGGCATGGCTGGCCTCGAGCGCTCTGGGCCTCGCCGCGCTCCTCGCGCTACAGCCTCGGTCGACGCCGGCTCGGATGGCCGTCGCCGCCGGGGCGCTCACCGCCTCGCTGATGTTCTCAGGGATCGGACTCGTTTTTGCGATCGTGGCGGCCTTGCTGCTGTTGCTCGAGCCCGGCCGGCGAAAGGACCTGGTCTGGTTGATGCCCACGGGGGTCGCGCTGTTGGCCTGGTACGTCGCCTTCGGCCGGCTGGGGACGCACCCCAACCCTCAACCGACGGCCGCGAACGTCTTCCTGGTTCCCCAGTACGAGCTTTGGGGCCTGAGCCAGAGCGCGGCGGGGTTGATCGGAGAGAACGGCTGGATCGGCGCCCCGATACTGGGGATGGCAGCCGTGGCGCTGGCCTTGACGTGGAGACGAAAGCGGCCGGATGCGGTCGCCCTCAGCCTGAGCGTGGGGCTGGTCGCGTTCTACGCCATCACCGGCTTGACCCGCGCGCAGCTCGGTTACGACCAATCCGGCTCGTCGCGCTATGAGTACATCGGCGCGGTTTTCTGGCTGATCCTCCTCGCTGACGCCGCCCGTGCCGTCCCGTGGAGAGGAACCTGGCGGCCCGCCATCCTGGCCTGCCTCTTCCTAATGTGCTTCAACAGCGGCGTCCTGCTTTTCAGCTTCGCGACCGCGAAGGTGGTCGTCATGCAACGCCAGGTGGCAGACCTGCAGGCGCTGGCGGTCGAGCGCAACGATCCATGCTTGAAGCCGGGCGGAGCCGTCGATCCGCTCGTGATGCCGGTCGAAACCAGCCCCGCCCTCTACTACCGCGCGATCGACCGCTATGGCGATCCCTCGGCGGGAATCCCCGTCACCGACCAGGTGGATTTCGCCCGCGCCAGGCTCAATCTCGTTTCAAGCGGGTGCCGGTGACGCCTCGCTGAGCGCGGCCGGGCGCTGGCGCCACACCGCCATCGACCCGAGCCACACGACCTCCAACCACACCAGGGGCGCCCACCCGACGGCCGGGGCCTGCCCGAGGTCGATCAGCACGTAGCCCAGGACAAGGTATGCGACCACCCAGGCGGGAGGCCCGGTGCGCAGGTAGAGCCACCCGGCGGCGACCAGCATGACGGTGTCCGGCTCGTGGAGGTACGGGGTGGCCGCGAGCGACCCGACCACCGCGATCGCGAGCGGCAGCTCGAGTCCTCGGCCGCGGTGCGCCCAGATGGCGAAGAGGGCGACGGCAAGGACCACCGCGGTCGCCGCCAGGCCCACATGGCCGCCGCCGACCAGGCTGGGCACCGACAGGTCGGGCACCGACACGTAGGCCTGGGGGTGGGTGGAAACGCTGGCCAGGCGATCGGCGTACGCCGAAACCCCCTGGGAGCCGATCGCCGCGAACGAGCCGGCCGCGACGACTGCGGCCCCCGCCACCCAGGTCACGAATGCCCGCAGCCGGCCCACCAGGACCAGGGCCAGCGGGACCAGGGCCGCCTCCTGCGGTTTCAAAAGGATGAGGAGCAGGACCAGGCCGGCCGCCACGTCACGTCTTTCGCGCAGCAGCCACCATCCCACGAGAACTGAGGCGAACACGAAGAACACCACCTGCCCGACGAAAAGGCCGAGCCCGACCGGCAGCAGCGCGATGAGCGCGACTAGGTGGCCGGCCCGCGGCAGCGGCTCACCGGGGGCGGCGAGCCACCAGGCCGTCAGGACCGACGCCGCGATCAGCGCGAGCCAGATCCCGTAGGCGAGCGTGAATGGCAGCAAGGCGAGCGGGACAACGAACAACGCCATCGTCGGAGGCTGAATTACCGGGAACGGCGCCAGCGGGCCGCCCAGGCTCGTAGCGAGGTTCGCCCACACGCGCACGCGCAGCGCCTCTTCGTAGATGCGCCAGAAGCCCGACTGCAAGCCGATGGTCGTGACCCCGTAATAGAGGGCGAAGTCGCTCTCGTAAGGTCTCTGCACCAACCGGGTGGCCGCTCCTACCATCTCGACAGCCGCCAGCGGCACGAGCGCGCCCATGGCCGCCGAGAAGAGCAAGGGCCGGCGCCTCAGCCGCGGCATCCGGGGCAATCTACCATCCCGCCATCGAGTTCCTGAAGCGTAGGAGTGGCGCCACCTACACTTAGACGAGATGGCCGCTGTTGATTTCGATGTGGCGATCCTGGGGGGTGGCATGGGCGGTTATCCAGCCGCCATCCGGGCGTCCCAGCTCGGCCTGAAGGTCGCGCTCGTCGAGGCCGACAAGCTGGGAGGCACCTGCCTGCACGTGGGCTGCATTCCGACCAAAGCGCTGCTGGAATCGTCGGAGCTGTACCATCGCGTGGCCGCGCGAGGCCCCGAATTCGGGATCAACGCCGACAAGGTGCAGTACGACTACGCCCGCATCGCCGCCCGGCGCGACGCGATCGTCAGCCAGCTGCACAAGGGCGTGCAGTACCTGATGAAGAAGAACAAGATCGAGGTCGTCGAGGGACGGGGCAAGATTCGCGACCGCAACACGATCGACGTTGGCGGTAAGCAGGTCAAGGCGAAGAACCTCATCGTGGCGACCGGCTCTACGGTCAAGTCGCTTCCCGGTCTCGAGTTCGACGGCCAGTTCATCATCTCGTCCGACAACGCGACCCTGGCCACCAACGTGCCGGAGTCGATCTGCATCATCGGCGCCGGGGCGGTCGGGGTGGAGTTCTCGACCCTTTACAGCCAGCTCGGCGTCAAGGTCACCCTGCTCGAGGCGCTGGACAGGCTCGTGCCACTCGAGGACGAGGAGATCTCGAAGGAGATGCTGTCCCAGTTCAAGAAGGCCGGCATAGACTGCCGTCTCGGCGTCAAGGTCAAGAGCGCGAAGAAGGCGCGAGACGGCGTGAGCGTCGAGACGGACCAGGGCGAGGTGTGGGCGCGACAGCTCCTGGTAGCCGTGGGCCGCGCTCCAAGGTCGAAGGACGTCGGGCTGGAGCAGGTCGGCGTCCAGACCCACCCCAACGGCTTCGTCACAGTCGACGAGTGGATGAGGACGTCGGCCGAAGGCATCCACGCGATCGGCGACGTCGTGGGCGGCTACCTGCTCGCGCATGTCGCAGCGCACGAGGGCATGACCGCCATCGAGGACATCGCCGGCCAGCGGGTCGCGCCCATGGAGCAGGAGCTGGTCACGCGGTGCACTTACTCCCATCCGCAGATCGCGTCAGTCGGTTTGACCGAGAAGCAGGCGCGGGACAAAGGACTCGAGGTGAAGGTCGGCCGCTTCCCGTTCACCGCCCTTGGGCGCGCCATCATCCACGGCGAGACGGGTGGCTTCGTCAAGATCGTCGCGGACGGCAAGACCGGCAGGATGCTGGGGACTCACATCGTCGGTCCCCAGGCCACCGAGCTGATCGCCGAGCCCGCGCTCACGCAGCTTTTCCAGGGCGACGCCTGGGAGCTCGGCCGCAACATCCACCCGCACCCGACGCTCAGCGAGGCGGTCATGGAGGCGGCGCTGGCCGTGGACGGCCACGCCATCCACATCTAGCTGAGCGCGATGGCCCAGACCGTCAAGACCAAAGGACCCACTTTCAACCCTGAATGGCGCTTCCAGGAGCCGGTGGCGTGGCGAGACACCGATCTGGACGAGAAGACGCTGAAGGAGTGGTTCCACCTCATCCTGCTCGGCCGCCAGGTCGACTACCGGTTCCAGGTCCTGAACCGGCAGGGCCGGGCGCCCTTCATCATCTCGTGCGCCGGCCATGAGGCGGCTCAGGTCGGCGTCGGCTGGCCGCTGAAGCCGAAGTACGACTGGATCTCGCCGTACTACCGGGACGTCGTGCTGAACATGCGCATGGGCATGTCGCCGCTCGACCTCATGCTCTCGGTCCTGGCCAAGGCCGCGGACCCAGCGTCCGGCGGCAAGCAGACGCCGGGGCATTTCTCGGACACCCGGCTCAACATCATCTCGGGCGGCTCACCCGTGGCGACGCAGATGGTGCACGGCGCGGGCGTCGCGTACGCATTGAAGATGGACGGCACCGACAAGGTCGTGATGACGTGCTACGGAGAAGGCGCCGGGTCCGAGGGCGACACGCACGAGGCGTTCAACTTCGCCGCGATCTACAAGCTGCCGGAGATCTTCGTCTGCCAGAACAACGGCTTTGCCATCTCGACGCCGATGCGCAAGGAGTACGCGGTCGAGTACGTCGCGCAGCGGGCCACGGGCTATGGGTTCCCCGGCGTCACCGTCGACGGACGAGACCCCGTGACCTGCTACGTCGTCTCGAAGGAGGCCGTGGCGCGGGCTCGCGCGGGCGAGGGCCCGACCCTGATCGAAACCCTGGTCGACCGCCTGGGCGCTCATTCGTCCGAGGACGACCAGCGGCGGTACCGGACGCAGGAGGAGATCGACCGTCTCGCGCAGAACGACTGCCTGGAACAATTCAAGAAGCGGCTCCTCGACGAAGGCGTGCTCTCCGCCACGGAGGTGGCCGAGCTCGAAGAGCACGTCAAGGACGAGGTGACCCAGGCGACGCGCGAGGGGATGGAATCCCCCGACCCGCCGGGCGAGAACGCGCTGACCAACGTCTATTCGACCAACGTTCCCAAGGCGATCGACCCCGTTCCCGGAGTAGAGACCGAGGACATGAACATGGTGGCCGCGCTCCGCTCCGCCCTCACTGAGGAGATGGAGCGGGACGAGCGCGTGATGGTGCTGGGCGAGGACGTGGGCCAGAAGGGCGGTGTGTTCCTCGTCACCGACGGCCTGCGCAACCGCTTCGGAGAAGCGCGGGTCATCGACACGCCGCTCGCCGAGTCGTCCATCGCCGGGGTTGCTCTGGGTCTGGCGATCGCCGGCAAGCGCCCGGTAGCCGAGATGCAGTTCGCGGACTTCGCGCACATGGCGTTCAACCAGATCACCAACGAGATCGCCAAGTTCCGTTACCGGAGCGACGGCGACTGGGGCGTGCCGATGGTGGTGAGAGCGCCGATGGGCGGTCACGCGCACGGCGCGCTGTACCACTCGCAGTCGATCGAGGCGCGCTTTGCGACGCCAGGTCTGAAGATCGTGATCCCGTCGAGCCCCTACGAGGCGAAGGGCCTGCTGCTCGCGGCGATCCGCGACCCAGACCCGGTGCTCTTCTTCGAGCACAAGCGCCTTTACCGAATGTTCAAGGAGGCGGTGCCGAAAGGTGAGTACCTGATCCCTCTGCAGGTCGCGCGCACTGCGCGCGAGGGCACCGACATATCCGTATTCTGTTACGGCCTGATGGTCCATTACGCGCTCGAGGCCGCCAGGCAGCTGGAGCAGGACGGAGTGAGCGTCGAGATCGTCGACCTGCGCACGGTCTATCCGCTGGACAAGGACGCGATCATCGCGTCGGCGCGCAAGACCGGCAAGTGCCTGGTTCTCTACGAGGACAACTTCAGCGTTTCCATCGGCTCCGAGGTGGCGGCGCTGATCGCCGACGAGGCATGGCGCTGGCTCGACGCGCCCGTCAAGCGGTTCGGAGGGCTCGACGTGCCGTCGATGCCTTACGCGGTACCGATGGAAGAGTTCTTCATGCCGACCCCGGAGAAGATCACCACGGTCCTGCGCGAGCTGGCGGCGTACTGATGGCCAAGACGACCCGTGTGGTGATGCCTCAGCTGGGCGAGTCCGTGCACGAGGGGACCATCTCGAAGTGGCTGGTCAAGCCGGGCGACAGGGTGACCGAGTTCGAGCCGATGCTCGAGGTCGACACGGACAAGGTCAACGCCGAGGTCCCGGCGCCGGTGTCGGGCATACTGCGCGAGATCCTGGCCCAGGAAGGACAGACCGTGCAGGCCGGCGCCGAGATCGCCGTGGTCGAAGTTGGCGCCGGAGACGTGGTCGGCGCGTCGCCGGAGGCCCCCGCGCCCGCGCCTGCGGTCCCCTCGTCCAAGGTGGAACCGGAAGCTGCACCGCCCCGCCCCGCCGAGCGGGTGGCCGAGCGGCCGGAGCCTGCGCCTCCTCCCGCACCTGCTCAGAAGCCTCAGGCCGAGCAAGGGGGCGACGCGCACCGCTACTCACCCGCCGTGCAGATGGTCGCCTCCGAGCTCAAGGTCGACCTGTCCAGGGTGAGCGGGACCGGGATGGGCGGCCGGATCACCAAGAAGGACGTGCAGGAGTTCGCCGCTAGGCCGCAGGCCTCCCCCGCTCCGGGGCCGGCTCCATCGCCGGCCGCGAAGCCGGGCGAAGGCGACCAGGTCGTGCAGTTGAGCCGTGTTCGCCGCCTGATCGCCGAGAACATGACGCGCTCGAAGAGCACGATCCCCCATGCCTGGCAGACGCAGGAGGCTGACATGTCGGGCGTGGTCGCCAACCGCAGCGCGAACAAGGCCGCGTTCCAGAAGCAAGAGGGCTTCTCGCTGACCTACCTGCCTTACGTGATCGCTGCGACGGTGGCCGCGCTGCGCGAGCATCCTGAGGTGAACGCGACCTTCAACGAGACGGAGCTCATCGTGCACCGCGACATCAACGTCGGCGTGTCGGTGGGGCTCGAGGACACGCTGGTGGTCCCGGTGATCCGGCGAGCCGACGGCCTCTCGATCGCGGGTATCGCCCGCGCTATCAACGACGTCGCGACGCGGGCCCGGAACAAGCAGCTCAAAGCCGACGACCTGTCTGGCGGAACCTTCACGGTCAACAACTCCGGCACGTTCGGAACGCTGTTCAGCTACTCGGTCATCAACCCGGGCCAGGCGGGCATCCTCACCATGGAAGCGATCGTCGAGCGCCCCGTGGCGGTCAACGGGATGATCGGAATCAAGCCGATGATGTATCTCTGCTTCTCGTTCGACCACCGCGTGCTCGACGGCTTGCAGGCGGCTCGGTTCCTGACCTCCTGCCGCAAGTGGCTGGAGGCGGTGACCGCCGACTCACCGGTTTACTAGCGGCGCGACGCATCTCCACGCTATCTCGGCACGAGCAGCTGGTATTCGCCATACGAGCCGCCGTCGGGCACGAAGTTGGCATCGATGAAGCTCACCAGCGGGAGCTGGGGAACGGAACGCCCCTCCGACCAGAAATCGATGACGGCCTGGTCCTTGACGACGCATAGGCGCTGCTTGCCGGCGAGCTCTTGCACGACCGCCTGCTGCTGTGCGCCGTCGAGCGTGAACATCCACAGGCCGTAAAGGCGAGGGGAGGGCTGTTGCTGGCCGGTCCAAACGTAAAAGCTCACCATCCCCGGATAGGTGATGAACTCGGAGCACTCGCGTGAGATCGCAGCGACTGTCGTGCGCAAGGCCACTCCCTGCTGCGGGGGAACCCGGATGAGGCCGGCCCCGGGAAGCCCCAGCGGCGCTTCCGCGGCGTAAGCGGCCGTGGCGTAGTAACCGAACAACCCGTAGGCGGCGATGCTGAGCAGCGTCGTCATCGGGGCGACCCAGACCCCCTGAAACCTCCGTGGCGGGCTCGCTTCGCGCCCTGCCCGTCGCAGCTGGCTGATCCCGTCATTAAGGATGATCGCTCCGACCGGTACGAGCGAAAGCCCGGACAACGACACCTGTGTGCCCGCGACAGGGTAAGCCTGCAAGCTCTCCAGCACCGCCAGGGCCGGAAGCAAAAGTCGCGCGTACGGGCCGGTCGGATCGTCGGCTCCTTCAAAAGGCGACTGAGTCGCCACCCACGCGAGCGGCAGAACGACGAAAAAGATGGTGGTCGGCAGCCGCAGGAGCGTCATCAGGATGGCGAAGCCGACCACGGTGCGCGAAAGTCCCGCCACCAGCGGTGGCACGTGGATGGTGGTCCTGGAGTTGAGGATCACGACGGCGGCGGCAAAGGAGAGTGCGGCTGCGAGGACGTCGATCGAGCCGATCTTCAGCGGGTACACGAATACCTGCGGCATCCGAGCTGCCGTAACCACCAGTGAGTCGACCAGGTCGGAAAGGTTGGTCCCGCCGATCATGGCAATGCCGATGGAGGCGATGGCGACCAACATGCCGCCGCCTGTCAACCACATCACCGAGTGAGGCGGCAGCGGGCCAGGCGCGGCAGCAACGTATGCGACGCCGACTGCCGCGCCAGCCAGAACAACTGTGGCTGAGTACTCGATGACCCAACCGAGGTTCAGCAAACCGGACACCAGGAGCAGTGGCAGCAGCAGGCACAGCGCCAACATGGCGGGCAGGGCAATCCGTCGATAACGAGGACTCAGGCCGCCCGCGGTGGCCGAGGCCACGGCGACGGCGGCAAAAACGCCGACGTTGATCTTGACCAGGCACAGCGCGCCCACGACCCCCCCGATTGCAAGCGCTCCCGCCCGGGGCCGAGTCGATCTCGTGGCTGCCGCCGCCACCAGGATCGTCAGCAGAAGAGCGATCGGACCGGAAGGGTTCATGGGCTCGTCCGTGAGCGCCGCCAGCACATGGAAGGTCACGAACTGCGCGCCTACGGCGAGCCACAGGTTCCCCGTCAACCAGCGGACGGCCAACCCCCCGACCAGGCTCGCCGTCAGCCAGATCGCGATGCTGAGAATTCGCCCGCTGTCGTGGACCGCCTCAAGTTCGAGCAGCTTGAACACCCCGGCAATTGATTCGAAGAAGAACGGGCCATAGAAGGTGAAGATCTGCGTGAAGAGAGCGCGCCCGGCCAGGTACTGCCTGAGCAGGATCAGAAAGTAGCCTTCGTCGTCGTATGGATGGAAACCGCTGAACATCGAGACGTAGGCGACGGGCACGAAGGCGACCGTCGATGCGGCGAATGCGACCGCGGCACCGGCGCACCTCCGTGGATTCATTCGCCGGTGCGGCTCATCGCGTCGCCGAAGTCGCGAACCCTCACGCCCAGGTCGGCGAAGGACGGGAAATCGGGGTGAGGGTCCTGGTGGACGAGGCTCACCACGCTGTCACTTCGATAAGACGGCTTCAGCCCCAACGCCTCGGCGCCTTTCAAGCCGAGCCACACAGCCTGCCACGGGATGCTGACGAACCTGGGGCGCGTGCCCTGGCGGCGGCCCAGCTCGGCCACCAGCTCGCGCATGGTGACGCCTCGGGGGGAGGCGACGACCATGGGCGCTTTGACCGGCCCGAGATCGCCGGAGCACAGCCGCCGGACGAGCTCGAACAGGTCGTCGACGTGGACCAGGTACTGGAGGTGGCCGCCCCCGTCGAGCAGCGGCACGAGCCGGCCCCGCGCGCTGCTCCGCAGGCTGCCGATCATGCCGCCACCCGTCGAGTCGAGGTCGCCGTACACGAGGCCGGGCCGCACGACCATGGCGCCGAACCTCTCAGCCTCGGCCTCGATCTCGAGCTTGGCCCGCCCGTATAGCGAACGGCACCCCGCAAACGCACTGATCGTCGAGATCACGACCATCCGTGGCACTCCGGCCGCGGCGGCCGCTGCGATGAGCCGGCGCGAGCCCTCGACGTTCACGCGGCGGATGTCAACCCAGCTGACGGGCCGGAAGTCGTAGGCGCAGTGGACCAGCGCGTCCACATGCCGCGACCGGAAGACGCCCTCGCCGACCTCATCGCCAAGGTGAAAGGGCACGGAGAGCTCCGACGCCTCGCCGGCGCTCCTGGTGAAGCGGACCACCGACCAACCCGACCGTTCGAAGCGCTCGGTCAGCGAAGAGCCGACAAAACCCGAAGCGCCCGTGATCGCGACCCGCGGCTCCGAAGGTGTCAAGCGGCGGCCTCCGCACCGATTCGGTGAGCATTGGCCATCACGCTCAGCGTGATGGTGGTGGCGGGAAGGGATGGGAAGACGCTGGCGTCCACGACGTGCACTCGCGACATGCCGGACGGACGCCCCATGGCGTCCGTCTCGAAAGGACCGGGAGACGCGCTCATCGGAAACGTGCCTCCCGTGTGGAAGCCACGGCCGGGGGCCCCGACCCGCAATGCCTGGCCGAGAGGGAAGGCGCGCAGGGAGCTGCGCTCCGCCCGCAAACGGCGCAGCACCGCGGAAATGGCGGGGCGGGCCTGGCTGTTGGGTGTACCGGCCAGCTCGAGCACGTCGGGCTGCCCGCCGACGCCGCGGGCGAGAGTCAAGGTCATTCCGGGCGACAGGTCCGAATGCAGGTAGCCCTGGACCAGCAGCATGCGGGCCAGGAGCAAACGCTCCACGGCCGGCCCGAGGACGCTGTCGACGGCTCCGAGCATGTTGCCGACCTGTTTTCGGAAGAGCTCGTTATGCGTGTACACCTGCAGGTGGGTGGTGTGCGAGCCGATGGCGGCGTCGTCGATCTCCAGGAAGACCTGGGCCAGCGTGTGCAGCGATTCGCGAGCCGCCTCTTTCTGTCGGCGATACCGGAGCAGAGGAAAAAGGAAGTAACAGTTGTCGAGCGCGCGGACCTTCCTCCCGTAGGCGTCGAGCGAGGCCAGCAAAACGCGGGCGGTGGAGAAGACCCCGCACGCGAGAAACACCCGGTCGGCGCGGACATCCAGGGGCGCGCCCGACCCGAGCTCACGGCCTTTCACGACGACCCCGCCGCCGGCTTCGACCACCTCCTCCACCAGCACGCCAGGGCGATATTCGAAACCACCCTCGGCTCGAAGCCGCTCGATCATGTCGGCCGAGTTGTAGATGTAACCGAACGGACATCCGTACATGCACTGGGCGCAGTAGATGCACCCCTTTTTTCCATTCGAGCTCCCCTGGACGGCCAGGCGAGACGCCCCGAACGAGACACCGCGATCGAGGAGGCGGGCGTGGCGGGCCTCAAGGTCACGCAGCAGCGCCGCGGCCTGGCTGCTCTCGCGCAGCGTCGCAGGGTGGTCGTGGTAGAGGGGGAAGTCAGTGCCCAGCCGGTCTGCGCGAGCCGAGAACGGCATCTCGACGAGCACGGCGCGGTAATGCGGCTCGAGGTCTTCGAGCGCGATCGGCCAGCCGTCCATGTCCTGGCGTCGAAACGGCATGACGCTTGCCCCCCAGACGTTGCTCAGGCCGCCTCGGGCATACGAGGGTTTGCCCTCGACTCCATGGTGCCCCAGAGGTAGCGGGGCCGGTTCGCGAAAAGGGAAATCCGAGCCATAGGCGCGCTTCATAGGGATTCCGGCTGCGGTGACCGCGACGCCCTCGCGCAGGAAGCCCAGCGACTCCGGCGTCCACCGCTCGAGAGGCAGCGCTCTCAACGACGCGAGGCGCGCTTCGCGTTCCGGTTCGAGCCTGGCGCCCGCGTCCAGGAGCGTCACCTTGGCTCCGGCCTTGAGCAGGGCCTGAGCACATGCGATACCGGCTGGACCCGAGCCGACCACGCAGTACACCTGGGCGGTGACGCTCCTAAGCCACGCCGTCGGCTTCGTTATCGATGCCCAGGATGCTCAGGAAAAAGCTGGCGAAGATCGTCTGCACGCCGAGGGTCATGAGCACCGCGGCCGGGATCACCTCCCGCATGGTCGTCGAAGGGTTGAGCGAACCAAATCCCGCGGCCTGCCACGACACGACGGCGGCCAGCGTCCCCGCCAAGCCGACTACGAACGTCAGCGCGCCGACCAGGAGCCCGGTCTCCAGGCGTACATGACGAAACAGCGTGCTGTAGGTTGCGTTCCTCGGGTGAAAGCCTTGCTGCATCGCGAACACCTTGGTGAACACGGCGAAGACAACGAGCTGATAACCGATCAGGCACCCGAACCCGGCCAGCAAAAGCGTGTGGATATCGAATCGAACATGGCCGATGTAGACAGGGCCTGTCTCCAGCCAGGCGCCCACTGCCATGCTGGCCACGAACACGGCGAGGCCTGGGTAGAGGAACAACCATCGCGGGCTGAACAGGAGCATGAAGCGCAGATGGCGCCACCCGTCGCGCCAGGTGCGCAGGTGCGGGGGGCGCGAGCGCCCGTCGGGGCTCAGCGTGACCGGCACCTCGGCGATCCTCATGCGCTGGAGCGACGCCTTGATGACCATCTCGCTCGCGAACTCCATGCCGGTCGCGCGAAGACGCAGCCGTTCGTAAGCGTCTTTACGGAAACCCCTCAGGCCGCAATGCATGTCGCCGACCGGCGTGTGGAAGAAGACGCTGCTGATCCAGGTCAGCACCGGGTTGCCGACCCACCGGTGCGACCAGGGCATGGCGCCGCTTGCGATACCGCCGGCGAAGCGGTTCCCGACCACCAGGTCGAAGCCCTCGCGGAGCTTTTCGACCAATGGCTCGATGGCCGCAAAGTCGTAGCTGTCGTCGGCGTCGCCCATGATCACGATCCCACCGCGAGCCGCATCGATGCCGCCGATCAGCGCGCTGCCGTATCCCTTTCTCGCCACGTCGACCACGCGCGCACCGAGCTCCCGTGCGATGACCTGCGATCCGTCGGTGCTGCCGTTGTCGGCGACCACGATCTCCGCCGACAGCCCGTGCTCGTCGATCGCCCGCTGCGCCTTGCGGATGCAGGCGGCCAGGGTCTCGGCCTCGTCCAGGCAAGGCATCACGATCGAGATCTCGAAGGCCTGCGGCACCGCAGGGCCGGCTTGGCGAGGGGCGCGCTGAGCAACCTTCATCGGCGCTCAGCCTAACGCGCAGAACCGAGATTCCGGCGCCAAAACAAATGACCCCGACGGATCGCCTCTCAAGGGCTGGTACCGGCCTTGCGGCCTGTTCCTGCCCCCTCGAACGTTTCCCTCGGGGCCAAGGCCAACAGTAATAGGGTCCATAACAATGCGCAAGCCCCGAAAGTCAGTTCGCCGCCAACCCTCAAGAAGTAGCCTGCGCCAAGCTCCTCAGTAGAGGACGTTCTTGCCGCCGTCGACGACCAGGTCCTGCCCTGTGATCAGGTCGTTCTCGAGCAGCGCGACCACCGCGCGCGCGACGTCCTCTGGCGATGCGATGCGCCGCAGTGGCGTCGCCTTCGCAAACGATTCCTCTTGCGCGAGTGCCGCCTCGTCACCGAAGCGGCTGCGGAACCATCGCGTCGACACGAGACCGGGCGATACCGAGTTGACCCTGACATCGGGCGCGAGTGAAAGAGCGAGCGCGCGGGTGAGCTGGACGATGCCGGCTTTCGAGACCGCGTAAGGAATCGATGAGCCCGTCGCGCGGTAAGCGGAGATCGAGGCGACGTTGACGATTGCCCCGTTGCCCTTGCGGAGCTCGGGGGCCGCGGCCCGACAGCAGTAGAAGGTTCCCTTGAGGTTCACGCTCAGGATCTCGTCCCAAACCTCGTCCGTCAGCGCGTCGAGGTCCGGGTGCGGTATGAAGCGCGTCGTGCCTGCATTGTTGACCAGGAGGTCCAGGGCGCCAAAACGCTCGACGCACGCCGCGACCATTCGCTTGACCGCGTTTTCATCGGCGACATCCGCCTCGTGCGCGACCGCGTCGACCCCCATCGCCTGCAGATCGTGGGCCGTCGATTCCGCATCCTTCGCGGATCGCGAGTAGTTGACCAGCACAGCCTTCACGCCGGATCTCGCGAGACGCAGCGAGACCGCGCGGCCGATGCCCGTGCCGCCGCCCGTGACGATGGCGACCCGCCCACCCAGGTCCATGCGAGACTACAGGGTAGATGGAGCTGACCCTCGCGGACGCCCAGAAGGCCTTGGCTCGTGCGCACGCCAAGGCCGCCGAGCTCGACTTGAAGGTCACCGTGGCCATCGTCGACTCCGGAGGGCTGCTCGTGGTCCTGGGGCGCATGGACGGCGCGCCGCCGATCTCGCCCCAGATCGCCGAGGCGAAGGCCGTCGGGGCGGCGATGTTCCTGCGCGACGGCGGTTGGCTGGCGCAGACGGCTCAGGACCGGCCCGGATTCTTCAAGGCGGCAGATCGACTGGCCAGGGTGCCGCTCATCCCCGGACCCGGCTCGGCGCTCATCAAGCGCGGCGGGGCCGTGATCGGCGCCATCGGCGTCAGCGGCGCACGCCCGGAGCAAGACCTCGAGTGCGCAGAAGCGGGGGCCGCCTCAATCCAGGCGTAGGACTCTCAAGGGCTCGTAAGCGGCGCCTGCGCGTCCCAGCCGGCTCTGATACAGCACCAGCTCCCGCGCGCGCCACGGCTCGACTCGCGGCGCCTCGGGCAGGACCGGCAGGACCCCGCCGTCCCGAGCTCGGGCTCGCGCCAGGGTCAGGTGCGGCTGGAAGGCTCGCGCTTCCGACGCAAGGCCGGCCCGGTCGCACTCGGCCTCAACCCGCGCCGCAAGCTCGGAAGCCTGCTCGGCTCCTGACCGCAGGCCCACCCACACGACCCGCACGAGCCGTCCGCGCCTGAAGGTCCCGAGGTCGCCGAGCTCGAGCTCGAAGCTCGAGAGGCCCGCCGTCTCCAGGCGACCGGCGACGCGGTCGACGAGCTCGCGCTCGACCGATCCGACGAATCGCACCGTGAGGTGCAGGTTGGCCGGCGGGACCCAGCGGAACTCCGGGGCAACGGACGCGCATGCCTCGACGTATTGGGACAGCGGCTCCAGGCGCGTCGCGGGCACCGGCAGCCCGAAGAACGCGCGCAGCTTCAGCGGGTGGGTTTCTTCCAGTGGACAGGTGCCCAGGAGCTGGGTGCCGTGGGACGCCATCCATAATGGGAGCTGACAGAGTCGATCCCATCGGCGACGTTCGGCAGCTGGATGGTGTTGATCTCGTCAGGCGTGACCACAGGATCCTTGAGGAGGGTCTCCATCACGGTGGCCCCGGGAAGCAGCAGCGCGACCGGCAGCTTGAGCTTCCGCTTCTTGATGCCGCGGGCCTGAATGAACCAGTCGAACATCTGCTCATAAGTCACGACCTCGGGACCGCCAAGCTCGATGATCTTGCCGAGCAGCTCCGGGTGGTCCATGGTCTCCACCACGCACCGCGCGGCGTCCTCTCTCAGGATCGGCTGCAATTGCGTCTGGCCGTTGCCGGGGATGATCAGGAAGGGCCCGAAGTTGGCGGCCCGCTCGAAATCGGTGACGACTCCGCCCTCCTCGGCGAGCACGAAGGAGAAACGCAGGATCGTCCCGGCGACACCGGTCTTGGCAAGCTCCTGCTCCCCCATCCAGCGTGAGGTGAGGTACTTGTAGTGCGCGTCGAGGCGCGCGCCGATGGCGCTGACGAAGATGACGGATTTGACCCCCGCGGCTTTGGCCGCCTCGCCGACGATGCGCGCCCCGTCGACGTTCACCGCGAGGTACGACTGCGGCCGATTGCGCCGAACCGCGACCAGGCTCACGATGTGCTCGACGCCCTGCGCCGCCTGCGCGACGGCGGCCGGGTTCAGCGCATCGCCGACCAGCACTTGCGCGCCTCGCACCTTGAACGCTGCCGCCTTCATGGGGTCGCGGACCAGGACCCTGAGCTGGTGCCCTCCGTCGATCAGCCTGTGCGCGACACCACGTCCGAAGAACCCGGTCGAGCCAAGCAGGAGGATCCGTGCCACGGGTCTGAATGCTAGAGGCCATTGGCTTCGATTTGCGCTGCTTGACGATGACGGCCCGCTGGAGGCTTAGCTCGACCGAAGGCATACTGACAGACGGTGTTCGGCCAAAGCGCGGGGGCGTTTGGGTTGGGGCTCCTGGCTGTTTTGGTCGGGCTCGCGGGCGTCGCGGCGGCCATTCGTACGCGCCGCCGCCGGCGGGACTCGGAGACATACGCGTCGAGCGGCGGCATCGTCTACACCGTGGTCCAGGTTGGCTGCTCGGGCCTTCTCCTGGTTGGGGGCGTGATTCTGATGACCCTGGCGCTGATCGTCCGCCGCTAGCGTCCTGCGAGGACCTGGCTCAGATCACGTTCCTCTCGCGGACCAGGGAGCCCTTCGCAAACCGCGACATCGCGAATGGTGAGATGTCGACCTCGGATCGGTGGTCGAGCAGCATCTGAGACAGGAGCAGCGCAGCCGCCGGCGCCTGCATGAACCCGTGGCCGCTGAACCCGGCCGCGCACCAGAATCCGTCGAGCTCACCCGTCGGTCCGAGGATCGCCTGCTGGTCGGGAGTGGTCTCGTACAGCCCCGCCCACGCCGTCTTGACGCCCGCGCCGGCTAGCGCAGGCGCACGGCGGGCGGCCTCCTCGAACACCTTCTCGAGGAAGTCCCAGTTGACCTCGGTGCTGAAGTTGGGCGGCTCGTCGCGGTCGCTCATTCCCAGCAGGAGCCCGTCCCCCTCGGGGTGGAAGTAGAACGAGGTGCGGAAGTCGACCGTCATGGGATTCGTCCGCGAAACAGCCGGAAACGGCCCCGTGACAACGATGTGGCGGCGGTACGGGAGGATCGGGATCTCGAGGCCGGCCATGCGCCCGATCGACGCAGACCAGGCGCCGGTGCAGTTGAAGAAAACCCGGGTCGCCACGTCGCCCTTGGAGGTGCGGACGCCCTGCACCCGGCCCGCTGCCGCGTCGATCCCCACCACCTCGACGCCTTCTTCGAGCCTCGCGCCCAATCGCCGGGCCGACTCCGCATAGCCCGCGGTCACGTCGGCCGGGCTGGCTATCCCATCGCTCGGGCAGAAGGTGCAGCCAAGCACGTCGTCGACGTTGAGCACCGGGACCATGCGGGCGGCCTCGGCGGGGTCGACCCAGCGTGCCTCCTTGAGACCGACCCGCTGCCACATCTCCATGTTGTGGTGGAACTCCTCCATGTGCTGGGGCAGGGTCAGGAGGAACAGGTAGCCGATCTGGCGGAAGTCGGCCGGATGCCCCGTCTCGTGCTCGAAGTCGCCGAGTATGCGCACCGAGAGCATCTGCAGCCGCACGTTGGCTTCCATCGAGAACTGCTGCCTCACCCCACCTGCGCACTTCCCGGTGGATTGCGAGCCAAGCGTCTCCCGTTCGAGCAGCAGGACGTCGACCTTGCGCTTGGCCAGCTGATAGGCCAACGCGCAGCCCATGACCCCGCCGCCCGCGATGACTACGTCAGCGCTTTCCATGACCCTCGACCACCTGCCCGACTGAACGCCTTGCCCTCCATGTCGCGCCCCAGACCTCGAAGATCAGCTTGAGCGCCGCCAGGGTCGTGATCTCGCCCTGGTCGAAG
The DNA here is from genome assembly GCA_035531515.1 of Candidatus Dormiibacterota bacterium. Lineage (GTDB taxonomy): Bacteria > Chloroflexota > Dormibacteria > Dormibacterales > Dormibacteraceae > DATKSS01. The sequence continues at coordinate 57,257 of DATKSS010000007.1, read as the reverse complement.
GGCGGTGACACCTCGACCAGGTCGAAGCCAACCACCTCCGACCTCGCGGTGGCAGCGGCCAGCAGGTCCAGCGCCTGTCGGGTCGAAAGGCCGCCCGAGGACGGGATCTCGGTGCCGGGAGCGAACGCGGGGTCGAGGACGTCGATGTCGAATGACACGTGGACCTGGCGCCCGGCCAGCCGCTCGGCGATCTTCCTCGCGGATCCCGACAGGTCCCGGGCGAGCTCGGCGGCCCCCAAGAGCAGCATGCCGTGGTTGGATATGAACTCCAGCTCCTCCGGGTCGTAATCGCGACCGCCGGCCACCACGACGCTCGCCGGGTCGATCCCCGAGACGTCGAACGCCCGGCGCAGCGCGCAGCCGCAGGTCCAGCGCCCTCCGCGCGAGAAATCGCACAGGTCGGGGTGGGCATCCACCCAGAGGACCGCCAGGCCTGGGTGGCGCCGCTGCTGCGCGGCGAGTGTCGCGATCGCCGTGCAGTGGTCTCCCCCGAGCACGGTCAGGAAGGATTCGACAGGGACCTGCGCCAGCCTGTCGGCCACGGCGCTCCAACCCGTCTCGATGTCCGGCCCAGGGTCAAGGTCGCCGATGTCCCGCACCCGCAACCCTCGAAGCAGCGTCCCGTCCTCGGTGACCGGGGGCATGACGCCGGACAGGCTGCGTATGCGCTGGGGCGCCAGCGCCGCGCCTTTGCGGTAGACGGCCGAGCCGTCGTAGGCGATGCCGGCCACCACGACATCGGCGCCACCGGCCGCGTCGCCGGCGGCCAGGCCTCCCCACGCGCTCAGCCCGTCAAGGTTCATCACCGCCGATGCTCCGGCACTTTCAAGATCGCCACCGAGCCTGCGACCAGCCAGATCGCGAACACGCCGAAGATGACGGGGAACCCTCCGGGCAGGCCCAGGATCCGTGGGCCGCCGTTGAACTGCTGCAACAAGAGACCGCCGACCAGGCGCGCGATGACCCCCGAACCCGCAGTCGCGATGTTGCTGAAGCCCATGAACAGGCCGGCTTCGTCATGCGGGATCACATCCTGGATGAAAGCCCAATCGACTGAGAAGAACAAGCCGTAACCGATCCCGATCAAGATCCCGACCAGTGTCGCCTGCGCGGCGAGGTCGGGGACCTTCAGGGCCTGGGCGAGCGGGTGAACGGCCTGGAACGGTAGCAGCTGGTAGTGACTGAACATCAGCATCAGCATCCCGGCCGCGCCGAGCAGGCCGCCGGCGGCGATGAGTGGCCGGCGTCCCAGTCGATCCGAGGCTCGAGCGGCTGGGAGGGAGATCGCGAAGGCGCAAATGATCACCAGCCCGAGCAGCGTGTAGCTGGCCGTGATCGTGGCGCTGCGGTCGCCTTTGAAAAAGACATTGTTGAAGTAGAACAGGACGAAGCTCTGAACGCCGACCAACCCCATGAGGATGAGAAGGCGCGAAGCCATCAGCCACAGGAAGGCCCGGTTCCGCAAAGGCTCGGCGAAGGTCGTCCTGACCGCCTGCCCAACGCCTGTGAACTGGGCGTGCAAGGGCTCGGCCCGGTCCTCGATGAGCAGGACCGTGGGGAGCATCGTTGCGACCAGCAGCACGCAGATGCTCAGGATCGCGGCGGTGCGCCCCGCGTGCGCGAGGATGAACCCGGCTCCCACGGTGCCCGCCAGCAGGCCGACGACGTTGGAGATCCCGTAGTAGCCCGACGCCGTGCCCCGCTGCTCTTCCGGGACGACATCCGGCAGCAGGCCCTGGTAGGGGCCCTGGGCGGTGTTGGAGGCAGTCTGGAGCAGGAAATAGAACATCAGCACGACCCAGAAGCTGCCGGAGAGGGCAAGGCCGACCAGGAAGATCACGTCGCCGGCCGTGCCGGCCACGATGAACGGCCGGCGGCGGCCCCACGGCGTGCGCGCGCGGTCCGAAACCGCCCCGATCACCGGCTGCCAGACCACGGCCATCAGCGAGCCGACTCCTTCGAGCAGGGCCAGCGCCACGCCTTCGTTCGCGGTGCCCACGAGCTGCAGCACCAGGTCCGGGATGATCAGGCCGCCGAGGCTCGTCCACAGGTAGCCGATCGCGACCCAGTAGATCGAGAGAAGGGCGAAGTCCAGGTGTCCGAGACGCCGAAGGGGTGGTCGCGCGGTCACGGCCACGGATGGGGTCAATCAGGTCGATATGGTGGAAGTGACTTCTTGAGCGGGCGGTCCTCGCGGTAGCCCAACGCATACTCGCCCTGGAGGATCGTGTGGATCTCGCGCGTGCCCTCGTAGATGATCGGCGCCCTCGAGTTGCGGAGAAAGCGCTCGACCGGGTACTCGGACGAGTAGCCGTACGCGCCATGCACCTCGATCGCGTCGTTGGCGGCGTTGAAGGCCGCGTCGGTTGCGTACTGCTTGGCCATCGACACCTCGCGCGTGTGCCGCAGGCCGGTGTTCTTCATCCATGCGACCTTCTGGTAAAGCAGGCGGCAGATCTCGTAGTCGCGTGACATGCGCGCGATCATCTGCTGCACCAGCTGGTAACGGCCGATCTCCTGGCCGAAGGTCTTGCGTTCTCGCGCGTAGCCGACCGACGCGTCCAGGCACGCGCGCACGGTGCCCGTGGCGCCCGCGGCCACCGTGTAGCGGCCGTTGTCGAGGCAGCTCATCGCGATCTTGAAACCGTCGCCCTCGTCGCCGATGCGGTTCGCCTCGGGCACCTCGATGCCGGACATGGAGATCGAGCCGACGTCGCCGGCCCAGATCCCCAGGCGGTCCTCGATCGGGCTGGTTCGCAGCGCCTTACCGCAGGCGGCGCGGTCGAGCATGAAGGCGGTCACGCCGCGGGAACCGCCCTTCGGGTCCGTCTTCGCGAAGACGAGAAGGAAATCCGCGGTGTCGGCATCCGAGACCCAGGTCTTCTCGCCGTTCAACTCATAGACGTCACCGCTGCGCCGCGCCGTCGACTGCATCGACGCCACGTCCGAGCCGGCGTTGGGCTCGGTCAGCCCATAGCAAGCGAGCTTCTGGCCCGACGCCATCGGCACGAGCCAGCTTTGCTTCTGCTCCTCGGTCGCCCAGGTGTACAGGCCCATCCCCACCAGGCCGACGTGCACCGATAAGACGGTGCGGTACACCGTGTCGACGTACTCGAGCTCCTCGCAGACCAGGCCCAGGGAGAGGTAATCCAGCCCGACCCCGCCGTAGCGCTGCGGGAAGCACACACCGGGCAGGCCTATGGACGCGAGCTTGGCAAAGATCTCCGGGTCGTGGTGGCGGGCGCGGTCGTTGTCCCGGATGTGCGGTGCGAACTCCCGCGCGCAGAACTCGCGGACGGTGGAGACCAGCTGCTCCTGGTCAGGGGTGAGCGCCAGGTCAAGCATCTCGGTAACGAGAAGGCTATTACTTGTGAGGGCTTGGTGTCGGGCTAGCCGCCGGCGTCGACGTACGCGACGAGCTGGCCGTCCCGGACTTCAGATCGTTGGGCCCGACGTGGCCGATGAACGGAATGTGGTGGCCGATGCCAAGGATGATGGGCACGGTCCTCGAGCTGTGCAGCTGCGGCTGCAGGAAGTTCGAATAGATCTGCTGGAGCTGGTGGATGCCGGCCACCGAGTCGAGGTGGGCGGCGTTCGTCTTCGCCGCGGCCGTCTTCAACGTCTGCAGGTCCGACTTCGAAACCAGGGCCGAAGTGATCGGGTTGGAGAGGATCTCGCTTTCCAGCTGACCCACCTGCTTGACAGTGAGGCTGGCGGTCTGCAGAGCGGGCTGGAACGCATTGTCCAGGGTCACCAGGGCCGAGACCGCCAGGTAGATCACGACAAGGGTCACGACACCGTGTACGAACACGCCGAGCAACCCGTCGACGCCTCGGATCGACTCCATCCGGTGGAAAGCCCCGCCAACCGCGCCGCCCACGGCGCCCAGGACGACGGCGAGAATCAGGGCGACGAACACGCTCAGCACAGCGTTGAGGTGAAGCAGCTTCTGCATCTCGTTCGTGTACTGGTCGTGGAACCGGAAAACCGCCAGCAGGGTGCCGAAGAAGAAGATCTCGGCCATGAGAGGCTGGATCACGCCGCGCTGGAAGCCGACCACCAGCGCGACTATGAGCACCAGGAGGACGATGACGTCGATGATCACGGGCGCCGCCATTCTAGATGACGAGCATTTAGGTCTCTCCGGTCAGGTCAGAATGCCCGGGTTCCGTTAGACTCGGTTCACTCTTGGCCCGAACGATCGCTGTCGCGATGCAAAAGGGGGGTGTTGGCAAGACCACCACCGCCGTGAACCTCGGCGCAGCCCTTGCAGAACTGGGCCAGCGGGTTCTCCTGATCGACCTCGACGCCCAGGGCCACCTGACCCTCTACATGAAGCCGACCGGCGAGCTCGAGAAGACCATCTACCACCTCCTGGTGGACCCGGACACGACCGTCACAGACGTAGTGCAGGAGGCCCCCCAGATGGGCGTCCACTACATCCCGGCCGACATCGAGCTCGCCGGGGCGGAGAACCAGCTGATCAACGAGATCGGCCGCGAGAGCATTCTTCGCGACAAGCTCGAGTCGGCTCAGCGCCGTTACGACTTCATCATCATCGACTGCCCCCCGTCCCTGGACCTCATCGTGATCAATGCGCTGGTCGCCGCGGACGAGGTCCTGGTGCCGCTCCAGGCGGAGTTCCTGGCCCTGCGGGGCATGCAGGAGCTCCTGGTCACGATGGAGCGTGTGAAACGCAGGCTAAACCCGCGGTTAGAGCTGATCGGGATCCTCCCCACGCTTTACAAGCAGCGCGCGCTTCACTCGCAGGAGGTGCTCGCCGCCGTGCGAGAGAAATACGGGGACAAGGTCTACGACTTCGGGGTCACAGATTCCATCCGTTTCGCGGAGACGCCGCTCGCCGGGCAGTCGATCCTGCAGTACGCGCGGGAGTCGGAGGGAGCGAAGTCATACCGGGCACTGGCGGCCAAAGTGTTGGAGAATCACAGGCAAGATTGAAGGTGGTCTATTAATGCCGACATTCAAACGCGTCTCGCTCGCAGGCTCCGAAGAGCTCTTTCGTCCCACGCGCCCACAGGTCGTCACCGACACCGACGAAGTGATCCGGAGCGCAGTCGACCGTCCGGCGAAGGTGAAGGAGGTCGTTTACAGGACGCTCAACTTCACGCCCGAGGAGATCGAGCTGCTGCTGGAGGCGATCCAGACGGCGAAGTACCCGGACCGCGTGCGGGTCAAGCCCGCTCTGGACAAGTTCGATTCGCTGGATGCCCTTCGGATCAAGGTCCAGGGCGCGCCCGAGCACGAGTAGTCGCCGGTCACGACCTCAGTAGCGCTTCTTCGACCGGCGGCGCACGTACCCGTAGACCCAGAACAGGCAGACGGCGGAGAGCACGACCGCGAATGCCACTGCAGCGTAGTGCTCCATTGCGGTAAATACTGATTCATGTCCAAGCTCGCCATCGTCAAGGTCAAGCTCGACCGAGACGTGAACTGCTACGTGGTCTCGTGCGCGTCAACCAAGGAGGCGATCATCATCGACCCTGGCCAGCCGGCCGAAAAGATCATCGAGCAGGCGGCCGGCCTGGACGTCAAGTTCATCCTCGCCACCCACTGCCATCCCGGACACGTTGGCGGCAAGGACGATGTGAAGGCCGTGACGGGTGGCGAGACCGCGCTGCACTCGGCCGACGCCAAGCAGTTTCTCCGCTCGGCCGACCGCTACCTCATCGACGGCGACGAGCTCGAGTTCGGCGAGTTCAAGGTGAGCGTCATCCACACGCCCGGCCACACGCCGGGCAGCCTTTGCTTCGTGGTGGCCAACCACGCATTCGTCGGCGACACAATCCTTGCGGGCGGGATCGGCAAGCAGATGCCGGAGACGGACCTTCGGCGCCAGATGATGAGCATCGGGACCAAGCTCCTGCGCTTGCCGCTGCAGACCGCGCTGTACCCCGGCCACGGCCCGGCCACCAGCCTCGAGCGCGAGCTGGCCCAGAACCCGATCTTCAGGGGCGCGGGCGCCAGACCCTGATCAGGCAGGCAGGCGGCTCGCAGGGCCGGATAGGGGAAGTTCGAATCATCTCCTCGCTTCCCCACGCAGTGGGGAAGTAGACAGTTTTAGGCGGAAGTGACCAGGCTGAGCGTGATCCTGGTCACGCCGTTGGTGGACCCGGCTCCGACCAGGCCACCGTCTTTCGAGTTGCTCTTACGAGCGAAGGCGGCGGAGAAGGAGCGGCTGGACGTCCCTTTGAAGCTGATCGTCCAATCGCCCTGGCTGAACCTGCTGCCGTAGAAAGCCTGGACCTTGTCGACGCTGTCCAGCGTCTCCCACTCCATGCCCCAGGTGGCCTGGCCGCTCGAGCTGAACGTGGCCCCCGCGGTCAGGCGCGATCCGGGATAGATCGGAACATCGCTCGGAAACCCGCTCGGAAGGGGCACGGCGGGGTCGAGCTGGCTGGAACCCGGCGCGCTCGGGCTGGCGCTGGCACTGACCGTGGGCAGGGCCGCCGAAGGGCTCTGACAGCTGGCCGTCCCCACCAACAAGAACGCCACCGCAGCGGCGGACGCGGCAGTGCGAGCGCGCATCTGAGCTAACTACGCGGGCCGGAACGCTCGGTCAACGGCTGCCGACCGCAGGCCGGACCATCCGTCCGCGGGGCCGACGGGCGCCGCCCACCGGCTCTCCGCGCAGAAAGACGGCCTTGATCGCGAAGCCGAACTCCTTGCCTTCGAGGGCCCCATGGCGCTGGCGCGAGCGCATCTGCGCCGCCCGCACCCGGGTCCTGCCCTTGGGATCCACGACGACCAGATCGGCGTCGAAACCAGGCTCGATCGCCCCTTTGCTCTGCCGCAATCCGGCCAGGGCGGCGGGCGACTCGCTGACCCAACGCGGGGCCAGCCAGACGTTGCCGAGCCGCTCCGCAAGCTCGAGGCAGCTCACGTAAAGGCCCTGCACCCCAGGGCTTCCGGGTGGCGCGTCCGCCAGCGACCTGGCCTTTTCCTCGTCGGTGTGCGGAGCGTGGTCGGTGGCGACGATCGTGATCACGCCCCTCGACAGGCCGTCGACCAGGGCCTCGCGGTCGGCCGCCGTCCTCACCGGGGGCAGCATCTTCATGAAATTGCCTGCCCGGTCGAAGTCCGAATCCGACAGCCACAGGAACTGCGGGCACGTCTCCAGCGTCATGTAGGTTCCCATCCGCATCGCGTCCTCGGCCGCGCCAAGGCCCAGCGCGCTCGACAGGTGAGCGACATGAAGCCGAACGCCGGTCTCCTTGGCGATCGCGGCCGCGGCGGAGACCGCGACGGCCTCGGCCTCGGGCGGACGCGACGCCAGGAAGTCCGCATACGTCTCGAGCGGACGTCGAAAAGCGGCCAGGACGGCCGGGTCTTCGGCATGGATGGCGAGGGGCAAGCCGAGCTCCGCCACGAGCGGAGCGAGCCGGGCGAGGGTCCCGTAGTCGGGGGGCGCCTCCTGATCCGGGTCGTCGGGGTCGAGCTCATGCTGAACCCGCTTGCGACTCAGGCTGAACCCATATCCGAGGTACGCCTTGAAGCCGACGGCGCCCGATGCCGCCATGCCCTCCAGCTGGTCGGGAGTCGAGCTCGAACGGAGGAGGCCCCAGAGGCCGAAATCGACCCGCGCCTTGGCTCGCGCCATCGCGGCCTTCGACTCCATGACGCCGGCGCTGTCCACCGCCGGCGCGGTGTTCGGCATGTCGAACACCGTCGTCACACCGCCTGCCGCGGCCGCCGCCGTCATCGTCCCGAAGTCCTCCTTCTCGGGGAAACCGGGGTCTCGGCTGTGCACGTGGACGTCGATGGCGCCGGGCATAACGTACATGCCCGCTGCGTCGACGACTTTGGCACCGCTGCTGGCGCGCGCCCCCGACTCGACGCGCGTGATCACGCCGTCGGTGACGTGGACGTCGGCTTCCACCGGGCCGCCCGGCGTGTAGACGGTGCCGCCGCGAATCAGCAGCTCAGTCAAGCTCGAGCTCTTGTATGCGGAACAGGGGCGAGTACGGGATTCCGGCGCTTCGAATGCTCTCCTCCCCACCTTCGCCGCGGTCGAGCACCACCACGAGGTGGATGACCTCCAACCCCGCGTCTCGCAAAACCTGCGCCGAGCGCAGCGAATCGCCCCCGGTGGTGACCACGTCCTCGATGATCGTGACCCGTTCGCCGGGCGCGACCCGACCTTCGAGCTGCTTGGCCGTGCCGTATCCCTTCGGCTCCTTGCGCACGAGTACCAGCGGAAGGCCGGTCTCCATCGAGACCGCGCCGCCGAGCAGCACGGCGCCCAGCTCGGGCGCAGCAAGGCGCTGAGTCTGTGCCGGCACGAGCGCGGCCAGATGCGCGCCAAGGCTCTTGAGCAGGGTGGGATCGGTCTCGAAAAGGAACTTGTCGAAGTAGCGGTTCGAGCGTTTGCCCGAACGAAGGACGAAATCGCCTTTCAGGTACGAGGCCTTGACCAGCTCGCGCGCAAGCGCCTCGCGCTCCCCAACCACCGCCTCAATCTAATGGAAAGAAGTGCACTGTGATCTGTGCCGAGCTAACCCCTGGGTCCGGCCGCCACCGCCGAGCACCTTTGAGCGCGAGCCATGATTATTGAGTGGTCACGCCGAATGATCGAAGAACAACTTTGATGGCCTCCAGCGTCGCGGTCGGGATCGCCCGCGTCGTGCTCCACATTCCCGACTCTGGTTCGCTCAAATCCAAGCGGCAGGTGGTGAGCGGCCTGCTGCGGCGTGTCCGGGCGAGGTTCCAGGTCGCGGCGGCCGAGGTCGGCGAGCGGGACCGTTGGCAGCTGGCCGAGATCGCCGTCGCCTGCGTCAGCGCCGAAGGGCGCCATGCGGACGAAGTGCTCGCCAACGTCCTGGCCTACATCGAGGCGCACAGCGACGGGGCGCGCGTCACAGACGTCTCGACCGAGCTGGTCCGGCTGTGAAGGTGGTCGAGTCGCTGGTCGACGAGTTCGAAGCCGGCTTGCCGTTCAAGCTGGACGCGTTCCAGCGCGAGGCGATCGAGAAGCTCGACCGGGGGCGCGGCGGCGTGCTGGTGAGCGCGCCGACCTCGAGCGGCAAGACGATCGTCGCCGAGTACTCGATCTTCCGCGCGCTCAAGGAGGGCGTCAAGGTCCTTTACACGACGCCGTTGAAGGCGCTGAGCAACCAGAAGTACCATGACTTCGTTCGCGAGTACGGCGAGTCTATGGTGGGCCTGGTCACCGGCGAGAACACGATCAACGACGAAGCGCCGGTAGTCGTGATGACCACAGAGATTCTTCGGAACCTCATCTACGAAGACCCCAAGCGCCTCGACCTGGTCAGCTACGTGGTCCTCGACGAAGTCCACTACATCGACGACTTCCCCCGGGGTTCGGTCTGGGAGGAGATCGTGATCCAGGCGCCTCCTACGATCAAGCTCGTCGGGCTGTCGGCCACGATCGGCAACTACCGCGAGATCGCCGATTGGATGGCGGAGAACCGAGGCGGCATGGAAACCGTCTTCCACGACGTCCGGCCCGTCGAGCTGAAGATGTGGCTTTCCATCAACAACCGTTTCCTGCCGTTGTTCAAGGACGAGGGGGGGATCGATCAGAGGACTTGGAGCAAAGGCGCCCAGGAGGAGGAGGCGTCCTACCGCATCGGGGGCTACCGTGCCCTGCCTTCCAACGACCTGCTGCACGTGATCGAGCAGCTGCGCGGGATGGAGATGCTGCCCGCGATCTACTTCATTTTCTCGCGTCGCGGGTGCCGCGAGGCCCTGCAGCGCTGCTCGTACCACGAGCTCGACCTCACCACGGCCGCCGAGAAGGAGGCGATCGACCGGGTGGCCGCGGAACGGTTGCAGGCGCTCACCGACCACGACGAGGAAGCCCTGTTCCGCCGCATGGTCGACGCCCGGTTGCTGCGCCGCGGTCTCGCCGAGCACCACGCAGGCCTCCTCCCGTACCACAAGGAGATGGTCGAGGAGCTGTTCCAGCGTGGCCTGATCAAGGTCGTCTTCGCCACCGAGACGCTCTCGCTCGGCATCAACATGCCGGCGCGCGGCGTGGTCGTCTCCTCGTTCACGAAGTTCGATGGGGTCAACTTCTCGAACCTCACCACCGGCGAGCTGACCCAGCTCATGGGACGGGCTGGCCGGCGCGGTATCGACGTGATCGGCCACGGCGTGATCCTCAAGGAGTCCGACGTCGAGGTCGGCACGATCTACGAGGTCGCCATGGGCCCGACGCTCGTGGTCGAGTCGAAGTTCCTCCCCAGCTACAACATGGCCCTCAACCTCCTTCGGGTCTACACGCCTGAGGAGGCCGAGGCACTGATGCAGCGATCCTTCGGGCAATTCCAGAAGCGCCTGGCCGCGGCGCAGACCTCCGAGCGCCTGGTCAACGTGCGAGATCAGCTGGCGGACGGCCGGCGGATGTGGGACGACCCCGACGTCTCGATCGAGGACGTCGCCCAGTACTTCAAGCTCGAGGACCGGCGGCGCGCGATCCGCATCGAGCTGAAGCGCCTGCGCCGGGAGGGGGGATCTCAGAGGCGTGGCCGGCGAGGCCGCCCGACGCGGGCGATGGGATCCGGCAGCCGGATGCTCCAGCGCCTGGAGATCGAGGCCAAAGGCCTGCTGGAGAGGCAGCGCAAGCTCAAGGTCGTTCGCTCGCCACGTTTCGGCGAGCTCCTGCAGAAATATGGGGAGATCCGCAACCTTCAGAAGGAGATGGACAGCGGCCAGCGCGAGGTCGTGGGGCAGATGGACGAGTACCCGCGCAAGCTCCGGCGCCTGGCCAGGATCCTGACCGAAACGGGCTTCCTGTCCGCCGACAAGCCCACCGACAAAGGCCTGTTCGCCGCGCGGATCTACGGCGAGAACGCGATCCTGGTCGCCGAGGCGGCCTGGCTGGGCTGGTTCGAAGGCCTCACGCCGGAGGAGCTGTGTGCGGTGATGGTGATGCTCGCCGCCGAGGACCGAGAGCGCGGAGGCCGGGATCGCCAGGCGCACGGCCCGCGCCGCTACCCGACGCCCGCCATCGCGCAGACGGCCCGCTTGATCCGCTCGCTGTACTTCCGGTTCGCCGACATGGAGAGCGATCTCGATGAGCCGAACCTGCGGGCGCCTTCGCACGGCTACATCGACTTCGCGTTCCGGTGGTCCTCAGGCGAGCCGCTGGACAAGATTCCGCTGCCCGCCAACGTCGACATTGGGGACGCCGTCAAGGCGATGAAGGCGCTCTACTCGCTCCTTCGCCAGCTCGAGTTCGCGCTTCGCCAGGCGAAATCGCCCTTGCTCGGCACCGTCTCGCGCGCCGTCGCGCAGATGGAGCGGGACGTCATCAAGCGCACCTATTGATATTCGCTTCCCGACTTGAGGGGAAGTACCGGCCAAAGGCCGGGGATGGGGAGGCAGAAGTCCCCATAGACTGAACATCAGTGAGATCCAGGAAGCGGCGGATCCTCGTCACGGGCGTCGCGCGCTGGTGGGGCGCGCTGCTCGTGCAGCGGCTGGTTGAGGACCCTGAGGTCGCCGAGGTCATCGGCATCGACACCCGCGAGCCGAGGTACGACCTCGGCCGGGCGGACTACCTCCAGCTCGACATCCGGCACTCACTGATCGGCAAGCTCGTTCGCTCCGTCGGAATCGACACGGTGGTGCACACGCTCACGCGCATCGACTCGTTCGACATGGACGCGCGCCGCGCACACGAGATGAACGTGATCGGGACCTTGAACCTGCTGGCGGGCTGCGCCGGCGAGGGCAGCCCAGTCCGCCGGTTCGTCCTCAAGTCGTCGGGCCACGTGTACGGCTCGCGCTTCGACCTGCCGGCGAGCCTCCGCGAGGACCACCGCCTCGACAGCAACTCGCGCCACCAGTTCGTGCGCGACATCGTGGAGGTCGAGTCCTACGTGAGCGACTTCGCTATCCGGAACCGCGAGATTGCGATCCTCGTGCTGAGGTTCTGCAACAGCCTCAACCCGCAGGAGCCGCAGCCGCTCGCACGGTACCTTGACCTCGAGGTCGTCCCGACCGTCGCCGGCTACGACCCGTCTTTGCAGCTTCTGCACCGCGACGACGCCGTCGATGCGATCGCGCTCGCCACCAAACGCGGTCCGGCGGGCGCATACAACATCGCGTCGGCGGGGACCGAGCCCCTTTCCAAGCTGCTCGACGCGGTCGGCAAGCTGCACGCTCCGCTGCTGCCACCCATCGGGCTCGAGCTCGCGGCCTTCGGCATCCGAAAGCTCGGGGTGGCTTTTCTCTCGCCGCAGCTTCTAGACCTGCTGCGCTGGGGCCGTTCCCTGTCGACGGCCAAGGCGGCACGTGAGCTTGGCTTCAGGGCGTCACGCGACACGCGGGCCGCGTTCGAAGACTTCATCCAGCAAAGGCGCGTCCTGCGTTACGAGCCCGACCGCCACACCTACCAGTACGAGAAAGAGCTGGAGGACTTCATCCACAGCAGGCAAGCTCCTTCGGAGAATGGGGACGGCGAATCCAACGGGTCGACGCCGGAGCACGAGAGAAGGCGGACGGCTAGATCTCGCCCCCGCCCCCATCGATCACAATCACTTCCCCATTGATGTAGCTCGCTGCGTCCGAGGCGAGAAAGACGACCGCGTTCGCGACCTCTTCGGGAACCCCGATCCGGCCCATAGGGTTGGCCGTGAGCACCCTGTCGAGGATGGCCTCGTTGCCCCAAAGCGCCTCCGCGAAGCGGGTTTTGATCAATCCAGGCGCCACCGCATTGACCCGGACCCTGCCGCCGATCTCCTTGGCCAGCTGCTTCGTGAACATGATGACGCCCGCCTTGGTGATGTTGTAGACGCCGAGGCCCAGGCCCGGGCGCAGACCGCCTACGCTCGCCACGTTGACCACCGAGCCGCCGTGGGTCTCCATCGAGGCCTCGTACACGAGCTTGGTCAGAATGAACATGCCTCTCAGGTTGACCTCGAAGGTCTTGTCCCACGCGCCGAGCTCGGCGCCCATCACGGGGCCGAAATACGGGTTGGTGGCGGCGTTGTTGACCAGGATGTCGACCCTCGAGAATCGTTTCATGACCTCGGCGACGAGCCGCTCCAGGTCATCCGGACGGCCCGCGTGGGCCGCGATCGCCGTCGCCGCCTGCGGGTGCTCGGCGTTGATCCGGGCAGCCTCTTCCTCAAGGTCGGACTGCTTGCGGCTGGACAGCACCACCTGCGCGCCCTGCTCGGCCAGAGCGTGGCCGATCGCGCTTCCGATCCCGCGGCTGGCGCCGGTGACCAGCGCGACCCGTCCGGACAGGTCGAAGCGGGAAGTCGCGCGCACGGCTGATACGATAGCCGCCCGATGGCGATCGAGGGAAAGGCCGCTGAGGACATCCTGGAGCGGATCTTCCAACCCACCACCAAGCCCAGCGCCCGCGACCAGGCCGAGGAGACGCTGCGTCATCCCAAACGGCTGGTCTACGTCGCGATGTCCAACAAGGTCTTCTACTGGCGGGCCCACATCCAGAAGTTCGTGCTGGACTCCGGGATGGTCCCGGTCAGCCCGTTCATGCTTTTCGACTACTACCTCATGCACACCGTCTCGAAGGAGGTAGTGCGCGAGGCGATGAACAACCTCCTGGCCAAGTGCGACGAGGTCTGGGTGTTCGGACAGCTGTCCCTCGGCGTGAAGGTGCAGGTGGGCATCGCCAAGCGCATGAACAAGCCCGTCCGGTACTTCGACATCGGCGACCTCCCGGTCGCGGTGATGCCGATCAGCGAGGACACGGCCCAGGAGGAGCTCCGCGACTGAGCGGACGAGTCGGCCTCAGGGCCCGACCCTCCGGTACCAGGAGGCCGGGTCGCCGAGCTCGTCGAGCGTCGGCATGGCCTGGGGGCCGTCCCAGACGCGGTTGAGAACCTTGATCCCGTGCTCGTCGAACACGGCTCGGCAGAAGGCTTCGCCACGGCGGTACTGCTGCAGCTTCAGATCCAGGCCGGTGAGCTTCCAGACGAGCACCTCGAGCGGGCTCTTGCCCGAGCTCCGCTCGCGGTACGCCCGCTCGAGCTCCTGGAATCCGGGCAGGAGCTTTCCGCCCAGCTCGTTCATCACAAGGTTGCTGTAGCCCTCGATCACGGACATCGTGCCCTGGACCTGGCGCATCACCCTCCATTGGGCCGGCAGGACGCCCGCCAACGCAGCGACTCGCGCCATGGGCGCCGCTTTACGAGTCGTCGACTCGAGCAGCGTCCGCATCGATTCCTCCATGTGGGGACGCAGCCACGGATGGGCGGCAAACTGCCATGCATGGGTCATCTCGTGGAGGATGAGCCAGCGCCGCAGGTCTTCCGCCGGCAGGCCGGCCCGTCTCCCCCACTCCTCGACGTTGGTCTCCACCAGGTACAGGCCCTCGCCGCCGATCGGCTCCGTGCTCATCAGCTGCGGGTCGTACTGGCCCAGCACGCGCTGTCCGAGGAAAGCGAGCATGTAGCCGACGTACCGGTCGACGCCCGCGCGCCCGACCTCGACGATCAGCGAGTTGGGCACGCGGCCCGCCTCAAGCACCGGGTCGATCGCTCGGCGCAGGATGGCAAGGTTCAGGTCGAGCCACCCATCGCGGTCGAGTGCTTCAAACCTGGGCATTGCAGCGCCCGAAGGCAGGCCCCCCACGAAGCCAAGCAGCGGCTTCTCGAGCTGGCGGGCAAGCGCTCGGTAGGCTTTCTGGGCCGAATCGAGGGCGGCCTGGTCCAGCGCCGGCGGGTCCAGGCGCGCCCGTGCAGTGCGGCGCACCTCGTCCCAATCCACGAGCACCGCCGTGCCTCCGCGCGGCCGAACCGCCTCGACCACGGCGGCCGTGGCGACGCCCATCAGGACGCCGTAGATCGCCGCCCGGCCTACCGTCCGCCTCATGCCCCCTACCCTACGAGAGCGATCAGGCGCTCAGTAGATGTACGGCCAGCTCCGGTTGCGCTTGAAGACGACCTTGCAGCCCTCGCACCGGAACACGATCTGCAGGTGCCTCCTGCCGATCGCCGCCGCGTCGCGACCGCATACGGGGCACGAGGCGGTCTCGAGCTGATACGGGGCGGGAAGCGGGTCGACCTTGATCTCTAGACGCCGTCTTTTCTTTGACATTTACCTCTTCGCCTTCCTGAATCCGAGTGGTTGCTTAGACGTCGAGCTGGGACACATCCAGGTTCTTGAGGTCCGCCGGAGGCTCGACCCCGGCGTCGTGCAAACGCTTGAGCAACGCGAGGATGTAGCGGACGCCGGCCAGGTTGACGTGGTGCTCGCGGGTCAGCGACTGGATGGCCTGGAGCTTCATCACGTCGCGGCGTGAATAGCGACGGCGATTGGTCACCGTGCGCCTGGGGCTGATCATGCTCAGGTGCTCGTACATCATCAAGGTGCGGGGATGCACCTCGAGGATCTCGGAAGCCACACTGAGCGTGAAGATGGGCTTGTCGAGATCGATGCCAGGATCGTGTGAAGCCACGGCGGCGGGCGCGACCGGGTCGCGCTGCTTGACCTTCATTTCTTTGTGGGGCGGGCGGAGTATATCGTTTGAGCGATTGCGGGCCTAACCTTGGGTTACAGAAGCGGTTGCAGATTCGGTGCCATTCTGAGGGGTGTTAAGCAAGCCGGCAATGTATTTTTGTTAAGGGCTGCCAGCAAATCGACCTCCCAATCGCCGGCCAAGCAACATTTCTTCGCCTACATATAGTTAGCCGGATGCCAGCAATCGCGAGCCTGCTTCTCGTCAGCGTCTCGGTCGGGCTGAGCAACTTTGCGGGCTCGATCGGGATCGGGCTGTCCGGCATCGACACGCGCACGCGCATCCGGGTTGGCATCGCGTTTGGACTGTTCGAGGCGCTGATGCCGTTGGTCGGGCTGCTGGTGGGCGAGGCGGTCGCGGGCTTCATCGGGCACAACCTCGCCGCGTACGTCGCGGGTGCCGTCCTGGTCCTCACCGGCGCGTACACGATCTGGCAGGGCCGCCGGGTCGAAAGCGAGGAACCACGCGCACCCGGGATCAAGACGCACCAGCTGATCCTCACGGCCCTGGCTCTGAGCATCGACAACCTGGCGGTTGGTTTCGCGCTGGCCGTGCACCACATCCAGATCGTGCTCGCGGCAGCGACCATGGGCGTCGTCAGCGTGGCAATGTCGCTGGTCGGGCTCGAGCTCGGCCACCGGCTCGGCAGGCATGTCGAGGCCTGGAGCGAGGAGATCGGAGGTGGCGTCCTCATCCTGGTCGGCATCGCGATCGCGGCCGGGATCCTCCATTAAAAGCGACCTACGATTACCAGCGTGAGCATTAAACCTGCACTCGAAGAGGTCCGCCTCGAGGCTGTTGGCCACGCGGCGACCATCACCCTCGACCGGCCCGACCAGCGAAATCCGCTGTCCGGCACCATGCTGCGCGACCTGGTCGCGGCGTTTCGGTGGGCCAAGGGAGAGGCGGAGGTGCGGGTTGTCGTGCTGACGGGCGCCGGGGATCGCGCCTTCTGCGCGGGCGCCGACCTCGGGAGCTTCGATGCCGAGATGACGGACCTCGAACGGCACCGAACCCGTGATCTCTTCGTCGAGCTGTTCACCGTCATGGCTGAGCTTGGCAAGCCGATCGTCGGGCGGATCAACGGCCACGCGCTGGCCGGCGGGCTCGGTCTCGCCTGCTCATGCGACATCCTGGTGTCCACCGACACGGCCACGTTCGGCACGCCCGAGATCAATGTCGGGATCTGGCCGATGATGATCCAGGCCATCCTCTCGCGCAACATTCCGCGCAAGGTGCTGCTCGAGATGGAGATGCTCGGAGATCGCTGGACCGCCACGCAGATGCAGGCCCTCGGAGTCGTCAACCGGGTCGTGCCTCACGACCAGCTCGACGCAGCGGTCGGCGAGATCACCGAACGCCTGGCGGTCAAGTCGCCGGTGGCGATGCGACTGGGTCGTGACTCTTTCTACCGGCAGCAGGATATGGAGTTCCATGCAGCGCTCGACTACCTGCAGAGCCAGTTCACGCTGGTGACACTTTCGGACGACGCCAAAGAAGGGATCAAGGCATTCCTGGAAAAGCGCCCGCCGGACTTCAAGGGAAGATGAGCGTTCCGCGACATCGCGAGCTGCGCGAGAAGGCTCTCAAAGGCGGGACGCGGTACCTCCCCAAGCTACGCGAGCAGCACAAGCTGACCGCGCGCGAAAGGCTCGGCCTCCTTCTCGACGCCGGCTCTTTCGTCGAGGACGGCCTGTTCGCCAACGTGCTCGCAGATGAGCTGCCGGCGGATGGAGTCGTGACCGGGCTCGGCACGATCGAAGGTCGCCAGGTTGCGGTGATGGCCAACGACCCGACGGTCAAGGCGGGGAGCTGGGGCGCGCGCACCGTGGAGAAGATCGTGCGCATCCAGGAAACGGCGATGAGAATTCGTGTCCCGCTCTTCTACCTGGTCGACTCCGCGGGCGCGCGCATCACCGACCAGATCGACATGTTCCCCGGCCGCCGGCATGCCGGGCGCATCTTCTTCAACGAGGTCCAGCTCTCCGGGGTCGTGCCGCAAATCTGCCTCCTGTTCGGGCCGTCGGCCGCGGGTGGCGCGTACATTCCGGCGTTCTGCGACATCGTCGTCATGGTCGAGGGCAACGCCTCGATGTACCTTGGGTCTCCCCGCATGGTCGAGGTCGTGGTCGGCGAGAAGGTCAGCCTGGAGGAGCTGGGCGGCGCCCGCATGCACTGCACCGAAAGCGGTTGCGGCGACGTGCTCGTGCCCGACGAACAGGCCGCGATCGACTTTGCCAGGAACTACTTCCGGTTCATGCCGCAGCGCTCTGGCGAGAAGCCGGCCGCGGCCGCGCCCAGGCCGGCGCGCGCAGGATCGAAGAAGCTCGGCGACCTCATCCCTGTCGAGGCAAATCGCGGATACGACATGCGCAAGATCATCGATGCGATCGTCGATGAGGGAAGCTGGCTCGAGCTCAAGCAGCTGTTCGCCAAGGAGCTGCTCACGGGCCTCGCACGACTTGATGGGTACGCGATCGGGATCCTGGCCAACCAGCCGATGCAGAAGGGCGGGGTGCTCTTCAACGACTCGGCGGACAAGGCGGCGCGCTTCATCTCGCTGTGCGATGCGTTCGAGATCCCGCTGCTGTTTCTGGCCGACGTCCCGGGGTTCATGATCGGGACCGACGTCGAAAAGCGCGGCATCATCCGGCACGGCGCCAAGATGATCAGCGCCGTCTCGGAGGCCACCGTGCCGAAGATCTCGGTCATCGTGCGCAAGGCATACGGCGCGGGCCTGTACGCGATGGCGGGACCGGCGTTCGACCCGGACTGCGTGATCGCGCTACCGTCCGCGCAGATCGCCGTGATGGGGCCCGAGCCGGCGGTGAACGCGGTCTTCTACAACAAGCTGGCCGAGCTGCCGGAGGCCGAGCGGGCGGCACGCCGCAAGGAGCTCGAGGACGAGTATCGGGAGGACGTCGACCTGTACAAGCTCGCCGCCAACCTGATCGTCGACGACGTCGTCGAGCCTGACGACCTTCGCGCGGCGCTCATCGCGCGCTTCAAGGCCTACTCGACCCGAGTCTCGCCGCGCGCCGACCGCAAGCACGGAGTCCCGCCGGTCTAGCACGCAATTCCCGACCTTGTGGGGAAGTTGGGCGGGGAATCCGATCGCTAGCCCAGGCGGTGATATGGGACGGCGTACCGCACGACGATCACATAAAAGGTCACGCTCGCGGTGATCACAGCGAGGTGAAACAGCTCGTGATAGCCGAACACCCGCGGCCACGGGTTGGGCCGCTTGAATGCGTAGGCGGCGGCTCCGAGCGAATACTGCAGGCCACCCAGCGCGATCAACACCGCCGCCAACCAACCCAGCGCCGCCGTCAGGGGCACCAGGGCGACGACCGCAACCCACCCCATCGCGAGGTAGAGCGAGGCGAGCAGGCGTCGTGGGATCCGCAGAAACGGCGCCGCGCCGGCGACGCCCGCGATCGCGCAGACCCAGATCGCGGCCAGCACTCCGATGCGCCACCAACCGTTGAGCACGTTGTATGCCAGCGGCGTGTACGTGGCGGCGATGAACACAAAGATCGTCGCGTGGTCGGCACGGCGAAGCCAGTCTTTGACACGCGGGGGCCAGTTGAACAGGTGGTAGGTCCCGCTCACACCGAAGAGCAGCACGAGACCGATCCCGTAGACGAGCATCGAGACGAGCTTGCCCGTGTCGTGACGCGTGATCACGATCAGGGCGACCAGCCCAGCGATCGCGACCAGCGCGGCGATCGCGTGCGACCAACCACGAAGCAGGGGCTTGACCTTGATCGTGTTCGGCTGGCCCATGACAGGCCGCATGCTACGCGGCAACGCGGGAGAGCAAGAGTCCTAAGGAAAGGAGCACGAGAGCCCAGGAGAATGCGCGCAACGCGCCCTCGAGCGGGACCAGCATCGCTTTCGCATCGACCTCGGATTGCGACCCGTCGGTCATGGTCATCGTCCCCCTCACCGATCTCGTGCTGCGGCGCAGTGTCCGGGCGGGTGTGCTGAGCAGGCGCTGCCCGTACGAAAGGGCGTAAGCGCCTGCCGCGACGGCGACTGCCGGCACCGACACCCGTCCGGTCTGCGCGAGAAACGAGGTCAGCACGGGGAATGCGCCCCACGACAGCGCGAACCAGAAGTCACCGTGCAACCTGCCCCCCAACAGCTCCAGGTTGTACGCCAGAACGAACAGCACTCCTGCCGCGATAAACGGCACGAGGCCGATGCCGACCACGGGCACGCCGGCGATCCCCAGGCCGACCGCGCCGGCCAGTCCGACGGATGCCACAGTCCACAAGACCGCAGAGGGAATCTGCGTCTTCAGCGGACGTCCTCGAAGCTCGTCGAGGGCGTGGGCCGAGATCCCTACAGCAAGGAAGAATGCGAGCAGCGTCGCCGCCAGCCTGGGGAGGCTCACGTGCGGAGCCAGGCTCGCGCCGATCAGCACGTACGAGAGGTGCCACGCGGTGTAGGGCGGGTGCAGCAGCGCCCATACGTCACGGCGCCACCCGGCCGCGTGGGCTGCGTAGTACGCCGGACCGAGGGTTTCGAGCTGCGCGGGCTCAGTCATGGCGCTTTCTACCCCACATCACCAGCCCGCCTCCGACGCTCATCACCTCGTGGTCGTCATCGACCATGCCGGCGGTCCGCCACGCCTCGAAGATGCGGTGCAGCGGCCACCTGCGGTAGAACTCCTCGATGTTCGGTCCGAGAAATCGGCCTACATCGGCCCACGGCCGGCCACCGAGGGCGTAGCCGCCCGCGGGGAGCACCAGGCGCGTATAGCCGCGCCAGGCCGTGCGCCAGAAGGGATTTGGAGGGACGTAAAAATCCAGGCTCGCCATGCCGCCTCCGGGGCGTAGCACCCGGGCGAGCTCGGCGATGGTCGCCGCGGGGTCGGCGACATAACGCAGCAGATACGTGAAGGTCACGGCGTCGAAATGGCCGTCTGGGAATGGCAGCTCCTCGGCCCGCGCCACCTGCAGGCGGATCCGGCTGTCCAGCCCGGCCATGCGCACGCGCTCACGGCCGCGTTCGAGCATGGACTCCGTGATATCGACCCCGACGATGTGCGCATCGGTCGCGTGGGCGAGCGCGATCGCCACGCCTGCGGTGCCGGTCGCCACGTCCAGGATGCTCTGGGGCTGGAAGCGCGTGACGTGGTGCACCAGCTCTGCGCGCCACTTTCGGTTCTGGTGGAACGACAGCGTTTCGGCCAACCGGTCATAACGCGCGGGCAGGGCTTCGAACAGGTCCGTGGCAAAGGCGTTCTCAGGGCTGGCGCCCGATGGGCGCGGGTCTCCCATGCGTCCTCAGCGTACGGTTTCACGTGGCGGCTTTGGAATCGAATCGCGCGAGAGACACACTGCGCTTCAAGGCCTGGCAGCTCGACGCCCTCGAGGCGCGGCCCGCCGGGACGGAGCTCCTGTCCGTCGGCCCCTTTCAAGTGGTGGTGTCTGCCGAGCCGGGCGCCGACAGCTGGGTCACGATGGTGGACGGCGAGGTGACGCAGTCGGACCTCCAAGCCGCGGTCGGGCGCCTCCGATCGATGTTCGCGAGACGGAAGACAGACCTGCAAATCGAGTTCAACGAATCGGTCGCGCCGCAGGCCGGTAAATGGCTGGAAGCTTCAGGCATGAGGCAGACGGAGCGAAATCCGTTGATGGCCTGCCGTCCCGACGGCTTCAGGCCGTTCGCCGCGGAAGGTGTCGTGCTCAAAGAGCTGGGTCGCTCGTCGGCGGCGTCCGACCTGGCGGCATTCCAGGAAATCAGGTGGACAGACGGCGGCGAGGCCAACCGTCCGGTGCCTCCAGTGGCCCGGCTGAAGAAGGACCTGGCCGCGCCGAACAGCGCGTATCTGCTGGCGCTGTTCGACGGCCGCGTCGCCGGCACGGGCGTCTCGCATTCGCTCAAGGGGGCGGCCGAGATCGTCGGGATCGTCACCCGCATCGAGAGCAGGCGCCGCGGCGTGGCCGCGACCGTGAGCTCAGAGCTCGTCGCACGGCATTTCGCAACAGGCGGTGATTTCGTGTTTCTTGATGCGGCCAACGAGGCGGCGGCTCGGGTGTACGAGCGTCTCGGCTTCGTGCGGTTTGGAGCCAATCTCGTTTACCGCTGACCTCCGACCGCACCCGACCCGGACGCTATGGTTGGCGTTCCAATGACGTCCCCGCCTGATCAGAGCGAGCATGGCCAACGCCGAGATCCGAAGAACCTGCCGCCGATCGTGCTCAAAGAGGTCTACGAGCTTCGTTTCGACCAGGCCGACCAGGCCGCCAAGGATGCGATCTGGCGGGAGCTCGGCCGGTACCTCCAGCGCTACATCAAGCCCGACGCGCGAGTGGTGGACATCGCCTGCGACGTCGGATATTTCATTCGACACATCCGGGCCGCAGAGCGCTGGGCCACCGATATACGGGACATGGGCTCGGCGCTGCCTAGCGATGTGCGCTTCGTGCACGCGAGCGGGCTGGACCTCGCCGACATCATGCCGAACGACTACTTCGATATCGCCTTTTTCAGTAACTACCTCGAGCACCTCGCCTCCACCGAGGCGGTGCTGCAGCAGCTGAGGGTCGCTTTCGCGCTGCTGAAACCGGGCGGACGCGTCCTCATCCTGCAGCCCAACATCCGGCTGGTCGGGGGCGCCTACTGGGACTTCATCGACCACCAGACGGCGCTGACCGAGAAGAGCCTGGCGGAAGCCGCCGCCATGGCCGGCTTTCGCACGGAGCACGTCATCGCGCGCTTCCTGCCGTATACGACCAAGAGCCGCCTGCCCCAAAGCCCGCTACTGGTCCGGGCCTACCTGGCGTTCCCTCCGGCCCGCTGGCTGATGGGCAAGCAGACCCTCTATATCGGGGTCAAGCCGGCCTAGATTCCCATCGTGGCCGACACCGCAGAATATGCACATGAGGCAAACCGACGACCTGACTCGGCTCGAGGCGGCGCTCGACCACATACGCCGCGCGCCGGCCGACAACGGGACGGTCGAGCTCATCGTCCGCCGTCCGGCAGAGGACCAGCGGGAAGTCCTCGAGGAGGCGTGGCTTGATTTGCAGGACGGGCTCGAAGGCGACACCTGGCGGGCACGGGGCAGCAGCCGGACCCCGGATGGCGCTCCCGACCCCGAGGCGCAGCTGACTCTGATGAACGCGCGGAGCACGGCGGCGGTCGCAGGCGATCGCGAGCGGTGGCCGCTCGCGGGCGACCAGCTGTATGTCGACTTCGACCTCAGCATCGCGAACCTGCCTGCCGGAAGCCGCGTGCAGCTCGGCTCCGCCGTGATCGAGTTCAGCGAGGCTCCCCACACGGGTTGCGCCAAGTTCTCGGCGCGCTTCGGCAACGATGCGCAGCGGTTCGTCAACACGCCGACTGGACGCGAGCTCCGGCTGCGTGGCGCCAACTGCCGCGTGGTGGTGGCCGGCCGCGTGCGCCGGGGCGACCCGATCAGGAAGCTGCCGGCTTAACCCGACAGGCGCGCCGGCGCGTGATTTCGGCTAAACCAAAGCCCTGGCGATGGCGCAGCCGGGACGGTGGCCACGGCCCGTCGGCGGCGCCGCGCCTGAACATTCCGGACACACCCCGTTGGATTTGATCGGGGTGAGTCCCGCAAACTGGTGCTTCTGGAGCAATCGCCTCAGCTCGGCGTTCTCAGCACGGAGGCGGAGCAGCTCTTCGTCGCTTGCCTGAACCATGATGGGCCTCCTCCTTCGGATCGTCCGCCGCTCGGTGCTCTGAGATTACCCCGATTCGGCGAGGCCGTTAGGGGTTCCTCCGGCGGCGCCTCCACGCGATCGCAACCAAGACCAGCACCGCGGTGATGCCGATCGAGAGAAGAAGACTCGGGAACTCCATCAGATAGGAATCCCTAAGGGAGCCGAGCGGGTGAGCCTGAGTGTCGTAGAAAGCCCAGAGGATCACGGCCAGCGCCGCGATCACCCCTAACGCGACCAGAGGCCTGATCCTCGACATGGGCGCGCCCCCAGTATAGAAGTGCGCCTGGCAGGAATCGAACCTGCTGCCTTTCGGTCCGGAGCCGAACGCTCTGTCCGGTGAGCTACAGGCGCGCGATGGCTTGCTCAGTCTAAACTGCGCCCCCCGTGACCCGGTTCATGACGTGCCTGGCCCTGGTTGCTCTGAGCGTGGCGTGTCAGGGCAATGCCCAGCCTGTGCCCAGCCCTCTGCCCAGCCCCACGCCACACACGCTGCCGACCGCAGCGATCCTCCAGTCCACCGACGTGCCGGCGGGCCTCAACCCATGTCTGGGCTCAGGTCCGGTCGACGTCTACGTCGCGCAGCTGGCCGGTGCGGATGCCACTGTCGCGGCGCGGGCCTCGGCCCAATGGCAGGGGCTCCGAGCCGATGGCGCGGTAGCCGGCGCCATATCGGTGTTCTCCGCCGACCCGGGCGCTTGCAAGGCCGAATTGGGCGCCACCGGAAACCTCAAGGCAATCACGAGCATCGTGGCCGTCTTCGCCGACCCTGCACAGGCGGACCGCGCCTGGGGATCGGGTGTGTTCGGCTTCATCCCGCCCCCCGTCGCCGAGGTCGTGCCGGGGGTGGCGAGGGGCACGACCACCGGCCTTGGTCTCAGCTCGTTCACATACGACCGGCCGCCTGTGCAGCTGGCGTGCTGGCACCGGGCGGTGTTCGTGGCGCTGGTGGTGGTGAGCAATCTCGATGCCGCGACCTTCAAGTCCGCGACGGCGGTCGTCGACGCTCGCCTAAACTGAACGGTTCGCGCGCCTGTAGCTCACCGGATAGAGCGCTTGCCTGCGGAGCAAGAGGCAGCAAGTTCGATTCTTGCCAGGCGCACCATCGCGCCCATCTTCTCGCGATAGGGCCTAAAGACCCTGGTTAACCCCTCCGGCAAGCAGTAGATTCATGCCGTGGGCGACGTCTGTTTCGCGCTGGACGCCGAGGGCGAAGACCGAACCAACCTTCAGGATCGGCAGGCGCGTCACTGAAATAGACGCGAGGATCACCTTATGAAGCGTTTTGTGGTCGGACTCATGGTGGCGGCAATGGCGGCGATCGGATTCGGAGGAGTCGGTGCGCTGGCCGATCCATCGAACAACTGGCAGCTCGCGGACGGATCGGCGCAGGGATCAGCGGGCATTGCGTCCCTCGACTTCAGCGTCCCCGACAAGACACACCTGCTGTACAACAGCAAGGACCCCAGTTTGCTGGGCGCCTTGTCGGGCAAGACGATGACCGCTACGTTCACGGTTTCGGGTGTCACCGACGGAGCGGCCTTCACCTCAAGCGGAACGTGCGGCTCAACCCCGGCGACCGCTCGCCTGTTCTTTGAGAGCATCGCGCCGGGCGCCAAGTTCGCCTACACCAACTACTGGTGGGCAGACGCTCCGACTGCGAGCCAGGTCCTCGCGAATGGCACCGCGACCATCACGGCCCTGGTCGACCCCACGGCCGAGCCGTGGAGCGACTGGAACGGCCAGCCCAGCTCCGCGAACACGGATGCTTTCAATGCTGCGGCGGCCAACGTCACCCTGGTGGGCCTGTCTTTTGGCGGCGGGTGCTTCTTCGAGAACGGCGTCGGGACTTCCGATGGGTCCGGCACGCTCACGCTGAACACATTCACCTCATAAGGGTTTGAACCGGGGCGGTGAGGGCGCGAGCCTTCACCGCCAAGCCGAATCGGCTTGCTACGCGCCGCTGAAGAACTTGACCAGGGCCGCCTCCATCGCCTGGGCGATGCGCTGCTGACCGGCCGGGTCGCTCGCGATCTGGGCTTCGGCCGGGTTGGTGATGAAGAGAGGCTCCACCAGCGCTCCCGGCATCTGGCTCGGATCGTCCACCCACCCAGCCGACGCCGGGCCCAGCTCGATGAGGTGGCCGTACGAGTCGCCGGAGGAGGTCAGAGCCGGGGCGGCGAGCTGGTCGTCGGTCCAGACGCCGCGGTCTGAGGTGCCAAGCCCGGCGACAAGCCCCGCCTGCAGGTCGGCCGCCAGCCGCTTGCTGGTGGCGGCGAACGGGCGGGCGGCGTCGTAGAACGTCTCGGTCCCGCCCACGGTCGGGTCGCTGAACCCGTCGAAATGGATCGAGACGAGCACCGATGCATCGGCCGCGTTCGCGCACGCGACACGCGTCACGAGGTCTCGATGCTCCGCCGAATTGGTGAGGGCGCCGGTGATCGAGTCGGAGGCCGCCAGCTTGGTGACCGACGAATCCTGCGTCCGCGCCATCACAACGCCGTAGCCGTCCGCGCGCAGCAGTGCGCCGAGGCGGGTCGCCACGGCCAGGGTGGCGTCCTTCTCGAGGACCTGCTTGCCGCCGGCCGACCCCACGACGCCGGGGTCCAGGCCGCCATGGCCCGCGTCGATGAAGACCGTCTTGCCGGTCTGTGCGCCCGCGGCGGGATAGCTGATGCAGGCTCCGGCGTCGATGCCGGCGACCGGCAGCTGGCTCGGGGCGGGAGTCCTGGGCGCAAGCGCCAGGCTGACGACGCCCGCGGCCGCGCCCGCGGGGCGCATCAGCGCCATGATGCCGATCACCACGAGGCAGCAGGACACGACGAGCGCCAGAGCGAGCGCTGTGCGAAGGAGGGGCGAAGGCCCCCGCCGGCGCCGAGTGCGTGGTGGGACGTTGCGGGCGTTTGCGATCGGCCGGGCAAGTATATGAGAGGCCACCAGGCCCCGGTCCCCATCTAGGGCGTTATTTGATCCTGCCGTTCTCCAGGGTGGCCACCTTCTTGCTCGCGGTGGTGTCGACGTTGAGGATCGCGAGGATGACCACGAACGTCTTGCTCTGCCACATGGCGATGTAGAAGGACTGGTTCGAGATCGGCGCGCTGATCACGATGGAGTTGGCGGTGAGGCCGGTGGCGGCCCCTTCCGTGAGGCCCAGGCCTCCCGTGCGCAGCTGCGAAGTTTGGAAGCCGAAGATGGAGTCGTTGGTGTATGCGTTGGTCGCGCTCTTCTCGTCCTTGAACTGGGTCACGAAGTTGACGGCCAGCTTGTAGCTCGCGGTACCGATGTCGTATCCGCTGCTCTTGATCGCGGTGCAGTGCGCGGCGTTGTCGGCGTAAAAAGAGGTGGAGGCTGCGGTCGCGCCGTCGTTCTTGAGCGTTGTCCAGTCGGTGCTGGTGGACTCGTAAGTGCTCTGGTCCTGGGTCTTCTCTTTGGCGAGAAAGCTGTCGATGTCGCCGGAAAGGTCGCATCTCACCATGCCCGCGGGCAGGTCTGACGACTGCACGGCGACGCTCGATGCCGTGGGGCCGTTTGCGCCAGAGGCGTTTCCTGATCCTCCGCACGCAGCTCCGAGCACCAGGCCGACGACGATCGCCAGCGATCGGTTGATCATCGAAGAAGGCTAACAGCGCCACCCCGAAAACCATGCGGTACGGACATGGTGCGCATTAGAAGAAGACGGTCCGCCGGCGGGGCAACAGCTGGTGCAGCGTGCCCTGTATCCACTCGCGGACATGCTCGCTCAGCTCCAGGACGAGGCGGGCGTCGTCGGCCGCGTCAGGGCCGTAATGCGCCACCTCGATCGGCTTGCCGAAGGCGATGAACCACTTCGACGGGAGCGGAATCAGCCCTGCGAGCCCGAACCAGGGAAAGGTCGGGGTGAGCGGCACGGTCGGAAGCCCGAGCATGCGCGCGAGCGGCCGGATGTCCGCGAGCACCGGATGGAGCTCCTCCGACCCGACCACGGCGACCGGGATGATCGGTGCGCCCGTGCGCAGGGCGACCTGCACGAAGCCGCCACGTCCCAGGCGGCGAACGCGGTATCGGTCGCGGTACCGCTTCGCCGCGCCCTTAACTCCTTCCGGGAACACCCCGACCAGCTCATCTCGCTCGAGCAGCGTGGTCGCGTTGTCCGGGTGGGCGAGGACGTTGCCGGTCTTGGTCAGCAGAATGTTGGTGAACGGCATCGCGAATGCCCAGTCCACCACCAGCATTCGAGCGTGGCGCGGGACCGGGTGCTCGGCCATGATCGCGGTGCGGATCATCGCGCCGTCGTAAGGGACGATGCCGGCATGGTTCGCGACCAGCAGCGCCCGGCCGCGCGCAGGCACGTTCAGAACACCCTCGCTCTCGACCCGCCAGTACTTTCGATAAAACCAGAGTGCAATGCCCTGGACTCGATCGGTGAAGTCAGGATCGAAGCCGAAGTCGTCGCTCGGGAGTTCCAGCTGGTTGCTGGGACTCATGACGCGAAGAGCCCCCACTTGCTTTCGATTATGGCAACATGCAGTCGGCCTCGACATGCCACTCGACCTGAAGGCCGCCGCCACCGAATATCTCGGTTGGCTTCAACTCGAAGCCAACCGGAGTCCGAACACGGTCCGGGCGTACGACGGAGAGATCCGGCGCCTCATCGTTTTTCTCACCGCGCACGGCCATTCGCTGCAGCTCGAAGAGCTGCATCACGAAGACCTGCGCGCCTTTCAGCGCCACCTCGCCGGAAAACTGAAGAATCCCGCTTCGCGCGCCCGCGCCCTGGTCGCGATTCGCTCTTGGCTGCGCTGGCTGGCCAAGGAGAACCTCATCGAGAAGGACCTCTCGAACGGCATCACGCTGCCCAAGGTCGAGCAGCGCCTACCGAAGCCGATCGACCCTGACGAGCTGACGCGACTGCTCGCGGCCCTACCGCGCGAGTCGATTCACGAAAAGCGCGATCGCGCCCTGGTCCAGTTCCTGGTCAGCACGGGGTGCCGGATCTCTGAAGCCCTCGCGCTCGACCGCACCGATTTCCCACGTTCGGGCAACCGGCTGGTCGTGACAGGCAAGGGATCCAAGCAGCGTTCGGTCTACCTGACCGCGGACGCCCGCGCCGCCCTCGAGGAATACCTGTCGGTGCGCGAGGACGCTTGCATGGCGCTGTTCGTCAACTTCGACCGCTCGGCGGCGGACGACCGCGGCAGGCGGCTTACGGCGACCGGGGCGAGATACATCGTCACGCGGATCCGCAAGCAGCTGGGCGCGTGGTCGTTCAAGTCGCCGCACGTGGCGCGCCACACGGCCGCCACGACGCTGCTCGAGGTCACGGGCGGGGACGTGCGACTGGTCCAGGAGGTGCTGGGCCACGCGAACCTCAACACGCTTCAGGGCTACACCAAGATCGTCGACAGCCGCAAGCTGGAGGCATACCGCCTCTACCAGCAATTCCTGAACGACAAGAAAGCCGGGGCGTAGGCGAGAGCGACGTTCCCGCGCCCGGCTCCGGCTCTGGCATCCGCGCCGACGCTAGACGGTGGCGGCCTGATTGACTGACCTCTCGGCGGCCGCGGCCTTGACCGGAGCGCGATCGATGAGCACGGGCACCTCGGCCGTCTGGATGACCTTGTGCGTCACGGAGCCCAGGAGGAAGCCCTGGACGTCCGAAAGCCCGCGCGAGCCCATGACGATCAGGTCAACGCCTCTCGCGGTGGCCACGTCGACGATCGTGCGCGCCGTGTGCTGAGCGGCAGCGTCGCGAATCTCACCGGCTGCCTTGACTCCGGCGTCGCGGGCCTTCTCAACAGCGTCCGCCACGAGTCGCGTCGCTTCCGCGGGGCTTTCCAGCGAATAGACCGCCGCCCGGCCGCGGTCATGTTCGCTGACATGCAGGATGAAGAGGTCGGCGCCGAACTTCTTGGCCAGCTCGATCGCAGTCGGCAGGGTCCGGTGCGAGTAGGTCGACCCGTCGAGGGCGACCATGATGTGATTGAACATTGTCGTTACACCTCCAGTCGTGATGATCGGAGTGTCAGGCCGTGGCGTAAGCCAGGCGAGGGGCCAACGGCCCGGCCGCCACAGGACTCATGCCCGCCGCACGAAGCAGCACCTCGGCGAGGTGGTTCCACAGCAGCATGTGCGCCTCGCCCGGGCAGACCTGCAGCACCGAGCCCGGGATGACCGACGCCAGGTACTCGCCGTGCCGCAGCGGGATCACGGTGTCGAGATCGCCGTGCCACAGCCGCACGGGGACCCTGATGTGGTCGAGCGGGAATCCCCACGGCCGCGCCAGCGCGCAGATGTCCCGCACGTAACCGGAAGCTCCGAAGCGCAGCGCCTCCTGGAGGGACTCGGCCGCGCCTCCCATGACCGACGGCATGGACAGCCACCGCAGATCGGCGGGCGGCTTGTCCCGGTTTGCCTGCGCGACGACGAAGCGCGGGTAGCGCTTGACCACTTTGGCCACGGCGGTCGCGCCGAGGCCCAGCACCCATGGAGCCGACGCTCCAAGCCACACCCCGACGCGCGTCGCCAGCCGCATCCCGGACATCGCCCCAGGGCGCTGCATCGGAGCGGGGCATCCGGTCACGGCGACCTCGATGATCCGCTCGGGTATGGCCGCCGCGCAGGCCAGGGCGTAGATTCCGCCGCCTGACAGAGCGGTGACTCCGAAGCGTTCGAGGCCGAGGATGTCGGCCAGCTCGAGGACGTCGCGCGGCCAATCCAGCAGGCGGGCATGCGCCAGCGCGTCTGACAGGCCATAGCCCGGACGGTCGGGGGTGATCACCCGAACCCCCAGGGATCGGTAGAACTCCGACTCCGCCTCGTGCTCGAGCCGCGACCCGGGCATGCCGTGGTGGTGGATGACAGGCACTCCCGAAGGGTCTCCTCGCTCCGTATAGGCGAGGCGGCGACCGTCGCTGAGCCGGACAGTGCCCGTGACGACCTCGTCGCGCCCGACGTCATACGTCTCCATGCTCGCTCACAGCCTCGCGCCGGAGACCTCCCGTGGTCAGGGTCGAAGGGCCCGCGTATTTCGAGCAAGATGGCCTGGCGCGAATGAGCACCTTGTAGCGTCGGCCGCGGGCGAATACTATCTGGGCGTGCTCGACATCAAGTCGGTCAAGCTCTTCGAAGGATTGCCCGAATCGGAGGTCCGCTCGATCGAGAAGCAGATGAAGAAGGTGAAGCATCCCGCGGGCCACGAGATCGTCGTCCGCGGCGAGGGCGGAGTCGGGTTCATGGTCATCATCGAAGGTACCGTCTCCGTGAAGACGGTCCAGGGGAAGACGCGCGCACTTGGACCGGGCGACTCATTCGGCGAGATGGCGCTCCTCGACCACGAGGGCCGCAGCGCGACCATCACCGCCGACACCGATGTCACCTTGGCGACGATCCCCGAGTGGAACTTCAAGCCGTTCCTCAAGGAGCACCCGGAGATCGCCTACCGCCTGCTGCAGGTCCTGAGCCAGCGGGTCCGCCAGGCCGAATCCGACAAGTAGAGGGCTCGGATGGCGGGCCTGAGCCCGCCACCCGAAGGCGCCCGTGATCTCTAGCGACTACTGACCTTCATCTCATCGAGCAGCTCGGCGAGGCGCTCCATCGACTCGTCGGCGCCCTCCTTCATGCCCGACGCGACCATGCCGTCCCGGTCCATCACCGATTGGAAGACCACGTGCGCAACGACCTTCGTCTTGTTGCCGAGAGGCTCGAAGGTCGCGGTCTGGAGCGCGACGTGGCCCGGAAACCCTTCGTACTCGAACGTCTGGCAGATCCGCTCCGCCGTCACCACGTCGTGGTTGACGCCATGGAACCCATGCTCGCTGCCGTCTGCGCCGCGCTGGACCACGCGCCATTCGCCTCCCGAGCGGGAGTCGAACTTGACGATCTCGTTCGTGTATCGCCGCGGACCCCACCAGCGAGCGAACAGCTTCGGGTCCGTGTACGCGCGGAAGACGAGCTCCCTTGGGGCATCCAGGACGGTGGTCGAGATCATCTCCTGCTTGCCCGGCTCGATGACGTACTCGGTCTCAGGCATCGTGGTCTCCTTGGTGCTCATCGCGTTGCTTCTCCTCTTTGATCATTTGCTGCAGAACTTCGTCCAGGCGCTGGAAGCTCTCGTCCCAGAACCTCCGGTACTCCCCCACCCACTCGGACGCCTCTTTGAGACGCCCGCCCTCGAGACGGCACGGCCGCCACTGCGCGTTGCGGCCCTGCGTGATCAGGCCGGCGCGCTGCAGCACCTTCAGGTGTTTGGAGACGCCAGGGAGGCTCAGGTCGAACGGCTTGGCCAATTCCGTGACCGACGCCTCGCCCACGGCAAGACGAGCCAGCATCGCGCGCCGGGTGGGATCGGCGAGGGCTGCAAACGTGACGCTCAGCTGATCAGATGCCACTCTCATATTTCTCTAACTAGCTAATTAACTAATCGGCATAGTACGCAAGGCGAGACTCCATGTCAAGTTGGACTCGGGGCAAAAGAAGAAGGCCGGCTTCGCAACTCGAAACCGGCCTAGGGACTGACGAAAGGAAGCTGCTCTACTCGTCCTCGATCTGGTTGTACATCAGGCTGTCCTGGATCTCGTACAGGGCGTCCATCGCCTCCATCACGGAAGCGGGCTTGGCCTGGGCCAGGACCGTCACCTCGGGCGACTCCTCGATGACCTTGTTGATCGCGACCGACAGCACCGGCGGCATCTGCCGCTGGTCCGCCAGGTTCAACATCTCGAGCTCGTTGAGGAGCTTGTCGATGTAGTGCATCTTGTTCCGGCGGGCATACTTGGCCCGCTGGATGCGCCGCTCGCGGGCGGTCATGTGCTCGATGGCGTGGCTTGCCTGCTTGATCAGTGGCATTTCTCTATCTCCCAAGACCAAGTTTAGGGCGCCTCTGCCTTTTGTCAAGAACCGCCTGTAATAAATCGTTCTATGCTGTTGCCAGCATGCCGTTCCGCCGCCGGACGTGCCCCAGGTGATCGCCGGCCGCTCGACCCGAATGGAGGTCCTCGAGCTACTCCGGCGCAAGCGTGAATGCAGCGCCGAAACCATCGCGTCCGATCTCGGCGTGACCACCAACGCGGTGCGCCAGCACCTGACCAACCTCGAGCGTGACGGGTTCGTGGTGAGCCATCCGGAGCGAGGCGGGCGCGGCCGCCCCGCGCTGCTGTTCTCCCTCACCGAGCGCGCCGACTCGGTGTTCCCCAAGCGCTACGGACAGCTCGCCACGATGGTCCTCCAGGAGGTCCAGGAGATGGGCGGCCCGCAAGCTCTCGACGAGGTCTTCGCGCGGGTCGCGGAGCGCCATGCCCGCGGCATCGAGCACGAGCTGGACGGGCTCGATTTCGATGAGAAGCTGCGCCGCGTGGTGGCCTGGATCGGGCGGGCCGGCACGCTCGCCGAGCAGAGCGAGACGCCCGAGGGCGTCAAGGTGACGATCCACAACTGCCCGTTCCGAAACACCGCGCTGAAGTTTCCTCAGGTCTGCACGATCACCCCGCAGCTCATCACGCGGCTGCTCGGCGCGCCCGTCTCGCAGGCGGATTCCATCCACCGCCGTGACCCGTACTGCTCCTTTGTCGTCCAGCGGCCTGCCGTATCTCAGTAGCGCCCAGGTCAGAGAGGTCGACGCGCTCGCCCAAGAGCGCTTCGGCATCTCGGTCGACTGGCTCATGGAGTCGGCCGGCTGGCAGGTGGCGCAGTTCTGCACCGAGCTGACGGCCGTCGTCTGCGGCGCCGGCAACAACGCCGGGGACGGCCTGGCGGCGGCCCGCCACCTGCACCGCTGGGGCAGGCTGGCGAGTGTCTCGTGCGCCGCCGCGGAGCGTCTGCGCGGCCCGGCCGCGCAGGAGCTCGACGCTCTGCGGCGCATCGGGGTCGAGGTTTCCGCCGACCTGAACCTCGTGGGAGCCGGCATGGTCGCCGACGCCATCTTCGGGACCGGCATCTCGCGCGCCCCCGAAGGTCGCTTTGCGGAGTGGATCGAGGCCATCAACGGCTCCGGCCTGCCCGTCGTCGCGGTCGACGTCCCGTCCGGGCTCGACGCGGACTCGGGCGTCGCCTACGCTCCAGCCGTGCGCGCCACGACCACGGTGACCCTCGGGCTGCCCAAGGCCGGCCTGACCAGAGCTGACGGCCCGCGGCTGGCGGGCGAGATCTGGGTCGCGGACATCGGCGTGCCCTTCGAGGCTTATGCGGCGCTTGGGATTGCGGTTTCGCCGGACCTCTTCGCGCGATCGAGGACGTTCAAGCTATGAGCGCTCCCCCATGACTCGCGAGGTGGTGTGGGACCGCGGCGTCTCGCTGCCGGGCCACCGCCTGTGGCTCGACCCGCCGGTGGTGCGCAACTTCGCCTTCATCTCCCACGCGCACACCGACCACGCGCGCAGGCACAAGGAAGCCCTGCTCACCCCGCAGACCCTCGCCCTGATCCCGGAAAACCGGCGACCGCGCGGCTGGCGCATGCTCGGCTACCGCGAAGGGATGCGACGTGGGCAGGCCACGGTGACGCTGTACCCCGCCGGCCACATGCTCGGATCCGCGCAGCTCCTCTTCGAGCATGGCGACTCGAAGCTCCTGTACACGGGCGACATCAAGCTCCGCCAGGCGGGCGGGGAGCCGCCGACTTTCGTGCCCAGGGCCGACGTCCTGATCGTCGAAACGACCTACGGGCGCCCCCATTTCCGGTTCGGCGACCCTGACTCGACGATCGAGGCGATCGCCCGATGGTGCCGGCGGGCCCTGGACAGCAACGTGACCCCCGTCCTGCTGTGCCACGCGCTCGGCAAGACCGAGGAGGTGATGCTGGCGCTGGCTCCTTACGGTTTCACCTTCGCGCTCGAGAAGCGCTGCGCGCCGTGCGCGCGAGACTACGCCACGGCGGGCCGCTCGCTTCCGGAATGGGTGGACCTTGACGCCGATGCACCCGCAGGTCGGGTCGTCGTCTCCCCGCCCGCCGGCAAGGACGAGGTCCGCCGCCTCGGCCGCTACCGCACGGCGCTCATCTCCGGCTGGGCGAAGGACGCGGAGTTCGCGCGGCTCTTCGGCGCCGACGCGGCATTCGACCTGTCGGACCACTGCGATTTCGATGAGCTCCTGGAAGTCGTCGGGCAGTCGGGCGCGGACCAGGTCTACACGGTGCACGGCTACACCGAGGATTTCGCGCGCCACCTCCGCAAGCGCGGGGTGCGCGCCTCAGCGCTGGAAGCGACCGAGCAGCTGCTGTTGGCGCTCTAGCGCAGCGCCCAGCCCGAGCGCAGGACGGCGCGGCGCAGCTCTGCGTCATCCGCCGCCGCGTCGCTGAGCTTGGCGATCAGCAGGTCGACCCAGGCCGTGAGGTGGACCGGCGGCGCGAGATCGAACGTTTCGTTCTTGGCACGGGCTCGGAACGTGCG
Source organism: Candidatus Dormiibacterota bacterium (assembly GCA_035531515.1). Taxonomy (GTDB): domain Bacteria; phylum Chloroflexota; class Dormibacteria; order Dormibacterales; family Dormibacteraceae; genus DATKSS01. The sequence continues at coordinate 22,728 of DATKSS010000007.1, read as the reverse complement.
TCCCTCGACCTCGACCACCACTTCTGTGATCGGTCCGCGGTTCAGGTGCCCGCGCTTCGTGTGGGCAATCGGAAGCCGCTCGGCGAGGTAATCGAGGAGCTCGGATGTGTCCGGATCGCCGGTGATCGGCGCGTGGCAAAACACGCAGGCGCCGTCGAGTGGCAGAGCGGGAGCCGAACAAACGGGGCAGTTCAATCTGTGTATCGCGTGATGGTGTGGTCCTCGCGCCGTTTCTCGGCCTGATAAAGCGGGCAATCCTCGTAATTGCGCACGCAGATCGGCGGGCTGTCGCTCAACGCGTACTTGCGCTTGGACTTTCGGTCCACATGACAGTCGAATCGATAGACGCGCAGCACCGAACGGCGGTCCTTCACGAATTCCTCGAGGTACGGACAGCGGCGCATCGCGAATTACGATAGGCCACCGTGACGACCCCCGCGAACCCAGAGCCTTCGGCGTGAGTTCGCAGGGAACCCGAGATTCCCTCTGGTGCGGCCGGGATGCTTGATTTCGCGCGCGCGGCGGCGGCGGTGGGCGCCACCCCTGCGACCCTCGAGAAAACACGCATCCTCGCCGCGTATCTACGCTTGCTCGACGACGGCGATTTACGGCGTGCCGCGACCTACATGGGCGGGCGCGCGTTCGGCCAGTCTCAACGGAGGACGCTCGGCCTTGGCTGGTCGGCCGTGAGCAAGGTCGTGACCACGGTGTCGGGACGAGACGCGGACGAGCTCGGCTCGATCTTCCGCAAGCATTCGGACATCGGCGACTGGGCCCGGGAGGCGCTTGACGGGAGAACACTGCCGGGCCCCGTCTCGCTGCTCGAGGTCGAGGAGGCGTTGGAGGCGATTCGGACCGCGCGAGGCGCGGCCAAGGGAGCAGCTCTCGAGCAGATCGTCCGGCGGCTCGACCCGGAGGCGGCGCGCTTCTTGATCAAGATCATCGCCGGCGAGCTGCGCATCGGTCTCAGCGAGGGCCTCGTCGAGGCGGCGCTCGCCGAGGCATTCGAGGTGCCGATCACGATGGTCAAACGCGTGCACCTGGTCACCGGAGACATCGGGGAGACAGCCGTCCGCTGCAGGCACCGGCAGTTCGAGACCACGAGCATCACGCTCTTCCAGCCTGTGCGCTTCATGCTCGCGAGCCCGGTCGAGACTGCTGGCGAGGCGTTCGAACGAATGGGCGCGGAGGCGGTGTGGACCGAGGAGAAATACGACGGGGTCCGATGCCAGCTGCACCGCGAGGGCGAGCGCGTGGAGCTCTTTTCCCGCGACCTCAAGGAGACGACCAGCGCGTTTCCCGAGCTGACAGACAACGCCGGCGCGATTGGTCACGACGTGCTGTTCGATGGCGAGGTGCTCGCGCATCGCGACGGCCGCGTGTTGCGCTTCTTCGAGCTTCAGCATCGACTCGGTCGCAAGAAGGTGACCGAGGAGCTGAGAGCCGAGGTGCCGGTCATCATGGTGATCTTCGACGTGCTCTGGCTCGACGGCCGGACGTTGCTCGACGAACCCCTCGGCACGCGCCGCAATCTCCTGGAAGGGCTCGGGCTCAAGCCTCCCTATCTTCTCGCGCGCGTCGAAGAGGCAAAAGGTCCGGACGACCTGGAACGGATCTTTGCAGAGACACGCGCGCGGGGCAACGAGGGGCTGATGCTCAAGGATCCGCTGAGCCCGTACACGCCCGGGCGCCGCGGGTTGGCGTGGCTCAAGTTGAAGCGTCCCTTGGCGACTCTAGACGTCGTCGTGACCGCCGTCGAATGGGGCCACGGCAAGCGCAAGGGTGTGCTGTCCGACTACACGTTCGCGGTCAAGGACTCCGGCTCGGGCAGGCTTGTCAACGTCGGCAAGGCATACACAGGACTGACCGACGCGGAGATCGCGACCATGACCGGGCGCTTCCTCGAGATGACGGTCGAGGACCGAGGGCATGTGCGGATGGTCCGGCCAGAGGTCGTGCTCGAGGTCGCGTTCGACTCGATCCAGCACTCGGGGCGCCACCTGAGCGGTTACGCGCTACGTTTTCCGCGCATCGTGAGGATTCGGGACGACAAGCCGGTCGGTGAGGTCGACACGCTCGAGCGCGTGGCGGAGCTCTACGAGCGGTACTTCGGCGAAAAGTCAGAGGTGTCGCTGAGCGAGGTGGCGGAGACGTGAAGCTCACCTTCATGGGGACGGCAGGGGCCAGGTTCATGGTGGCCAAGCAGCTGGCCGCCTCGGGCGGCCTGTACCTCGAGGACGGCGGCACGCGGATCAGCCTCGACCCGGGCCCCGGCGCGATCGTCCAGTACGCCAAGAGGAAGGTCGACCTGACCACGCTCGACGCCATCGTCCTGAGCCATCGTCACCTCGACCATTCGGGCGACGTCAACGTGATGATCGAGGCCATGACCGAGGGCGGCTTCCACAAACGAGGCCGGCTCTTCTGCCCCGCCGACGCGCTCGACGAGGACCCGGTCGTCCTGAACTATCTGCGCCGGTTCCCAGCCGAGATCGTCCGGCTGTCGCCCGAAACCTCCTACTCGGTCGGCGACATCAGCTTTACGACCAGCCCGCGGCACGTGCACCAGTCCGAGACCTACGGATTCCGGTTTGGCGAGAAGCTGGGATGGATCACGGACTCCGGCTACTACGACGGAATCGCGGAGCAGCACAAAGCGGAGGTGATGGTGATCCACCTGGTGCTCATGCAGTGCCGTGCCGAGCTGCCGCACCTGTGTCTCGACGACGCCGAACGCATCATCCGCGAGGCCAAGCCGCGGCTCGCCATCCTCACGCATTACGGCATGACGGTGTGGCGCGCCCATCCATGGGAGCTCGCGGCCGAACTGACGCAGAGGATCGGCACCGAGGTCAGGGCCGCCCGCGACGGGATGGCGCTCGAAATATGATTCGCCGGCCGTGACGCCACAGCAGCGATTCCTCCTGCTCCTCATCCTGGTCGGCGCGCTCGCCACCGTGCTCGGATTGGTGTCGAAGCGCACCCGGATGCTGCCCTACCCGGTCGTCCTGGCGGCCGCGGGAGTAGTCATCGGCTTGCTCCCCGGGGGCCAGTTCCCGCGCGTGGGATCTGATGTGATCCTCCTCGCATTCGTGCCGGGCCTCGTGTTCGAGGCAGCCCTCGGGCTCGACCTGCCAGAGCTGACGCGCCGCTTGCTCCCGGTCAGCCTGCTCGCCTCGGCAGGGGTGCTGGTCACCGTTGTCCTCATCGGCCTGCTGGTCCACGTGTCGACCGGTCTGAGCCTGGCCAGCGGCATGCTGCTCGGGGCCATCCTGGCCGCCACGGATCCGATCGCGGTCGTCTCCATCCTGCGGCGCCTGAAAGCGCCGCTGGGGCTGGCCACGATCCTCGAAGGCGAGAGCCTGTTCAACGACGGCACCGGCGTCGCCGTCTTCTCCGCCGTGCTCGCGACGATCCTCAGCGGCGCGCCCTCGCTGGGCGACGCGACGATCCGATTCCTCGAGATCACGATCGGCGGGACGGCCATCGGGCTGGCGGCCGGCTTCCTCGGCCTGGCCCTGCTCCGCTTCGCGCAAGACGCGGAGCTGGAGATCCTCGCCACGCTGGTGATCGCCTACGGCAGCTACCTGGCGGCCGACATCGCCCATTGCTCGGGCATCGTCGCCGTGGTCGTGGCAGGCATCGTGGTCGCTCGCTACGGATCGCAGATCGGCCGGCTCCACGGGCCTCAGCTCCTGGGTTTCTGGAACCTGCTCGCTTTTGTCCTCAACGCGATGCTGTTCATCCTGGTCGGCGCAGCGCTGCCGGCCTGGACGCTGCTCCCGGTGGCGGGCCTTGTCGTGGTCGCCTACGTGATCGTGCTTCTCACCAGGGCGGTGCCGGTTTACGGCCTCCTCGCACTCGCCGCCTGGCGCGGCCCGGCCATCCCCTGGCGCTGGCGCCACGTGACCTTCTGGGCGGGGCTGCGTGGGGCCCTGTCCGTGGCGCTGGCCCTTTCGGTCGCGGGCGCGCCCGGCGTCGACAGCCGCGTCTCGGTCGTCGCATACGGCGTGGTCCTGCTCTCCCTTCTGATTCAGGGAACCCTGATCGCGCCTGTCATGCGCAGCCTGGGAGTCGAAAGGACCGCATGAGCCGGTGGCGGTGGCGCGGCTCGGTGGCGATGCTGGCGATCTGCGTTGGATTCGTGATCTATCCCCTGATCGAGAGCAACGGGGACGTCATCAACTCCGACTGGCCCGCCTTTGCGACCGGCGCGCGGATCATCGTCAGCAACCCTGGCCACCTGTACGACCTGAGCGTCCAGCGCGGCGTCGAGAGGGACGTGACCGGGGGCAGGGTGCTGGTATCGCTCGGGATCAAGGGCATCCTGCCGTTCCTCGCGCCGGCGTGGGCCGGGCTCGTCGCCGTGCCTTTCGAGCTGCTCGGCACCGACCTGGGCGGGCGGCTCTGGATCATCTTCGGGCTGGCCTGCCTGGCGGCCGGCCTCCTGCTGGCCGTGCGTCCCCGCGCGCCATCGGCCATCCTGCCCGCCTTCGCCTCGGTCCCCACAGCGCTGTTACTGCTCAACGCTCAGCTGGACGGGCTCGTGGCGCTCGGCGTCGGAGCCGCGGTCGCGCTTTGGTCCAGGCCCTACCTCGCGGGCCTGGCCCTCGGGCTCACGCTCATGAAGCCTCACCTCGTGGTCACGCTCGGCATCGCCCTCATCCTGGCCCGCCGCTGGAGGGTGCTGGCCGGTTGGGCGGCCGCGGGCACGATTCTGTGGGCCTCCGCCGCCGTCCTCAACCCCCGCTGGGTGCTCGAGTGGCTTGGCGCCGTCGGGACCACCGTGCAGCCGGGCGGGCGCGAGGTCGACCTGGCCCATGTCGGCGTGTTCCTTCCCGCCGGGCTCAGGACACCGGCCGAGATCCTGGTCAGCGCGGCCGGGACGATCGCGGTCCTGCTGCTGGCGAGGCGCCGGCGCGAAGACTTTCAGGCCGTGGCTACCGTCCTGGTCGCGGGCTCGGTCGTCGCGGCGCTGCACGCCCTTCCGACCGACCTGGTCATGGTGGCGGTGGCCCTGGCGATCTGGGGCCGGGCGCAGTGGTACGACTGGCTTTTGCTTTCGGTGGGCGCCGCGGTGTGCGCGCTGAGCCCGGACCCTGTTCCGGTTCTGGTGGGCCTGCTCGTGATCGGCTGGGTGTGCCTGCGGGCCGCGGGGTTGGTGGTCGGGCCTAGGGGGTCAGCTCGCCAAGACGCGGCATCGGCGTAGCCCGGCTGCCCAGGTCGATGGATGGGCGGGCGCTGTCCCTGGCCGGACCACCTACCTGGTCGCGGCGAGAGCGGGCAGGTGCGTCTGCGCGATGATCCCGTCGATCAGGCCGTAGTCCACCGCCTCCTGGGCGGTGAGGAAGAAGTCGCGATCCGTATCCCGCTCGACCCGGTCCAGCGACTGGCCGGTGTGCTTGGCGATCAGCTCGTTGAGCACGCCGCGTATGCGGACGATCTCGCGGGCGTGGATGTCGAGGTCGCTCGCCTGGCCCTGCATGCCCTGGCCGCCGATCAGCGGCTGGTGCATGTGGATCGTCGAGTTGGGCAGCGAGAACCGCCTGCCCTTGGCCCCGGCCATCAGCACGACGGTGCCGAAGCTCGCCGCCCGCCCGATGCAGACCGTCGAGACCGGCGCCTGGACGTACTGCATGGTGTCGTAGATCGCAAAGCCGGCCGTCACCGCGCCGCCCGGGGAGTTGATGTAGATCTGGATCTCTTTCTCAGGGTCATCCGCCGCGAGGTACATGAGCTGGGCCACCACCAGGTTCGAGACCACGTCGTCGATCGGGCGCCCGATGAGGATGATCCGGTCCTTCAGAAGCCTCGAGTAGATGTCGAAGCTGCGCTCTCGATTGCCGCCTTCGTTCTCCGTGACTGTCGGGACGTATGCCATCGCTGCTCGCAGAATACGTGAATATGGTGACGAGGGGCGACGTGCTCTCCCCCGCGGATTTCTTCGCCGGGCTGCGCAAACGGCTCAAGTCGTCGCTGCCGCTCGACCTGCGCAACTTCACCAGCGGGCGCGGGCGCGGCCGTTTGATGAAGGTGCACTACGCGCAGACCGAGTTCCACTACGAGGCGTGGCACCACACCGGCGATGGGCGGCTGGAGGTGGGCCTGCACTTCGAGGGGACGACGGAGCAGAACCAGCGCGCTTTCGAGTTCTTTCGCTCGCACGTGCTCGAGGTCAAGGCCCACCTGCCCCGCGCCGAGCTCGAGCCCTGGGACAGAGGTTGGTCGCGGCTTTACGAGACCCTACCGGCCGCACAGCTCGACGATGTCTTGCTCGACCACGTGGCCGGCCTGATGACCGCATACATCGTCACCTTGCAGCCGCTGGTTGAGATGCTGGCGGCGGATCAGGGCTGATGGAGCCGCTGGAGGCGCGCGACCTCTTTCCACTGGCCGAGCACTACATCCACATGAACCACGCCGGTGTCTCCCCGATGTCGCAGCGCGCGCGTGCGGCGATCGAGCGGGTCGTCGACGGGATGACGAACCGGCCTTACCCCGACCACTGGGCGCAGGACGAGGCGGACCGCGTACGCGCCCTCGTCGCCCAATTGATCAACGCGCCTGTCGCGTCGATCGCCCTGACCCGCAGCACCGCACACGGCATGTCCCTGCTCGCGCAGGGATTGACCTGGGAGAAAGGCGACAACGTCGTGGGCGCGACCGGCGAATACCCGGCCAACGTCTACCCGTGGATGAACCTGGCGCGCCGGGGCGTCGAGCTTCGCCAGGCCCAGGCGGCAAATGGGCGGATCACGCCCGAGTCGGTGATCGCGCTGGTCGACTCGCGAACACGCCTTGTCGCGGTGTCCCACGTCGAGTTCTGGAACGGGTTCCGCGTCGACATCGAGACGATCGGCGCCGAGTGCCGCCGTCGCGGCATCCTGCTCGCGGTCGACGTCATGCAGAGCGCCGGCGCTCTGAAGCTGGACCTCGATCGCCTGCCGGTCGATTTCTGCGCCGCCGGGGCCGGCAAATGGCTGATGGGGCCGCCGGGGATCGGCTTCTGCTACTGCGCCGGACCGCTGCTCGAGCGACTGCAACCGGTCATCGTCGGCGTGGGCTCGGTGGCAGGCCACGATCGCTACTTCGAATACGACCTCACGCCCGCGGAGGGCGCCCGGCGCTTCGAGGAATCCGTGGTGTCGCTGCTGGACACTGCCGCGTTCGGAGCGGCGCTGGACCTGCTGCTCGAGGTCGGGCCCGAGGCGATCCAGGCCCGCGTGTTGCACCTTTCGCGCAGGCTGGCCGAAGGCGTCGCGGCCGCCGGATACGAGATCATCGAGCCGTGGCCCCGAACCCCCGACGAGTCGTCCGGCATCGTCTCGTTCCGCAGCGCCGGCGTCCCGTCCTCTTCACTGCTGCGCGACTTGAGCGCCGCACACGTGATCGCGCGCACGCATCGGGACTTCGTGCGGCTCTCGCCGCACTTCTACAACACTGAGCAGGAGGTCGATCGCGTGCTCGACATACTCGCTCCGGAGAGGGTGAATCGATGAGAACAGTTGAGGTCAGCGACAAGCTACAGGCATACATGGACGGCTTGGTGCCCAAGCGCGATGCGGTGTTGGCGCGAATGGAGGAAGAAGCTCGACGTGAGGACATCCCGATCGTCGAACCGCATGAGGGCGCCCTGCTCTACCTGCTGGTCAAGATCGCACGAGCCAAGCGGGTGCTCGAGCTCGGCACCGCCACGGGCTATAGCGGCATCTGGATGCTCCGTGGTACCGAGGGCGGGTTGCTCACGAGCTTCGAGCTCGACCATGCGCGTGCGGAACGGGCGAGGGCCAACTTTTCGGAAGCGGGTTTCGGCAAGCAGGCGATCGTGATCGAAGATAACGCGACCACCGGGCTCGAGAAGATCGAGTCCAGGTTCGATGTTTGCTTCATCGACCTGCTCAACTCGTTCCGGTCCGAGGAGATCACCCACCGCGTGTACGACCTTTGCATGGAACGGCTCGACGCCGGCGCGCTGCTCATGGCCGACAACGCGCTGCGCCAGGGCGAGGTGCTGGGGCCCAAGACGCAGCAGGCCAGGAACGTCGAGTACTACAACCGCCTGGTCTCGGAGGATCCGAGGCTGGAAAGCGTCGTGATCCCCATCCGCGACGGCCTATCGGTCGCGCGAGTCAAGGACTGAGTGCCGGATCAGATGCATTCGTTCGGGATGTCCACCAGCAGGTCGTCACCCGCGTTGACCGTCACCGTGGCGTAAGGGCCGTAGCCGGCCGAAGGCGCCGCCTCGAGCACGTAGCTGCCGGGCTGGAGGTCAAAGCGGTACCTCCCGTTCGTGGGGACGGTCTCTTGCGCGACGACAGTGGTTGGGAGGACATCCACATTGCTCGGACCTCCCTGGCCGCTCTGCCACGTGACCTGGCCTTTGAGGACCGTGACCGTGCCGGCCGCGTAATGGGGCAAATCGGGGTTGCCGAGAGCGTCGCACGGCCTGATCCCTCCGGACACGACCCCGCGAAGAGGGGGCGTGATCGCGGCCGCCGTGATCGATAGGGCGACCAGCATGGACGCAGCGGTCCCCGGCCGGTTCCGAAGACCCCTCGGCATCAGCCCAAGGTAACCCCCTACGGCTTGGAGGCGATGCTCTCCTCGCCTTCGATCCAGAAGGTGCCATCGGCGGCGTGTTCCTTCTTCCAGATCGGCACGGATTCCTTGAGCCGGTCGATCCCCCACTTGCAAGCGGCGATCGCCTCCGCACGGTGCGGCGACGACACCGAGACGACCACCGAGGCCTCTCCGATCTCCAGCCTGCCGGTGCGATGCGCCATCGCGACCCGGGCCTCGGGCCACCTCTCGGCGATCTCGTCACCGATCTTTCGCATCTGCGCGGTCGCCATCTCCGCGTAAGCCTCGTAATCGAGATGGGTCACGGTCCTTCCGCGCGAGTTGTCGCGAACCACGCCCGTGAAGGTGCAGATGGCGCCGGCGCCCTTGTGCTCGACGGCGGCTTCGAGCCGGCGCGCATCCAGCGGGCGTGCCGTCAGCTCGAAAAGGACGCCGACCCCGTGCGCCCCGCCGCTGACAGGCGGGATGAAGGCCACCTCGTCGCCCTCGGCGACTGGCGTGCTCCAGTCGGCGAACTCCTGGTTGATCGCCCCGCGCACCGCTTTGCGATCGGACTCAAGCGCCGGGTGGAGCAAGCGCATCGCCTCGTAGACGTCGGCCACGGTCGCCTCGGCTGGAAGCGAGAGCCCCTCCATCTCGAGACCGGCCTGCTCGCGAAGCCTGGCGAAGAGCCGCACGCGCACCACGATCGCAACCGGCACCATTCAATGTTACGAAGGGGCCGTGGTGGTGCCGATGAAGACGTGCACCTCTTTGCCTGAGTCCAGGGCGCGCTCGACCGTGGATCGGGTGCCTTTGGAGCTGCCGTCCCAGAACGCAACCAGCACGTCGCAGGCATCGATCAGGCGCTGGTTGCGAGCCGCGGACCTGCTCGGGTCGGATGCCTCGTCAAAAGACGCCGGCATCACCTGGACCGGGATTCCTTTCGCCCGCGCCGCCTTCGTCGCAGCTGCGTCGACGCCGCTGGCGCTGCCGGTGACGACCGAGGCCCTGGGCGGAAGCGAGCTCACGTACTCCGTGACCCGTTCAGTTTCCGAGAAACGCCGGCTCCCGACGATCGCGAACCTCACCCGTGATCGCCCAGCCGCCTAGCCGGCGGTCGAGGCGCTCTTCCCGATCGCGTGGATGTTCTTCTCGAACATCGTCCGCAGCCTGGCGGCCTGGCGGTCGTACTCCTCTGGGTCGGGCCAGCTGCCGCGGGGATCCAGCACCTCGGTCGGAACGTCGGGCACATGGTCCGGGATCTGCAGGCCGAACACGGGATCCGCGTGGGTGGCCACGCCGTGCAGCTTGCCCTCCACCACCGCGCGGACTATCGCGCGGGTGTGGGCGATCGACATGCGCTTGCCGACGCCGTACGGGCCGCCCACCCAGCCCGTGTTGAGCATCCACACCTCGGCGTGGTGCCGCTTCACGCGCTCGATGAGCATGTCCGCGTACCGCTCCGGGGGCAGCACCAGGAAGGGCGAGGCAAAGCACGTGCTGAAGATCGGTTCGGGCTCGGTCACGCCGCGCTCGGTGCCCGCCACCTTGGCGGTGTAGCCGGACAGAAAGTAGTGGCGGATCTGGTCGTCGTCGAGACGGGCCACCGGGGGTAGGACGCCGTAGGCGTCGGCCGACAGGAAGATCACGTTGTTCGGGTGCTGGCCCATGCCGGACGGCACCGCATTGGGGATCAGGTCGACGGGATACGCGGCCCGCGTGTTCTCCGTCCTCTCCTCGGAGTCGTAGTCGGGGATCCTGGTCCTCGGGTCATAGGCGACGTTCTCCAGGATGGTCCCGAAGCTCTCCGTGGCGGCGAAGATCTCCGGCTCCGACTCCTTCCTGATACGGATTGTCTTGGCGTAGCAGCCGCCCTCGAAGTTGAACACACCGGTGTCGCTCCAACCGTGCTCGTCGTCTCCGATGAGCCGTCGCGACGGATCGGCGGACAACGTGGTCTTGCCCGTCCCGCTGAGGCCGAAGAAAAGCGCGACATCCGAGCCGCCGCTGTTCACGTTCGCCGAGCAGTGCATCGGGAAGACGCCATTGGCCGGCAGCAGGTAGTTGAGCGCGGTGAAGATCGACTTCTTGATCTCCCCCGCGTAGCCGGTGCCCCCGATGATCACGATCCTGCGGCCGAGGTTCACGAGGATGAAGGTCTCGCTGCGCGTCCCATCGCGCTTCGGGTCCGCCTTGACCGAGGGCAGCGAGATGACCGTGAAATCCGGGTCGAAGTTGAGCAGCTCGTCCGCGTTGGGTCGGATGAACAGGTTGCGCGCGAAAAGGCTGTGCCACGCGAGTTCGGTGATGACGCGGACACGCATCCGGTGTCGCGGGTCGGCGCACGCGAACACGTCTTGCGTGTAGACCTCGTGCGCGTCGCAGAACTCGTCCATCCTCGCGAGCAGAGCATCGAAGCTCGCGGAGGAGATCGGCTGGTTGCCGGGATGCCACCAGATCGCGCCCTCGCTCGTCGGCTCCTTGACGAAGAACTTGTCCTTCGGGGACCGCCCGGTGTGCTTGCCGGTCTCCGCGGTCAGGGCGCCGGAGGAGACGATCACCGCCTCGTTTCGCCGGATCGCATGCTCGTAGAGGGCGGCCGGGCTCAGGTTGCGGCGTTCGGGCGCGGGACGTTCTCTAGCGGACATCAGGGCTAAGGATAAGAAACGTGCCCGGCAGTCCGTACTAGGCGATCCGGGCGCGGCGGCCGCCGGCGCGCCGGCGATGCTTGCCGCTCACGTAGTCGACCAGCACGTACTCGCCAAGCCTCTCCGGCGATACGAAGAACGCCCGGCCCTTGTTGATCCTGGTCATCTGGTTGATGAACTCGGTGAGATAAGGGCCGCGCTCGAGCATGAAAGTGTTGATGACGATTCGGTCGCGGGTGCAGCGCTTGACCTCGCGCAGAGTCTCCTGGATGGTCTCGTAGGTCGGCGGGTAGGCGAACCTTGCGCGGCCGTCGTCCGTGAGATGGGCCGTGGGCTCGCCGTCGGTGATCATGATCACCTGCCGGTTTCCCCGGTGCTTCGCGAGCAGAGAGCGGGCGAGCTGGAAACCGTGCTGCATGTTCGTGCCGTACACGTAATCGTTGAGCGCGAGCTGGGGCAGCGTGTGTGGCTTCAGCTCCACGGCATAGTTCGAGAAACCGACCACGTAGAGAGAGTCGCGCGGGTACTGGCTGCGGATCAGCGAATCGAGCGCGATCGCCACCTTCTTCGCGGCGAGGAAGCATCCGCGCAGGAACATCGAGCGGCTCATGTCGATCATCAGGACGGTTGAAGCCTGCGTGACGTGCTCCGTGCGATGGACGACGAAGTCCTTCGGCGCCATCTTCACCGGCACCGCCGGACCTTCCCTCACCAGCGAGTTGAAGAGCGTCTCCTTCATGTCGAGCAAGAACGGATCTCCGTACTCGTATTCCTTCAACTCGTCGGAGGCGTCGTTGCCGATGCCGCCGCGCCACAGGCGGTGCTGACCCATGCGCGACTTCTTGAGCTGGTCGAAGATGTCGCGGAGCGCGGACTGGCCGATCCGCCTCATGCCGCGAGGCGTGAGCTCCATCCGACGGCCCTTGCGCTCGACATATCCGGCCTTCTCGAGCACCTCGGTGATCTTGCGCATCTGATCGAGCGCCTGCCTTGCTTCGGGCCCCAGCAGCTCCTGTGCCAGCGATCGATCGATGTCGTCCGGACGGAAGCTTCCTCTGTCCAGCTGCGACTCGAGGCGGTCCATCCGCTGTAGGCGCTCCATCAGCTGCATCGCCTCGCCCATGCTCAGCTGGTCCTCGCCGAAGAAGGGGTAGCGCTCGCTCAGCTCCGAAGGCGGCATCATCGCCTGCATGAAACCGGAGAGGCGGGCCAGCTCGAGCCGGAGCGAGTCGTCCTGCAGCAGCGCGTCCATCATCTGGCGGAGCTCGTCGCGCGCCTCCGGGCTCATGCTCTGCAAGAGGGACTGCATCTGGGCCATCTGGCGCTGCAGGTGCTCCATGAGCTCATCGAGGCTGTTGATGCCCGGCGGGAACATGTCTCCGAAGCGCTCCATGAAACCATTGAAGTCAGGCGTGCGGCCTTCCATGCGCTCCTCGAGCATCTTGTTCAGCTCGCGGACCATGTCCCTGGCGCGCGACAGGTCCTGACCCTGCATCTGCTGGATCGAGCCCTTGATGCCCTGGAACATCTGGTCGACCATCTGCTTCTGCAGCTTCGCCATCAGCTCGTCGAACTTCTGCCGCGCCGCCTCGTCGACGAACTCGTAGTCGCGCAGGCCCTTGACCCGGCCGCCCAGGTCGTCCGGCAGCCGGTCGAGCTGGTCGTTGCGCTGCCGGCCGATGCGCTCCACGAGCTTGCGCGCCTCGGGCGTCGCGGCCTCGCTCGCGCGCCTCTCGATGCCGGCGCGCTCCGTGTCGATGACGTCCTGGACCTGCTGGCGCAGCTGCTCCACCGTCGAGTCGAGGTTGTAGCGGCCTAGCTCCTTCTCACGCGCCTCTCGGAGCTGCTTCAGCAGCTGCTCCAGGCCCTGCATGTTCGGGGAGCCCCACCTCAGCAGCCGCTGGAGCGCGGCGTTGAGGTCGCCGTAGCTCATCAGGTCGTCCGAAAGCGCGTCCAGGACATCTCCGGCGTCGAGGTCGTCGAGCTTCTGTGAGCCGTCCCAGCGGGAGTACCTGAACTTCACCCGACCACGCTAGCAGGCCGCCAGCCGCCCAGCGCCTGTTCGATCCGACGGGCGGCTCTCAGGGCGACGTCGTCGTGCCAGTTGCGCGCCACGACCTGCACGCCGATCGGCAGCCCTTCGGGCGAGGTCCCGGCCCGGACCACCACGCACGGGTTCCCCGACAGGCTGAACGGGCTCGTGTAGCTGAAGTCGCGCGCCGGCACGGTCTTGGCCCGGTACAGCGGCGCCACGTCCGGGGCGACCGCCGTGATCACGATGTCGAACCTGGACATGAACTGCAGCATGGTGGTGCGGAAGCCGTCCCACCGTTTGTACAGGCGCTCGTGGCTAATCCGCCGGTCGCCCCAGTAGCCGAGGGTGACCTGGTGGGCCTCCTGGAGGCCTGGCGGCCGCTCCTCGGTCACGATGCAGCCCGCTTCGGCCAGGGCCCGGGAGGCGGCCCGCACGGTGGCCGCCACGGCGCCGGTGGGCTTGGCGATCCCGTCGTCGGCGTACCAGGCGACGTGGAGGCCTTTGAGCTTGGCGGTCCGCTTCGCGAGCGGCACCGGCACCACCCCCGAGTCGAACCCGTCGGGGCCCGCCATGATGGTCAGGGCCGCGATCAGGTCCGAGACGAACCTCGCCATCGGCCCGACCTGGCTGCGCGGGTCGGTGAGCCCGCCGACCAGCCCATAGCCGCCGGTGGAAGGCACCAGGCCGCTGGTGGGCTTCAGCGCGGCGACGCCGCAGTAATGCGCCGGCATGCGGATGCTGCCTCCCGAGTCGCTCCCGATGCCGAGCGGCGAACCGCCCGCGGCGATGATGGCCGCTTCGCCGCTGCTGCTCGCACCAGGCGAGCGGTTGATGTCGTAGGGGTTGCGGGTTCCTCCGTGCAGAGCGTTCCAGCTGTCGCCGCCGGTCCCACCGGGAGGACAGTTGGTTTTGCCGATGAGGATGGCGCCCGCTTCGCGCATCCGCGCCACGACGGTGGCGTCGTGGTCGGGGATGTTGCTCCGAAGCATGCGCAGGCCGGCCGTGGTCGGCAGGCCCGCGGTGTCGAAGATGTCTTTGGCGGTGAAAGGCACCCCGTGCAGCGGTCCCACCTGGTTCTTGCGCGTGTTCCTGCGGTCGGCGCTGCGCGCCTGCTTGAGCGCGCTCTCCGCTGTCGCGAACACCACCGCGTTGAGGCGTGGGTTGACCGTGTGGATATGCTCGAGGTGCGCGCGTACGACCTCGAGGCTCGACACTTTCTTGGCCCGTATGGCGCGGGCCAGCCAGACAGCCGGCGCGCCGATGATATCTCTCATCTACGAAGCTCCCTAACGCTCAGACCGTGCTTCCGGTTTGATGTCGAGCAGTTTCACACCTGGGCCGACCGGCTGCTGGAGTTCCCTGGGACGGCCGGTTCATGACCACGGGTCGATGAGGACCTCTCCCTGCCCTGCGCTTCGCATCTTCCAGGTCTCGTGGCCGACCGAGGTGAAGCTCACGTCAGGATTCAGCGCCATTCGTTCCCTCCCTCGGACTCGTGCGGAAAAGGCGATTTTCCCACACGCCCAACACGAACACGGCGATCGCCGCGACGGTCCACAGGTTTGGGAAGAACAGCTCGCACGGCTGCCGGATGAAGCCCACCAATGCCACCACCAGCACCGCCAGCGGCACGAAGCGGTGGGTCTCGATGAAACGCACCACCAGCAACAAAGCCAGCGGCAGGAGCGGCAGCCATTGGTAAGGCCACACCTCGTTGGGGATCAGCGCGCCAAGGGCGAACGCCAGGGACATCCCGTAGGCCGGGTTCCAGCCGCTGCGCCACGCGGCCCATGCCGCCCCGCCGGCGAACAGCAGGGCGCTGGCGTAGGAGAGCGCGAGCGCGACCGCGGGGAGGTGAACCGGCGAGGTCACGAGCACGTAGCCGGTCCCCGATGGCTGGGCGTAGGCCTCGCCGCCGATCGTCCGCATGAACAGGGTCCGGACCGAGTCGTAGGCGCAATCGGGGTTGTGCGAGGCGAGCGACGGGATGAGCACGTGCTGGAAGTAGAAGACCGCGCCGCCGAGCCCCAGCGGGATGAAGCTCAAAGCGGTGGCGAGCACGACGGTGAGGCCCAGCCCCACCGCGTAGCGCACCCGGTGCGCTGGGCGTGGTCCGATGATCATCGCCGCCGGGTAGTACTTCAAGGCGGCGGCCAGGCCGGCGGCGAGCCCGGCCAGGGCAGGGCGCTTCGCCTCGAGCCAGATCGACGCCATCGCACCCACGAGCAGCACGCCGCCGCGCTGTCCTGCGCTCACATCGGCAAACGTGGGGGTGAAAGCTCCCGCCACGAGCCAGAAAGCAGGTCGCGCCAGTGGATGGCGCGTGGCGACCACGCGGTAAAGCAGCCACAGCGCAAGGACAAGGGCGATGCCGTCGATCGCAGTCCAGACTTCGACCCCTACGTTCTTGGGTAACAGCGCGACCGGGGCTGCCAGCGCGGCCAGCGGCGGCGGGCTCACGAACTCGTCCAGCCCGCCGGGCGGGGCGATGATGTGCAGCCTCGCCAGGTACGCCGCCGCTGCGTCGTACATGTGCGCGGGGTTGGTCAGGTATGCGTGCGCGCCCTCCCACATCCCCTCGGCGTCGGGGCGGACCGGCACGAGCGCCGACAGGATGAGCAGCCGCAGCCAGAAGACGGCCGCGACCACCCAGTACAGGGCGGGCCGCGACAGCACGTCGGCAGCCGCGAGTCTCAGTCGGCCGACCAAATCAATCAGTGGGGGTTCGGACGCGGCCGCGAGCGTCGGCGCGTGAAAGCCAGCTGGTCTCGCGCAGGAATTTGATGAAGGCGTGCACAGACGTCGGGAGCTTGCGGCGGCGCAGGTGCACGATGTGCCAGTCGCGCTGGATCGGAAAGCCTCGCACGTCGAGCTCGACCAGCCGGCCGCCCGACAGCTCGAGCGCGCAGGCGTACCGCGAAAGGACGGCCAGCCCGAGCCCCGACTCGACCGCGTGCTTGATGGCGCCGTTGGAGCCCAGCTCCATCGCCACGGTCAGCCGCGCGCCCGCTTTGCGGGCAGCCTTCTCGAGCGACCACCTGCTTCCGGAAGCCGCCTCGCGCATGACGAAGGGTTCGCCGGAGAGTTCTTTCAACGTGAGCCCGCGCTTCCCGGCCAGCGGGTGTCCTGCGGGCGCGACCACGACCAGCTCATCGGTCATGAAGGGCAGTACCGCGAGCTCGGGGTCCTTGAGGGCCGGGCCCACGACCGCGAGGTCGAGGTCGTTGCGCAAAACCTGCTCCTGGACGTGGGCACGCGTGCCGATCTCGAGCGAGATGACCAGGCCCGGGTGCAGCTTCTTGAACGCGCCCAGCGCAGCCGGCAGCAGGTACACGCCGACCGTGGTGCTCGCGCCGACGCGAAGAGTCCCGCGCCTGATCCCGCGCATCTCCTCGAGCACAAGCGTCGCCTCGTCGACGACATCGAGCGCGCGCCGGGCATACGTGTACAGGACCGAGCCCGCCTCGGTCAGCTCAACGGTCCGGCCGAGCCTGTCCAGGAGCGGCTGGCCCAAGGCCTCTTCGAGCTCTTTGACCTGGTACGAGACCGACGGTTGGCTGAGGCGCAAATTCTGTGCCGCGAGGCTGAAGCTCTTCATATCGGCCACCGCTTTGAAGGTGCGCAATTGACGCAGCGTCACGGATCGCTCGAGGTCCGGCTCAGAGGGGCTGCGCTCGGGCACGCGCCTACGATATGCGGTATGGCCGCCCGCAAACCCAAATCGCTGACGCCCGTACGCCGGACCGCCCCGAGCCTCGAAGGCGTGGAAGCACCGGAGCGTCCGGCGACGACCGTCTCCGAGCAGAAGATCAACCTGTATCGGAAGCGCAGGTATCAGGCGCTGCACGCCGAGACCGAGGCCGCCAACAAGCGGCGCGCGGCCGGCAAGGCAACGGCACGAGACCGCATCGAGATGCTGCTCGACGATGGATCGTTCGTCGAGCTCGACCTTTTCGCAGCGCACCGCGCGCACGGATTCGGGATGGAAGACCGCCGGATCTCCGGCGACGGAGTGGTCGCCGGCTTCGGGGAGATCGACCGGCGCCCCGTGGCGGTCTACGCGTACGACGCGACCGTGTTCGGCGGCTCGCTGGGCGAGGTCACCGCGGAGAAGATCGTCAAGGTGCAGGAGCTGGCGCTTCGCAACCGCGTCCCGATCATCGGTATCAACGACTCGGGCGGCGCACGCATCCAGGAAGGAGTGGTCGCGCTGGCCGGCTACGCGGACATCTTCCTTCGCAACGTGCGCGCGTCGGGAGTGATTCCGCAGATCAGCATCATCGCCGGGCCGTGCACCGGCGGCGCAGTTTACTCGCCGGCGATCACCGACTTCATCTTCATCGTCGCCGGACAGGGCTACATGTTCATCACGGGCCCGGAGGTCATCCGCGTCGTGACCGGAGAGGCCGTGACCTTCGACGAGCTGGGCGGTGGCGACGTGCACAACGCGACGTCCGGCGTCGCGCATTTCCTGCCCCGCACCGAGCAGGCGTGCGCCGACGGCGTGCGAAAGCTTCTCTCGTACCTGCCCTCTTCCAACGGCGAGCGGCCGCCGTTCGTGCCGACGACCGACGACCTCGAGCGCGCCGACCCGGAGCTGCAAACGATCGTGCCCGAGTCACCCAACAAGCCCTACGACATGCGCGAGCTCGTGGCCCGCGTCCTCGACGGTCGCGAGTTCTTCGAGATCCAGCCGTTTTTCGCGCCCAACATCATCGTGGGCCTCGGCCGTCTCGGAGGCCACGTCGTCGGCATCGTCGGCAACCAGCCGAAGGTGCTGGCCGGCGCGATCGACATCAACGCGTCGGTGAAGGCGGCTCGGTTCATCCGCTTCTGCGACGCCTTCGGCATCCCGATCATCTCTTTCGTCGACGTGCCGGGCTACCTGCCGGGCCGCGACCAGGAGCACGGCGGCATCATCCGCCACGGCGCGAAGCTGCTTTACGCCTATGCCGAGGCGACCGTGCCCAAGCTGACCGTCATCACGCGCAAGGACTACGGCGGCGCTTATTGCGTCATGTCGCCCAAGCAGATGGGCGCCGACCTCAACCTGGCCTGGCCGACTGCGGAGATCGCAGTGATGGGGCCCGAAGCCGCTGTCAACATCATCTACAAGCGCGACCTGGCCGCTTCACCCAACCCTGCGGGGCGGCGCAAGGAGCTGGTCGCCGAGTACAAGGCGCGCTTCGCCAACCCTTACGTCGCGGCCGAGCGGGGCTACATCGACGACGTGATCGAGCCGAGCCAGACCCGCCGCGAGCTGGTGCGCGGCCTGCAGCTATGCCTGCGCAAGACGGTCGAGCGGCCGCCCAGGAAGCACGGCAACATCCCGCTGTAAGAGGGATCTTTCGAGGTTCCTCTAATCGGGGCCTCAGCGGCCGCTCTCGACCGCCCGCCCCGGCCACGTTTCAGGTGGAGGCGGAGGTGGGAGGCAGCGTGGTCAGGGCGGAGCGGCGAAGCCGTTCCGACTTGTGGCAGAACTCGTCTACCGTGACGATGAGCTCGGCGTGCGACCATGTGAGCGGCGACACGGACAGCGGCGCGCCGGTGTTGGGGTCCAGCTGCTCTGAGAGCAGCCCGCCCGGGATCTGGTGGGCGACCACCCAGTTGATGATGTCGCGCGCCGGCTTGAGGTCGTGGGTGTCCTGCGCGATCGCGATGTACCACTGCGCGAGCCACAGCGTGCACATGAACCACGGGTTACCCGGCACCCTCGACGTGTCCGCCTCGACCTTGAAGTAGTAGTCGTCGGTGTACCGCGCGATCCCGCCGGAAGCTGCCTTGTTGGACAGCTGGTCGGCGATGGCATGCATCGTCTCCGTGATCCGCTTGTCGTCCGGCGGGTACATGCCAAACCGCCACAGGCCGTAGATCGCGCTGTCGAGCACCATGTCGACCGTCTGCGTGCCGTCGTCCTCCACCGTGACGCGCCGCGCGAAACGCCCGAGGTCAGGGCTGTACATGTGCGCGTCGGCGGCGGCGCGAAGGCGGTCGGCGGCGTCGCGATAGCGCACGTAAGCCGCGACATCGCCGAAAAGATCGGCGAAATTTCGAGCGGCGTCCAGGCCGCCCCACACGGCGCCGACGGTGAACGCATGCACGCCCCAACGCTCCTCCCACAGGTCCCAGGAGGGCATCACGAGACCGTTGCGCTGGTCGATGTAAGACACCATCCAGTCGGCGGCGGGAACCACCAGCGTCGTGTACAGCCCGACCACGAAATCGAGGTTGCCGTGGATGCGGTAGTGCTGCCACAGCGCCCACAGCACGAGCCCGGTCTCGTCCTCCTGGATCGGCAGCGTGCGAACGCCGTGCGAGTCCACCCAGGGAAGCCACGAGCTGCCTGGCAGGCCGTACGGCGTGTACTTGTGCAGGAAGAAACCCTCCTCGACCAGCGCCGCCTGGCAGAAGGTGAAGAACTGGCGCGTCACGTCCTCGTGGCCTGCGCGGTCGAGCGAGTTGGCGACGAGGGCGCCGTCCCGCGGCCACGCGTACGCGAACGTGTCGCGCGCGAACTTCGTGATGTCGAAATCCGTCGCCGCGATGATGGCGCCGCGATTATCGGCGTGGGCGCGAGCCGTCAGGATGCTGCGGCGGTAAAGGTTGGTCACATCCGGCCCGAGCTCCTCGTCGATGTGCCGGTGGTCCTTCTCAGCCCAGACGCGCCAGTACGTGATGGTCCGGCCACGGTAGGTGTCCGGACCTCTGGCGACGATCAGGTCCTGACCGTAGGTGGTCACCTCGCTGAGCCGGTTGCCCATGCAGACCCAGTGCGTGAGAGACCGAGACTGGTTGGGCGCGCCCGGCCCGAAGTCGAAGCCGACCGTGCAGTCAACCGAACCCTGCTCGATGGGATTCCTGCCGAGCACGCCGTCTTCGGCATCCACCCATGTCCCCGCGGCGCCGTTGCCCTTCTTCCCGTTGGCCCACGTGTCGATGCCAAACTCCGGCCCCGAATCGCCACCGATGAGGAAGTAGCGGTCCGCCTTGTAGGCGATGACGCCCCGGTGGCGCGGATCGAAAGCGACGGTGTTGCCGATGTCGCTGCCCTCGATGTACCAGTCGTAATGGAAGAAGACGCGGCCGACGTTGAAGCCGGACGGCGACGACACCTCGACGTTGCGGATGAACCAGTTCCTGGCGAGGTCGACGTAGTCCTCGAAGTGGACCGAGATTCCCAGCGCGGGATGCTTGAGCGTGACGTCGCTCACCAGCGAGTCCTCGGCGTATCCGAGGTGGCGTTCCCAGGCGTCGTCATCGAGCCACGCGAACTTGCCGTCGATGAAGAATCCTGTGCGGCAGACGTTGCCCATGGTGTGGTTCGCATCGCCGACCCGAGGAAAGTACAGGTCGCGGACCGAGTAATGGGCGTCGAAGCCGACGAGGGCGTTGCCGTTTCCGATCACCAGGCTTCTTGGCAAGGTTTGGGCAATGCTACCCCTGCGTTGACAGGCTGGGTTCCCGTTTCGCGACCCGCAAACTTACAATCGCGACACAGAGCAACCCAGCAGCCAACGGAGCACCACGTCTTGGAAACAGATCCAGAACAGTTCAGCCCACCCATTCGCATCGTGGCGTCGAAGAAGCGCCGGCGGACCGTCGCGGCCCGGCTGCGCTTAGGTGTGCTCGAGCTGCTGGTGCCCGCGTGGATGTCACGGGTCGAGCGAGAGCACTGGGCGGAGGTCATGCGCAGCCGCCTCGAGCGGCGGATGAAGCGCTCCCGGCCGTCGGACGAACGGCTCCTGCAACGTGCCCGCAGCTTGAACCAGCGCCACTTCGGCGGACGGTTGCGCTGGACCTCGATCGCATTCACCGAAATGCAGCACCTGTGGGGAAGCTGCACGTTCACGGACGGCGCGATCCGCATCGCGCGGCGTGCGGCGTCGCTGCCGGACTGGGTGCTCGATTACCTGCTCGTGCATGAGCTGGCACACCTGGAGCACAGCGACCACGGGCCGGCCTTTCACGAGCTGGAGGAGCGTTATCCGCTTACCGAAAGAGCGCGAGGCTATCTGATGGCGCTCGACCAGCCTCCGCCTATGGCGTGAGGACGATCTTGGTGGCCTCTCGAGCGGCAAACATCCGGTAAGCCTCTTCGGCCTGGTCGAGCTTCATGCGGTGGCTGATGATCTTCTCCGGCTGCAGGCGACCGGCGGCGACCAGATCGAGCAGGGGCCGCATGTACGCCTGAACGTTGCACCAGCCGGCGCGGAACGTGAGCGACTTGAGCCACATCCGCAGGTACGGGAAGTCTCCCTGCACCGCGCTTGGGACGCCAACCATCGATATGGTGCCGCCCCCCCGGACGCAGTGGATCGCGGTGTCGACGGCGGGCAGCAGGCCGACACATTCGATGCTGGAGTCGGCGCCGATGCCGCCGGTTTGGCTCTCGATCGCCTCGATCGGGTGTCGTTGGTTGGAATTGATCGGGATGCCGCCCAGCTCCTGCGCGATCTCGAGGCGGGAATCGACCATGTCGACCACGAAGACCTTGGAAGGGCCGAACAGCTGCGCGCACATCGTGGCCATCAGGCCGACGGGGCCGGCGCCGATGACGGCGACGTTGTCGCCCGGCTTGATCTCGGCCCGCTCGGCGCCGAAGAAGCCGGTGGAGAGGATGTCACCCACGAAGATCGCCTGCTCGTCGGTCATGCCGGCCGGAATCGGCTCCATCGAATGGTCGGAGTTCGGCACGACGACGTACTCGGCCAGGCCGCCACCCAACCCGCCGAAGTACTCCCCGTGCCCAAAAGTCGCCTTGTCGATGCACTGGCTGAACCAGCCCTTGCGGCACAGGGCGCAGTGGCCGCAGGAAGTGAAGAAGCTCGCCACCACGCGGTCGCCCGGCTTGAAACGCTTGACCTCCGAGCCCGCCTCTTCGACCACGCCGACGAACTCGTGGCCGAGAACGGCGCCTTCGTTCATCGGCGTGTGGCCGTGGTAGATGTGGAGGTCCGAGCCGCAGACCGCCCCCAGCGTGACTTTGACCAGGGTGTCCCCCGACCCGCTGATCGAAGGTTTCGGCACGTCGACCACCTTCACGTCGCCCTCACCGATGAAAGTCAGCGCCTTCATATGACCGCGATTCTACGGCCGACCATAAGCTAGCCTCGTGAGGCTGAGGGGGGCGGTCGTCGTGATCACGGGTGCGTCGAGCGGCATAGGGGCGGCCACGGCGCTCGCCTTTGCCAGGCGCGGCGCCAGGCTGGAGCTCGGCGCACGGCGGCTCGACCGGCTGAACACGGTGGCCGTGAGGTGCCGCCAGGCTGGATCACCGGAGGTCAACGTGCGGCTTCTCGACGTGGGCCAGCGTTCGCACGCCCGGGCGTTCATCGCCGCGGCCATTCGCGACCACGAGCGCCTCGACGTGCTGGTGAACAACGCCGGCGTCGGCTGGATGGGGCGATTGCACCAGATGCCGGACGAAAAGGTCGACGAGTTGATCGCCACCAACCTCAAGGGCGTGGTCTCCACCACCCAGGC
>DATKSS010000006.1:0-45802 GCA_035531515.1 Candidatus Dormiibacterota bacterium | reverse complement strand
CTCGACACCGAGCCGCCCGCCTCCCGCCGTCTCAACGCTCAACGGCTCCGGAACGTGGTTTCGCTGATCCTCAAGCGACTCTCCCGCCCGCGGCGGACATCAGACCGCGACCCGTCCCCTTAAGCCAGACCGCAGCAGGCGGCTGCCGGACTCTGCCAGTCTGCCGACGGTTGGCACACTTGCTTGCGAACGGCGGGAGGGTCAGGCTCTGAGTGGGTTTATCGGTGGGTGGTTCGAGTCCACCGCGGCCCACCACCGAAGCGTCTTCTTCTTCGCCTCGGTCGGAGTCTATGCATTGGCTCTGTGCTTCCAACTCGCCACCGCAGCAGTGAGCTTTTACAGCCTGATCGCCGACACGACTTAGCGAACGCCGAAGTTGGGCGTCAGCTCGACCCTGTCTCCGCACCGGCTTGCTCGAGCCCCTCGTAGGCGAACGATATAACTCGGCGCATTGCGTTCGGCTAAATCGAGATCGAGCAACGTCGTTAGCACAGCGCGGCAACATCGGAGGCCGCGAGGATCCAAGATGTACTCTGCTGCGGATCATGACGCAGGACTTCGACCCGGTCGCATTCAAGGAGACAACGCGGAGGCAGTGGCAGAACGCGGCGGCCGCCTGGCACCGCTGGACGCCCACGCTTGACGCCTGGCTGGGCCCGGTTACCGAAGCCATGCTCGATGTGGCGAAGCTCAAGGTCGGCGACCGGGTCCTCGACCTGGGGGCGGGCGCCGGCGAGCCCTCGCTGTCGGCTGCCCAAAGGGTAGGCCCGTCCGGCTACGTAGTGGCCACGGACATCTCGTCCAACATCCTCGAGTTCGCCGCGCAGGGCGCGCGGGCCCGGGGTCTGACCAATCTCGAGACTCGGGTCATGGATGGCGAGAAGCCCGACCTGCCCGACGCCACCTTTGACGCCGTGCTCTCACGACTGGGGTTGATCTACTTCCCCGACCGGGAGGGCGCGCTGCGTTCGGCGCACCGCATGCTCAAGAGCGGCGGCACTGTAGTGCTGGCCAGCTACTCCACACCCGAGCAGAACCGCTTCTTCTCGATCCCCATCTCGGTCATCCGGCGGCGGGCTCGATTGGCTCCTCCCGCGCCTGGATTACCGGGCCCATTCAGCCTCGGTGCTCCGGGGACGATGGAGGACACCCTTAGCCGCGCTGGTTTCGCCGACCCGACCGCTCAGGCTTTGCGGACGCCATTGCGGCTCGCCTCCGCTGCCGAGTGCGTCCGCTTCGAGCGCGAGTCGTTTGGCGCTTTGCAGCAGATGCTGGCCGCGCTGTCGGCTGCGGAGCAGGATGCAACGTGGGAAGAGATCGAGCGGGAGCTGCGCGCCTTCCAGGGCGATGCCGGATTCGAGGCCGAGACAGAGCTGATCATCGGGGCGGGGACTAAGTAGCCTTTTAGCACCGCGGACGCGAGGTCAACTCGCGCGAAGTGTTGGCCGCGTACCACTGACTTCTTAGTCATAGCGACGGATGGATAGCGTGGTGGTAGCCGAATTTCGCTTCCTTCTCTGTGCACCAGTAGGCGCTCGGCCCGAAGAAGGGGACGAGCGAAAACGCGTGGTCCCAATACCCTCCATCACTGGGTAGGTAGTACTCGTACGCGGCTGCGAAGTCGTCGCCGACAATCGGCAGACGGCCGCACTTGGCCGAATAGAAGGCGAGCGCTGCAGCCTGGGAGGACCAGGGAAGGGTGATCAGCGCGAGCAGGGCTGCCAGGCCGATCCCCAACGCCCTTCGGCGGCGAGAACCTTGTCGCAATGGCGGCGGCGGCAGAGGACGCTCAGCATCGCTCATGGCAGCCGTTGTCGGTTCTGGACGAGCTGCCGAGGCGGTTCCGAGTCCACCGCGATCCACTACGAATTTCGGCTAAACCGGGGGTAGGCTCAAACCTGGGTACCTGGGAAGAACCACGCCACGATGAAATTGATGGTGTACAGGACGGCGACGGCGAGGATCGCGATTTGGACCCAGCGCAGGTTGAATGGCCACCAGCGACTTCTCTTTCTGGCGGGGCTGGGCAGGTCCGATTTCATGACTGCACTTTAGAGCCTTCGGTGTTCACGAAAACTACTGTTCACCCATCGGCAGCCGGTCAGTCGCGGCCCTGGGTGGTGGCGATGTCGGCCTCGTTGCCGGCAGCGTCGGCCAGCGTCCACCACGACGGCGCGAACTCGTCCCGCACCATCCGGCCTCCCGCCGCGAGTGCTGCCGCGACGCGGGCCTCCGCCTCCTCGTAGGGCACCCATACCGCGACGTGGATCGCGCCGCCACCGTCCATACGCGGCTCTTCCATCTGCTCGAACCAGAACGACGGGCCGCGACTGCCTGGGTCGACGAGGTCCTCGTCAGGGCTGTCGCCTCGAGGCTCATAGCCGAGCACGGCGCGCCAGAATGGCATCACTTCGGCCCTGGCGGGGGCGCCGGGGATGACCAGCACGCTCTGGACCGCCGACGGATCTGCGGAGAGGCCCAGTTTCTGAGCAGCTGCCGAGATCTGGCGAGCCATCTCGACGTCGCGCCGGCTCATCCCGAAGTAATCGCCGGCGACCGTGATCAGGCGCACGGTCACGCCGTGGCGACGCAAGTCGACGTCTGGAGGGTGGTGGGCGACCTCCGCCAGCTCGCCGATGGCCTGCACTAGCCGCGCGCTGGCCGCGAAAGTCCCGGTTCGGAAGTACGCGCACGCCCCGTCGCCGAGCACCCGCCAATCCTCGACGCCCTCGGACTCGTGGAACTGATTCGCAGTGATGTGGTCGGTCAAGCCCTCCTCCCTGTCCGGCATTGTTTCAAAACCAGCTCGCTGCCAACTACGGCGGGGATGGTCGGCACCAGGCACGGGAATCGGAACATCAGGACCCCAACCCGCGGCTTTACCGCTAATGTGTGCCCGAATTGTCCGGATCTGCGACGTGGAATCGTAGCGAGTCGTCTAGCCGATGATCGGCGGGAACTGCCGGGTACCGGCTGGGAGCCGGCCGGCTGCCGCGCTTCCGCGATTGGGCGTTGTGTTCGGAGTCGCGACGCTGCTAGCGATTGCAGTCTTCGTGGTCCCAGCGCCCGAGCTTGTTTTGGCCGCCGCCAACGGGTGCGTCTCTCCGGGCAACGACGGACCCAACCCAGCCCTGACGGGCATCGTGAACACCTACTACCCGGCAACCGCCAGCGCTGCGGCGGGCGCGACGACAATTTCAGTCGGAGCCCGGATCCCAGGCGGGTCGCCAGACATCGCGGCCGGCGACCTGCTTCTCGTGATCCAGATGCAGGACGCGGACATCTCGGACACGAACACCGTCGCGTACGGCGACGGGGCGACCGGGCGCGGTTACACAGCTGTTAATTCGACGGGCAAATACGAATACGTCCGCGCCGTGAGCGCTGTCGTTGCGGGCGCGGTCGCCATCGCGGGCTCTGGAGCGGGTAGCGGGTTGGTCAACGGCTACGACTTCTCCACCACCGTGAGTGCGGTCGCCCCGATTCATGGCTTCCGAACATTCCAGGTCATCCGGGTTCCGCAGTATTCGAGCGCGACCCTCGCTGCCGGTCTCACCGCGGCGGCATGGGATGGAACCATTCACGCCGGTGGCGTTCTGGCGGTGGACGTGGCCGGGGCCCTCAACTTCAACGGACAGTCGATCGGCGTCAACCAGCTCGGGTTCAAAGGTGCGCTCGGCGCGCCCCAGGCCGGCCCTGCCAATGGCGCCACGGGCACGGATTATGTCGTTCCCAGTCTCCACGGACAGCACGGTTACAAGGGAGAGGGGATTGCTGGGACACCGCGCTTCCTGTACGACCCGATCGCAGGCGCGGCGGTCAATGGCGCGGCGGACGGCTATCCAAATGGTGACGCCGCGCGAGGAGCCCCGGGCAACTCGGGTGGTGGCGGTACGGACGCCGATCCGGCGATCAACGATCAGAACTCCGGCGGCGGAGGCGGTGGCAACGGAGGTCAAGGCGGTGGCGGCGGCAACAGCTGGAGCAGCAATCTGCCGCTCGGGGGCCTGGGCGGCGCGGAGTTCCCGGCTGCAGCCACCAGGGTGGTTCTCGGCGGCGGCGGCGGAGCCGGGACACGCAACAACTCGAGCGGATTTGCCTCGTCGGGCGGCACCGGCGGCGGGATCGTGATGATTCGGGCCGGTTCCGCGGTCGGGACGGGCACGATCACCGCCGACGGCGGTGTCGGTGTGACCCCCCTTAACGACGGCGGGGGTGGCGGGGGCGCCGGCGGGAGCGTCATCGTCAGCACGGCAACCGGCAACGTCGGTGGTCTCACGATCAGCGCCAACGGGGGCGGAGGCACCGACGCCTGGCCCACCGACACCGGCGGCGTGCCCGACTACCACGGTCCAGGCGGCGGCGGCGCCGGTGGAGTCATCATCACCTCGAGCGTCCCCCTTTCGACGAGCGTTTTGGGTGGCGTCCACGGCACGACCACAACTGACCTGAACGCGTATGGGTCTTCGAGCGGGGCGCCCGGCGTCGTCCTCGCGACGACTCCCGGAGGCTTGCCCGGGTCGTCCTCGGGGGCCGAATGCCTCCCGCTACTGACGGTCACGAAGACGACCAGCACGCCCAGCGTGACCAACACCGCGGGTGGCACGACCGCCACCTACTCGATCACGGTGGGCAACGCGATCAACACCGCGGCGGCAACCGGCATCACGATCTCCGACGCGCTGCCCGCCGGCTTCAGCTACGCGTCGACCGGTGGCATCGTCCTGAACGGTGGCAGTGCGCGGCCAACGACGGTCGATCCGAGCCCCGGTGACACCAACCCGGCATTTGGGACTTTCACCATCCCTGCGGGCGGTTCGGTCGTCATCACGTTCACGGTGAACGTCGTGTCAAGCGTGCCGGACGGCACCTACAACAACCCCGCCGCGGCCACCTACCTGGATCCCACCCGCACCACGGTCAGCGGCACGACGTCGTCCGGCTACCCGGGCGGCGGCGCTGAACGCGTGACCGTCGGACTGCCCGCCGACATCGCGGTCACCAAGACAGTCAGCAACGGGGCGCCGAATCAGAACACCAATGTGACATTCACCATCACCGCTGCCAACAACGGACCCGGCACCGCCAGCGGGGTCCAGGTCACCGACCTGCTTCCCGCAGGCTTGACGCTGGTCTCGGCGACGCCGAGCGCGGGCACGACCTACACGCCGGGGAGCGGTCTCTGGAACATCGGGGCGCTCGCCAACGGCGCGCAGGCGACCCTGTCCATCGTTGCGAATGTGAAGGTGACCACTCCCGTCACCAACACCGCGATCAAGACGGCGGAAGACCAGTCCGACCCGGGTGCCGGCAATAACTCAGCGTCGGCGACGGTGACCGCACTCCCGGGCTTACCGAACACATCGGCTCCGTTCGGGACGGGTGGATCGACGATATCCCAAGCACCGCTTGGGATATCGCTGGCCGTTTTCGGAATCGTTGCAGGCATGGGAGCGTTGGGAGTGGCCGCCGCGTGCTCGCCTCGAAGGCGTCGCTTCCGGCCGCGTCGCAGCCAGGGCGGCATCCGCCGGGATCGAGGAGAGCGGCTCACCCTCGGCGGGTCGGCTCTGCTCGCGGGCCTGGTCCTTGGCGTGGTATCAAGTGGCCAGCTCGGAGCGTTTGCGGCTGCCCAGTCGACGGCATCCGCCGCCGTCTCCGATGCCCCGGACACCTCCATTGCAGGGTCTCCGTACGACAATCAGCTGGTCGGCGGCCCCCCGATCACTACGACGGCGCCCGCAGCCGCCCCTGCGGAGAGCTTCCATCTCGCCGCCGGACCCATTGTCCCGGCTCGTCTCCGCGTCCCTTCAATCGGTGTGGATGCCAGGGTCGACGGCGTCGGCCTGCGTACAGACGGTTCCATGGATGTTCCCGGCAACCTGTGGACGTCGTCATGGCTGTCGGAGGGGCCTCGCCCGGGACAGCCCGGCAATGCAGTGATCGCCGGACATCGCGGTATCGGCACACCGGGACTCTTCGGTCATCTCGAAAGCCTGCGAGCGGACGACCGAATCTACATCTCGGATGCGACGGGGGGCGAGCTCGTTTTCGAGGTCACTCGCATCGCGTCGCTCAGCCTTACCCGCGCGACTCAGGTCGAGGTCTTCGGTCCGACCCCGCTCCGGCAGCTCGTCCTCGTGACGTGCTACGGCAAGTACCTGGCGAGCACCGGAAGCTACGACCATCGACTGGTCGTGTTCAGCAGCCTGGTTCCTCAAGGCTCATGATCGCTGGTGGACCCCAACCACCTAACTCAGCGTTGTCGAACCGACCGCGACTTTGGTTAGGACGGAGATGCGGACGACCATGTACCATCGCCCGCGTCCGCCGGCGCGGCCGCAGCTGCGGGATCGTCCAGGCCACCTCGCCCGGAGTCTGCTGTTCGAGAGGGCGATCTTGCACGTGTCACCCCAGAACCTGCGTCGGATGACCATGCTTGCGGCCGTGATAGCCCTTGCCGCCTGCGGCGGTTCCGGCGTCGCTTCCCCATCAGCGGCCGCGTCGACGCCGTCGGCCACCGGGGCGGCGCCTTCCATCCCCACCGCGACCGCGGCGCCGCGTTCCTGCCCGACCGCAGCGACGGTCGGAACCGCGCTGGGGATCACCGTCCCCAAGCCGGTCGGTGTGGCCGGAGGCGGGGGAACGCAGCTTCCGGCCGGAGCGACTGGCATCGTCTGCGAGTATCCCGGCCAATCTCTCAATGTGATCATCGTGGTGGTCACCAACATCGACCCGTCACTCATCGCCCAGTTCAGCAGCCGGTTCCCCGTGGCTTACGCAAGCCTGTCCGGGGTGGGGGACCAGGCTCGTAGCTTCTCCCAATCTCTGGGTGGCGGGAAGGACAACGAAGGCATGGTGGCAACTAAGGGCAGGACGCTCGTGTCGATCACCGCCACCGCCACCCCGGCGTCCCTTGCCCAGATCGGAGCCTTGATCAACCGGCTCCTTTAAGCGCGAGCCGGCGACCGTCATCGAACCCTCGTCGTCCCGGAGCCCAACATCGCGCGCTGCCCGTGCCCAGGGGTCCAACGGCACCTAGGCGGCGGGCATCCCGACCGGACCGGGGCTCAACTTTTCCGCCTACGATTCAAATCACAGTGAACGCCGCAGACAAGGTGCTGGTCGTCACTGGCGCCGGGAGTGGTATGGGGCGCGAGATCGTGCTCGAGCTGCTTCGGCGCCGGGCGCGTGTCGCTGCGATTGACATGAGCGAGGCCAGGCTGCGCGAGACGGAGGCGCTGGCGCCCAGCGGGACCGATGCGCTGGCCACGTTCGTCGTGAACGTCACGGACCGGGCTGCGGTGGAGGCGCTCCCGCAGTTGGTGGTGGACCGGTTCGGCAGCGTCGACGGAGTCATCAACTGCGCGGGGATCATCCAGCCGTTCGTTCGCCTCAACGAGCTCGACTACGCGGCGATCGACCGGGTGTTCGACGTGAACTGGCGGGGGACCCTGTACATGACGAAGACGTTTCTCCCGTGGCTGCTCAAGCGCCCCGAGGCGCACATCGTCAACATGTCGAGCATGGGCGGCTTCCTGCCGGTGCCCGGCCAGACCGCGTACGGCGCGTCCAAGGCTGCGGTCAAGCTCTTGACCGAAGGCTTGCACTCGGAGCTGGCGGGCACGGCGGTGGGCGTGACCGTGGTTTTTCCGGGCGCAGTCGCCACCAACATCTCAGCGAACTCGGGCGTGACCATAACTGCGACTGCCGAAACCGCGCCGCGCAAGGTTTATCCGGCCGACCGGGCGGCGCGTGACATCCTCGACGGCATGGAGCGCAATCGTTTCCGGGTCGTGGTGGGACCGGACGCTAAGTTGCTCGACAGGTTCTACCGACTCAGCCCAAGGCGCGCCACCGCATTCATCGCCGGCCAGATGAAGGATTTGCTGAGCCACTAGAACCTGGGTCGCCTCGAAGCCATGTGTTTGGATGGGCTCAAGGCCACTGCCTTCGAGTGTGGTTGAGGATCGTCTCGGCACGTACAACTAGACAGCCATCCCAGAGCCAACGATCGTCCAGCGCTCTGCTCCCGATATGAACCAGTCGGAAAGCGCCTACCTCGATCTCCCCGGTGTGGCGGTCGTGAAATGGGACCCGGGGTTGAGGTCCGTGTTCGTCGAGCTGCAGGGGTGGGCGAACGATCTCGAAGTCGAAGCGATCCTCGACACAGGGCTTCGCGCCCTGACAGAGCACCACGGATCGAGATGGCTGGCCGACGGCCGAAACATGAAAGTCGTCAGGCAAGCCGACCAGGAGTGGATCATCGAAAACTGGATGCCGCGTGCCCTTGCGGCCGGCTTGAGGCGCAACGCGGTCGTGACCGCCAAGAGCGGCCTGGCGATGAGGAACCTGGAGGACATGCTCGCCAAAGTTCCATCCGACCGGCTCGAGGTCGGCTACTTCCCGACCGTTGACCTGGCCGCGGCCTGGCTCATTCGACCTCCGTCCGCGCGACCTGTCGTGGGGGTTTCGAAATCGCAACCCTGATCCCTGCGGCCGACCTCCACGCGCCCGATGTGGACCAGACCTACCTGGACGAGTCGTACGTGTCGATCCATTGGCGCGCCACTTCGAGGATTCTCTTCGTGGAATGGAAGGCCTATGCGACCAGCCAGGAGCTCCGAAAGATGATGGCAACTGTCCTGCGTGCGATCCAGGAACGCCACGTACTCCACCTGGTCGGCGACTCTCGCAGGGCTCGTGTCGCTCGCGAAGAGGACGAGCTTTGGGCGAGAGAGGCTTGGTTTCCCGAAATCCTGAAGTCCAGTCTCGAGCGCATGGCGACGGTGACTTCGTCCACCGGGATGGGAAGAATCCAGCACAACGATTTCTTCAAGCAGATGGCCAACCACGGGCTGGCGATGCGCAAGTTCGAATCGGTCGAGGCCGCGATCGCCTGGGCGCAAACCGGAGTCGACAAGGCAGGTCCATTGCGCTAGCTCGGCCGCACCGGTTATTCATGAGGCTGCGGTCGGGCCGCTCAGGCCGACCAGCGCTCCCGCAGCTTCCTGCCGGCCACGTAGCGGACGGAGCGGCCACCTCCTTCCTGTTCCAGCCACCCATCGCGACGCAGTCGCTGCAGGTCCTGGGCTGCGGTCGGGCTGGCGATATCGGTCTCTCGCCGGTAGTCGGCGTTCGTCACCGGCAGTCCGAGCAGCGCCTGGTCTAGCGCGATCGAGAAGCGGTCCGGATAGCCCTCGCGCCGCGCGAGCTCTTCGCAGAAATCATGGCGCGCATAAGCGACTTCGAGCCACCGCCGCCGTTCGGCCGCCTCGAAAACATGAGCCTCGATGCAGAACTCGATCCATGCCGACACGTCGCGCTGCGGTTCAAACGTGCGGCCCTGCACGTCTTCAAGGACCCCGTAGTACTCGCGGGTGTGGCGGCCGAGGTATGGCTCGATGGACACGAGCTCCGGCCGGAGCAGGCCCTCCCTGGCCAGCACGAGCGATTGCACGACGCGTGCCAGTCGCCCGTTGCCGTCTCGAAACGGATGGATCGAGACGAGGTTGAGGTGCGTCATGGCGGCGCGCACGACCGGATGGCGGGACAGGTCGCCCGCGGTCAGCCAGGCCACCACCTCGCCGACGAGAGCCGGCACCTCTGGTGCGGGGGGCGGGCGGTAGGGGTCGCGGCCGGGACCTCGGGCCACGATCACCGAGCCGTCGCGAAACCGGCCCGGACCGGCCTCCGGCTGTGGATGGCAAACCAGGAAGTGAAGGTCGAGGATCGTCTGTGTCGACCATTCGAAGCGCCGGTCCTCCGCCAACACGGCGACGCGGTCCATCGCCTGTGCGTAGGCGGCGATGATGCGCTGGGTCGCCCCGGAGGTACTGGACGGGTGGCGCCCGGCCAGGATCTCGACCGTGTCCTCCAGGCTCGCGCCGTAACCCTCGATCGAGGTCGACCCGACCGTGGCCTCGGCCGCCGCCAGGCGGCGGAGGGCGCCAGTCCATGGTTCGGCCGCGTCGCCCAGGTTCTGGGCGAGATACCGGCGCAGCTCGTCGAGCTCGCTCAGGCGCTTCAGCAGCGAGGACGACTTGGGCGGCATGGCGAATATGCCCATCGGACGAAGTATAGATGAATAATCGATTATTCGCCTATATGCCCTGGAGCGGCCCTCCTGCTAGGTTCATCAGCAGTCTCGATGACCGACTACGGGCACGATTTGATCTTCGGAGTGGCGTTGCCCCCGAGCGCCGGCGACCACGAGCGGGTGCTCGCGATCTCCGAGCTCGCCGATGGGCTCGGCCTGGACCTCGTCGGCTTCCAGGACCACCCGTACCAGCCGGGTTTCCTCGACGCCTGGACGCTTCTGTCCTACATCGCGGCGAGGACGCAGCGCGTGCGCCTGTTTCCGGACGTCGCCAACATCCCGCTGCGGCCGCCCGCCGTGCTGGCGCGCAGCGCGGCCGCACTTGACATACTGAGCGGAGGGCGCGTTGAGCTCGGGCTCGGCGCGGGGTACTTCATCGACCCGATGGTCGCGATGGGCGCGCCGCGAAGGAGCATGCCCGAGCTGGTCGACGCCCTCGACGAGGCGATCGCCGTCATCCGTGCCCTGCTGACTGCCGGCCCGCCCGTGCGCTTCCACGGCAAGTACTACTCGCTCGACGGCGCACGCCCGGGCCCTGTAACTCCGCATCGCATCGCCATCTGGCTCGGGGCGTACAAGCCGCGCATGTTGCGGTTGACGGGCCGCGCGGCCGATGGCTGGATCCCGTCGCTGGGATATGCGTCACCCGAGGAGCTCGGACCGATGAACGCCGCGATCGACGCAGCATCCGTGGACGCCGGCCGCGAGCCGTCTGCGATCCGTCGCGGCTTCAACGTCAGCGGATCGTTTGGCGCGGCCGCGCGAGGCTTTCTGCAGGGTCCTTCAAAGCTCTGGGCCGAACAGCTGGCCGAGCTCGCGCTTCGCGACGGGATCAGCGCATTCGTGCTGGGCACCGGTCCGGACGGGGAGGGGGACTTGAGACGGTGGGCGGGCGAGGTCGTGCCCTCGGTCCGCGAGGCGGTCGCCAAAGCGCGCAGCGGCGTCTCCGAAGACGTGGCCCAGCCGGTGGGCGGTGGTTCGCGAGTCGCGGCCGCCCACGCCGTACGAGAAACCGAGCGACTGGCAGGCGAAGACGATGGTCGGCTGGCGGTCGGGCGTGCTGGACAGCAAACGCTGATCGCGATTCACGAGCATCTGCGCCAGGAGCTGGCGCGTCTGCGAGAGGTCATCGAGGAAGTTCGCGAGGGCCGTTCGACGGCGGCCGACGCCAGGTCTTATCTCAACAACATGACCATGCGCCAGAACTACTGGACGCTGGGCGCGTTCTGCGCGGCCTACTGTCGGGTGGTCAGCGTCCATCACGCGATCGAAGATCAGCAGCTGTTCGTCGACCTCAAGGCCGCGGACCAATCGCTCGGTCCAATACTCGAGCGCCTTCGCCACGAGCACGAAGGAATCGCGGAGGTCCTCGCGGAGATTGATTCGGCGCTGGTCGCGATGGTGGATGACGAGCAGCGTCTTGATGACACGGAGAAGGCGGTCGAGCATCTCAGCGATACGTTGCTTGTGCACTTGAAATACGAGGAAGAGCAGCTTCTGGAACCGATCGGGCGGCTGGCGATCCGCATCTGAGCTCACCGCTCGGTGACCTTTAAGGTGCATGAAACTCCTGGCGCCATCGTTATTCTTGGCAGCACTGCACCACCGGAGGCAACATGACACCACTACGTCGCACCACAGTCACTGCATCGTTGTTGAAGCTGTTTCGCAGGTCCTTGGGCCCACAAGCCCTGGTCGAGGGGCCGGGCTGCTCATGCGAGAGCTGCCTCAAGGCATGGCACCGTCACAGTCCAACGTCGATCTCGCGTGAGCTCGAACCCGGCTGGAAGCCTCGCGCCGTCTAGCGCGGAAGTCCCGCCCCCTAAGAGTCCATAGGCAATTGGCGCCGCGGGAGATGCCGCGTCACGCCCCGCCTTCTCGGCGGTGGCGTCACCTCGCGTCGAATCCACGCGGTCTGAAATTTTCCCCACCTGACGTGGCCGCGCCGGCGGAGCCGGCGGCCCAGCCCAGTGATCTAAAGCCCAGGCGGCGTGTAGTGCGGCCATGCGTCCTGCACTGCCGCCAGCCGGGCCGTGATCTCGCTCGCTCCGGCGATGTCGTAGATGTAGGCCACTCCCGTCGGGGAGGGCGCACCGCCGAAGCACGTCGAGCAGGCCCGCTCGCCGATGTACCAGACCAGGTCGTTGTTCAGAAACCGGACGCCCGAGCGGCCGGGCGGGCTCGTGTTGGAGATGCTGTTGCCCTGCACGCTGTAGAAACCCACACCGCCGACGCCGCTGGTGGTTCTGAACGTGTACGAGATCCATCGGCCGTCGGGTGACGATCGGGGCCGGATCCAGTGCAGGGACATCATGGACGAGACCCCACTGCTCGAATCCCAGCGGTGCATGTTTCCGGACGAGTCACGGAAGAACAGGCGGCTGGGCACCGACGCCCAGACTGCCATGGTCATCCCTGACGTCGAATACGCGAGGGTCCCGTCGCTGGCTCGGCGGACCTGGTCGGCCGCCGTCGCGCCGCCGCCACCCGTGTGGTAGGTCTGGAACAGCGCGATGTACTGGCCGTCGGGCGAGTAGCCGAGGAAGCTGTCATCTTCGTCCGGGTTCGTACCGCGGCCGGGCGCTGCGGGCAGGGTGGTGAGGACACGGTTGCCTGACGGTCCGGCCAGGCGCCACGCATTGCCGTCCATGTACGTCACCGAGTTTCCGTCTGGGCTGACGGCATACTGGCCCGAGCCGAACCCCGTGCCGTACGTGGCCATCACCGCGGTCGCGCCGCTGGCGAGGTCGGCCTTCACGATCTGGTTGTCCGGCGTCTCATAGGTCACGGTCGTCGCGGTGACGAACTGCGGCGCCAGCGCGGCCGGATCGAAGGTGCACAGGTTCTTGGCGTTGGCCGGGTCCTGGATGTCGCGCACCACGACGGTCGGGTCGCCGGCCACGCTGCCGATCACGAGGTTGTCGCCCGCCGGCACCGTCACGCTGCAGTGGACCAGGCTCGCCGGTCCGGCTGGAGGGGAGGCGGATGGGGCGGCTGAGCTGGAGGGGGTGGCCGCCACGGTCGGCGCCGAGCTCGGGCTGTGCGAGGCCGAGGGCGAAGGTCCGGAGCCGCAGGCTGCGAGCACCAGGACCGCTGCGGCATACGCCAGGCGTGCGCGCACCGCGTAACAGTACTAGGAGACGCGAAACTAGGCGAGGAGCTGTGCGAGCAGCTTGCGGGTCGGCGGATCGAGCTTCTCGCGAAGGCGGTAGTACACCCAGATCCCACGCTTCTCGGACTCCACGAGGCCCGCTTCCCTGAGCCGGGCCATATGGTGCGAGATGGTGGGTTGCCCGAGCCCGAGCGCGGCCGTGAAGTCACAGATGCAGATCGGCGCATCGGCCTTCCACAAGGAGGCGACCATGGTCAGGCGGGTGGGGTCCGACAGCGCCTTCATCAACGTCGACGTCCTGGTGGCCCATTCCGACTTGACGGCGGGGAGATCGCAGCACTCGCCGCGCTCTCGTAAGACGGGTAGTGCCTTCATTGCCACAGGGGAGATCATACGCCAACCCATCGACATCGATCGATGGGATGTGCTAGGCTCAACGCATCGAAGTTCATCGATCAAAGGAGTTCTCAGCCATGGGTGATGTCAAAGAAGCGGTCAGGTCTCATTACGCGGAAGCGGCCAGGCAGCTCACCGTCCTTCCGCTCGATGCAACCGGCTGCTGCCAGGTCGACGGCCCGGACTGCGGTTGTGCCGGCTCCTACTCCGACCGGGAGCTGAAAGAGCTCGGCATGGGCGATGGCCTCAGCCTGGGGTGTGGCAACCCGACCGCTTTGGCGCAGCTCGAGCCGGGCCAGGTGGTGCTCGACCTGGGATCCGGCGCCGGCCTGGACGTCCTGCTCTCGGCCAGGCGCGTCGCGCCCGGTGGCCGCGCGTACGGACTGGACATGACCGACGAGATGCTCGCGCTGGCCAACCGCAACCGCGAGCAGGCGGGGATCGAGAACGCGACGTTCCTCAAGGGCTCGATCGAGAACATCCCCCTTCCAGATGCCACCGTCGACGTGGTGATCTCGAACTGCGTGATCAACCTCGCCGAAGACAAGCGAGCCGTGATCAAAGAGGCCTTTCGGGTCTTGAAGCCGGGCGGCCGGTTTGCGGTGGCAGACATGGTCGAGTTGAAGGCTCTGAGCCCGTCGACGAAGGCGCAGCTGGACTCGTGGGCCGGATGCATCTCGGGCACGATCCCGATCGACGAGTACCGGGCAGCGCTGGTCGAGGCGGGATTCGAGGAGCCGGACTTCCAGGTCCACGCGACGCAGACCCTTCCGGGAGTCGACGGTGAGGTTGGCAGCGCCTACATCAAGGCGCGCAAGCCGCTGGGAAGGTAGCCGCCCGGCCGGCGGGCGCGGAGGTAATCGTCACGCGGCTTTAGGACGGGTGGCTGCTCGCGGCCGGCCTCGTCCCTTGTCCCGGCTGGGATGTTCGACCACGGCCAGGACTCGAGGCGCGATGAACCTCGCCGTCCGGACCACGCCCCCGGTGCGGGTCAGCTCTCGGACCTCGACGGTCGTGCGGGAGCTCCGCACCTCGACGGTACGCCCGGCATGGGTCGCCTCGACCACGTACTCGCGAGCCGCGCCTGAGCCGGCGTCCACGAGAACCTCGACGAAATCGCCTTTTGCCATGACTCTTTTATGCCCAGATCGGCCCCGGTCCAAGCGCCGCGAGCGCCTTCTCAGGCGTTGTTTCAAGTGGGATGGCAAAGCATCTGCCGGCTGCGTCGGGAAGTGAAAGCTCACTTCCCCACGGAGCGGGGAAGTGATTCCTTCGTCGCAGACCAGGCGGTTGCGGCGGGGCAGCTCTGAGGTCAGAATGCCCGGTGCATGGGCAGCTCTCACGTAGGAGACCCGACCGCTCAGCAGGCTCTGCTTCCCCTCTCGCTCCAGAACGCCTATCGCGCCCGCTACCGGGCCATGCGGCCGGGATGGCGTTCGAGCGGGGACCAGCTCGAGGCCCTCGTGCGCGACAGGGTGACCGCCGACAGCCACGTGCTGGACCTCGGTTGCGGGCGCGGCGGGGTCGTGGAGCTGATCTGGCGGGACGTCAAGCTGGCCGCGGGTCTCGACCCTGACTCGCCGTCGCTGTCCGAGCACAGGGCGCCGGGCATGCCCGTGATCAGGGGCGTGGGCGAGAGGCTGCCCTTCGCCGACGCCTCGTTCGACCTTGTGGTGTGCGTCTGGGTGATGGAGCATCTCAAGGAACCCGAGACCATGCTTCGCGAGGTTCGCAGGGTGCTGCGGCCGGGCGGCCACTTCATCTTCCTGACCCCCAACCTTCACAACCCGCTGATGTGGCTCAACCGGCTGGGCAAGGCCCTGCCCCGGCTGCAGCGGCGCCTGGTGCCTCGTGTCTACGGGCGAGTGGAGTCCGACACCTTCCCGGTCCAGTACCGGGCCAACACGGTCAGGGCGCTGCGCGATCAGGCCGCCCGGTGCGGGTTGGAGGTGGCCGAGCTCCGCGTCGTGGCGGATCCCACCTACCTCGCGCTCAACGGCTTCATGTTCAGGGCCTCGGTGCTGTCGGAACGCCTCATGCCCAGGGGCTGGGGCGTCCACCTGCTCGGGGATCTAGTCCGGGCCTAAGAGGTAGCCCATCCGGCGCGGCATTCGCGCCAGCTCGGACACCAGCAGGCCGGGTTTGCGGCCCTGCTCCTCGGCGGTCTCCTTGGCGATCATGGCCTGCCTGACCACGGCGGCGCCCCAGGACCGGAAGGGTTGCGGCGGGAACAGGCGCGGTCTTGGGTTGACCATCGGCAGCCTAACGGTATCGGTGTCGCGCCCGGTCGCCAGGTCGGCCAGCACCTGGCCGGCGAGGTGGGACGGCGCGACTCCGTTGCCCGTGTAGCCGAGCGCGTAGAACAGGTTGCCCGGCTCGAGCGTGCCGAACACCGGCAGATGGGTGGGCGAAACATCGATCGGGCCGCCCCAGCCGTCTTCGATCGGCACGTCGGCGAACGTCGGGAACATGAGCCGGAAGCCCTCGGCGGCCTGCTCGACGGCTCGAGTGTCGCGCGTGAACGCGTCGTCGATCGTGCGGCGCGCTCGCCCGCCCCCACCCCCAAACGCAATCCTGCCGTCGGCGGTCGTCCTGAAGTACCGCAGCGACGTGCGGAAGTCGGAGATCAGCTCGCCGCCGGTCCAGCCGATCTCGGCCAGGCGCTGCGGAGCGGGGGCGGAGAGCACGATGTACGAACTCCAAGCCACCAACCGGCGGCTCAGCTTCGGCCACCCGGTCGCCCATGCGTTCAGCGCCAGCACGACGTGCTTGGCTCGCAGTCGGCCACCTGGCGTGGTGAGGACGGCCGGAGGCCCGGCCTTCAGCCCGGTGACGGCGGTGCCCTCGTAGATCCGCACGCCGCGCTCCATGACCACCCGCCGGAGGCCGCGAACCAGGAAGCCCGGCTGGACCGACGCGCCGTCACGCATGAATGCGCCCGCCAGGAACGCCGGCGACGCGCAGCGGGTGCGGACTTCGGCTTGGGTGAGCTCGCGCAGCTCGTCAGGAGCGCCGACCTCGCGGGCCAAATCGACCATGGCCTTGCACGTCGGCTCGTGCGCGGCGGCGGTCACCGCGTACATGTACCCGGCCTTTTTGAACCAGGCGTCGACGCCGTTGTCGTCGCAGAACCCCCCGATCGCCGTGATGCTGTCGGAGATCGCCCGGCACGCCTTGACAGCGCCTTCGGGGCCGTACAGGGTGACCAGCCCGTGCAGCTCATCCCACCAGCCGCTGGCGAAGCCTCCGTTGCGGCCGCTGGGGCCTCCGCCGCAGATGTCCTGCTCGACCACCGCTATGCCCAGGCCGGGGTTCGCCTCGGTCAGGAAATATGCCGTCCACAGCCCCGTGAAGCCGCCCCCGACGATGGCCACGTCGGCATTCACGTCACCGGCCAGCGGCGGCGCGGCGCCATGGTCCTCACGTGCGAGCGCCTCGCGCAACCACCAGCTGCGCTGCGCCCCAGGGGTGCGCGCCAGGCCGGTGAGGTTGAGGCGCGCCGTGTCCTGGTTCACCACGTTAGTGTGGAGCTATGCGGCTCGACGCCTACACGGTCGTGTTTCTGCGCCGGCCCGCCGGCGCGCCCGAGATGAGCGACGAGGCGCTAGAAGGGCTGCAGCACAACCACCTCGCGTTCTGGGCGCGGCTTCGCGAGGAGGGGCGTGTCCTGGTCAATGGGCCGTTCATGGGCCAGCCGGACCCGTCGCTTCGCGGGGTTGCCGTCCTCCGCACCTCGGTGGAAGACGCATCGCGCCTCGCTCACCAGGATCCTTCTGTGCGGGCGGGCCGGCTGACCCTCGAGATCTTCAGGTGGCTCGTGCCGCACGGCGCGTTGGGCGACAGGCCGGCCGAAACCGTCGAACAGGAGTGATACGTACCCCATAATGCCGCAATGAACCTGAGCGACCTCCTTCTCGTCGCGGCGCTGATCGTCTTCGTCCTTGCGGCCGTGGGCTGGGGCTTCAAGAAGATCGACCTCATCGCGATCGGCCTGGCGCTCTGGGCTCTTTCACAGCTGATCGGCATCAGCTTTTCGAACCTGAAGCTGAGCACCATCCTCCTGATCCTTGCCTTCATCGCGTTCGTCCTCGCCGCCGTGGGCTGGAAATACAAGAAGGTGGGGCTGCTGGGCGTGGGCCTCGCCCTGTGGGTGGCCTCGATCCTGGTCCCGCTGGTCGTCAAGTAGGTCAGCGGGCGGCGGGCACCCGCGCCGCGCCGCCGCCGGTGAGGCGTGCGGCGACCACGACCGGGATGATCGTGACCAGGATCACGAACGAGACGACCACGTTCACCTCCGGCAGCAGGACGCCATGGCGGATCTGGCCGAAGATCCAGATCGGCAAGGTGGACTGGGCACCCGCTGTGAACGTCGTGACGATCACCTCGTCGAATGACAGCGCGAAGGCGAGCATGCACCCGGCCACCACCGACGTCGAGATGAGCGGGAGCGTGATGTCGCGGAAGGTCTGAAAGCCATTGGCACCGAGATCCATCGCCGCCTCGACCAGCGAGCCTTGGGTGCGGCGCAGGCGCGCGAGAACGTTGTTGTAGACGACGACGATGCAGAAGGTCGTGTGGCCGATCACGATCGTCCAGATCGAAAGCGAGACGCCGCTGAAGCTGAAGAACGCGTTCAGGGCGATGCCGGTGATGATGCCGGGAAGGGCAAGCGGGAGTATGAATAGGAGGCTCACCGCCTCGCGGCCGAAAAAGGAAGTGCGGTGGATCGCAAAGGCCGCGCACGACCCCAGGGCAAGGGCGATCGCGGTCGCCACGAGGCCGACCTGAAGTGACAGGCCGAGGGCGGTACGCACGGTGTCGTCGTTCCACGTCGCTGTGAACCACTTCAGCGTCAGGCCCGGGATCGGCCAGCTCTCGATGTTCGAGCTGTTGAACGCATAGAAGAAGATCAGGAGGATTGGAACGAAGAGAAACATGAGGATCAGCGCCGACCACGCCCACAGTCCGAGCCGGGTCCAGGGCCCCTCCACTACAGGGCCTCGAATGCGCCGAGACGTTGCGCGACGGTCAGGTAAACGGTCATGACCGCGACCGGCACCATGGTGAGTGCCGCGGCGAAGGGCACGTTGTTGGCGATGCCGATGTTCGCGTAGACGACGTTGCCGATGAAGTTCGAGCTCGCCCCGCCGATCAAGATCGGCGTGATGTAGTCGCCCAACGTCAGCGAAAAGGTGAAGATCGAGCCGGCGACGACGCCGGGCAGCACAAGAGGCAGGACCACGTCACGCACCGTGCGCCACCTGCGCGCCCCGAGGTCGGCGGCCGCCTCCAGCAGCGATTCGGGCAGGCGCTCCAGCGCGGTGTAGACCGGGATGACCATGAAGGGCAGCCAGATGTACGAGAAGACCAGCCACATCGCGACGTTGGTGTACCCGATGTTGGCCGCCGGCAGGCCCACCTTCTGGAGGCTCCAGTTGAGCACGCCGTCGTGGTTGAGGATGAGGATCCACGCGTAGACGCGCGCCAGGTAGCTCGCCCACAGGGGCAGCAAGACAGCCGCGAACAGGATCGTCTGGACCCGGCGCGACGCGACGCGGGCCATGAAGTAGGCGAACGGGAAAGCGAGGACCGCGTCGGTCAGGGTCACCAGCCCCGCGATGAGCACGGTGCGGCCGATGATGGTCCAGTAGGTGGGGTCGGTCAGGATGATGCGGAAGTTGTCGAGGTTCCAGGACTCCACGACCTGCGTCGTGAATGGATCGATCGTCCAGAAGGCCGTGATCAGCAGCAGGCCGAGCGCGGCCAGGTAGACGAAGACGAACCAGCCGAGCGGCGGGACCAGCAGGAGGACCGCCCGCAGCCATGGGAGGCGCCAGAACAATGCCTGGAAGGGGGCGGCCCCTCCTCCCTTCGAGGGGGGCCGCCTCGCCGCCTTTACGGACACGCGGTCCCTAGCCCTTGATGGTGGTCCAGGCCGAGACCCACTGGTCGTACGGGACGCAATTCTGACTGCCGTTGTCGCAGGTCGACAGCGGGGTCTTCCAGAACTTGATGGTGTTGAAGTAAGCAGCGCCTGTCTCGTCGGCGTGGTACTGGTGGCACGAACCTGCATCCAGGGCGTCCATCTGGGCGCACGCCTTGCTGTTGACAGGGGTCTCTCCGAAGGATATGGCCTGCTCCGCCTGGACCTGAGCGGTGCTCACCCACTGGACCCATTTGTAAGCGCAGTTGGGGTGAGGCGCCTTGGTCGCCATCATCCACGTGTCCGCCCAGCCGGTGGCGCCCTCTTGCGGGATCGTGTCAGCGAACGGGCCGCCATTCTGCTGGAGCTGGATCGTCTGGTAGGGCCACGCCGCGCCGACTGTGACGTCGCCGTTCTGGAACAGGCTGATCTCATCCGTGGCCAATGCCCAGTAGTGCTTGATCAGCGGCTGCTGCTGCTTGAGCAGCGCGACGGTCGCGTCGAACTGCTTCTGGGTCAGCTCGTACGGGTCGGTGATCCCAAGGCTGGGCTGTGTCTTGCTCAGGTAGAGTGCCGCGTCCGCGATCTGGATCGGGTTGTCGGGTACGGTGACGAGGCCCTGGTTGGCCTTGTCGTAGATGACGCTCCAGCTGGTTGGCGGGGTGGGGAACTTCTTGGTGCTGTAGAGCAGTGTGTTGGGGCCCCACTGGAGGGAGATACCGTAGTGGACGCCGCCGATGGTGTTGTAGGGCGGCGACTGGAAGTACGCCTGGAAGTTCTTGAAGTCGGGGATGAGGTCCGTGTTCATCGGCTTGACATCGCCGCCGTAGATCAGGCGGAGGTCGGCGTCACCAGAGGCGGAGACCATGTCCCACTGGCCGCCGCCCCCATCTTTCATCAGGCTGACCATCTCGTCGGACGAGCCGGCGGGGTGCAGGTTGAGCTTGCAGCCGGTCGCCGCCGTGAACGGGTCGGCCCACGACTTGTCCGCGTACCCGTCCCACAGGACCAGGTTGAGCTGGCCCTCGCCCGCGCCGACTGAGGTCGGCGGCTTCATGTTGGCGGTCGGCGGCGGCGCCTGGGTCGACCCCGTTGGAGTGTTACTCGAACCGCACGCGGTGATGGCCACGACAGCCGACGCGCTGACGCACGCCAGTCGCCAAAAGCTCTTCCGCCCTTCTGCTGAACTCATGGTCTTCCTACCTCTCCTTGTTCTCGAGCACGAACGCGTGGTCTTTGGTCCAGGCCAGCCTCACCGCCCGGCCCTGGAGATCCTGGGCGTCGCCGGGGGCGTCCATATTCTGGCGTACCGCGACCAGCTGCTCGCCGCGGTCCAGCCGGACGACATACCGGGTCGACATCCCGACATAGACGA
Source organism: Candidatus Dormiibacterota bacterium (assembly GCA_035531515.1). GTDB lineage: Bacteria > Chloroflexota > Dormibacteria > Dormibacterales > Dormibacteraceae > DATKSS01. Next base: position 24,900 of record DATKSS010000006.1, on the reverse strand, counting down.
CCTCCTCGACCGTCCCCTGCTCCACCGTCATCTCCGGCCCGGCCCGATCGCCTTCGGCGAGAATCCGGATCTTCTCGGGGCGCACGACGAAGCGCACCCCCTCGCGTGAGAGCACGTTCGAGATCCCGATGAAGCCGGCCACGAATTCGGTGGCAGGGCGCTCATACACGTCGACCGGCGAGCCGATCTGCTCGATCCGGCCGTTCGACATCACGGCCATGCGGTCGCTCATGGTGAGCGCCTCCTCCTGGTCGTGGGTCACGTAGATGAAGGTGATGCCAACCTCTTTCTGGATCTGCTTGAGCTCGATCTGCATCTCCTGGCGCAGCTTGAGGTCGAGGGCGCCCAGGGGCTCATCCAGCAGCAGCACCTCGGGCTCGTTGATCACAGCCCGGGCCAGCGCGACGCGTTGGCGCTGGCCGCCGGAGAGCTGGTTGGGCTTGCGATTCTCGAGTCCGGAGAGCCGGACCATCTCCAGGGCACGTAGGACCCGCATCTTGCGGTCGGCGCCCGGCACTCTCTTGATGCGAAGGCCGTAGCCGATGTTCTCTCCGACGGTCATGTGCGGGAAGAGCGCGTAGTCCTGGAACACCGTGTTGGTGTCGCGCATGTGGGGTGGCATCGAGGTCACGTCTCGACCGCCGAGCTCGATCCTCCCCGAGTCGGGCCTCTCGAAGCCCGCGATCATGCGCAGCAGGGTGGTCTTGCCCGAGCCCGAGGGGCCGAGGAGCGTGAAGAACTCACCCTCGACGATCGTGAGGTCAACGCCCGCGACTGCGACCACCTGTCCGTAGTTCTTCCGGACGCCCAGCAGCTTGAGGGCCGGCTTGCTTTCGATTGCCGTGGCCGCCAATCAGTCCAGGGACGCCATCACGTGCTTGATCTGCGTGTACTCCTCGAGCGAGTAGATCGACATGTCCTTGCCATAGCCGCTCTGCTTGTAACCGCCGTGTGGCATCTCGTTGACCAGGGGGATGTGGGTGTTGATCCAGACGGTGCCGAACTGAAGCCGGCGGGCCATGCGCAGCGCGCGGCCTACGTCGCGCGTCCAGACCGAGGCGGCCAGGCCGTAGTCGACGCCGTTGGCCCACTGCAGCGCCTGGTCCTCGTCGCTGAAGCGCTGCACCGTGACCACGGGGCCGAAGACCTCGCGGTTCACGATCTCGGCGTCAGGACCCGAGGGCACCACGACCGTGGGCTGGTACCACGAACCGGCCTTTTTGATCCGCGCGCCGCCGGTCAGCACCTCGCCGCCCGCTTTACGCGCGCGCTCGACGAAGCCGGACACGCGCTCGGCCTGCTCCTCGGAAACCAGCGGGCCCATCTCCGTGTCCTCCGCCATCGGGTCGCCCACCTTGAGGCCACTGACTGCCGGCACCAGGTCGGCCATCAGGTTGTCGTAGATCTTCGGCCCCGCGATGACGCGGGTGGCGGCGGTGCAGTCCTGGCCGGCGTTGAAGAAGCCGCCGATCTTGATCCATTCGACGACCTTGTCGAGGTCGGCGTCGTCGAACACCACCACCGGCGCCTTGCCGCCCAGCTCCAGGTGCACCCGCTTGAGCGTCGCGGCCGCCGCGCGCGCGACCTCCTTCCCGGTCGCCACGTCGCCGGTCAACGAGACCATCGCCACTCCGGGGTGCCGGACGAGGCCGGCGCCGACCGGCTCGCCGTCGCCCGTGATCACGTTGAGGACCCCGGGTGGCAGGATGTCCGCGGCGAGCTCGGCGAAGCGCAGGGCGGTGAGCGGGGTCCACTCGGAAGGCTTCAGGACGACGGTGTTGCCGGCCGCGAGGGCCGGCGCTATCTTCCAGGCGGCCATCATCAGCGGATAGTTCCAGGGCGCGATCGACCCGACCACGCCCAGCGACTCGCGCCGCAGGATGCTCGTGAAGCCGGACATGTACTCGCCTGCAGCCCTTCCCTCGAGCAGGCGCGCGGCGCCGGCGAAGAAGCGGAAACAGTCGGCGATGGGGGGGATCTCCTCGGACTTGGTCGGGGCCAGCGGCTTGCCAACGTTCTGCGACTCGAGGCCGGCGAGCTCGTCGCCGTTGGCCTCGATCGCTTCGGCGAGCTTGATCAGGCGCTCGCTGCGGTCGCGCGGAGTGCTGTCGAACCACACCTCGTCGTACGCCTTGCGGGCCGCGGCGACGGCGCGCTCAACGTCGTGCTCGGTGCCCTTGGGCACGTGGGCGATGACCTTGCCGGTGGCGGGGTTGATGATCTCCTGCTCGGCTCCTTCGCCTGGCGTCCACTTGCCGTCGATGAACATCTCGTGGCGTCGCAGCGTCGTGCTCATGGCTCCCTCCTTGCCCTCACCGTGTTTACCCGGCCGCGACTTCTCCGACAGCCGCGCCGAGGATGTCCAGCCCTTCATCGAGTTGCTCATCGGGGATGGTCAGCGGCATCAGCGTGCGGATCACGTTGTGATGCAGACCGGCCCGCAGGATGATGAGCCCCTTCTCGCGAGCGGCGACCAGCACCTTCGCCGTCTCCTTGTCCGCCGGCGTCTTGTCGGTGCGATCGCGCACCAGCTCCATGCCCGCCATCGCGCCCATGACTCGAACGTCGCCGATGAGGTCGTGCTCGGCGGCCCAGCTCTGCATTCGCTCCTCGAGGACCGATCCGATGCGCGCTGCGCGCTCGGGCAGCTTTTCGTCGCGCATCACGTCCATCACCGCGAGACCCGCCGCGCATGCGACCGGGTTGCCTCCATAAGTCCCGCCCAGGCCTCCAGGGTCGGGGGCGTCCATCACCTCGGCGCGGCCGACCACGCCCGACAGCGGGAAGCCTGCGGCCAGGCTCTTGGCGACCGTGACGAGGTCCGGTTTGACACCGGAGTGCTCGATCGCAAAGAACTTGCCGGTGCGGCCGAAGCCGGACTGGATCTCGTCGACGATGAGCAGGATCCCGTGGCGATCGCAGATCTCGCGAAGCCTCTTCAAGAACTCGGCCGGGGCCGGTACGAAACCGCCCTCGCCGAGCACCGGTTCGATGATCACGGCCGCGACGCGGTCGGCCGAGACCTCGGAGTCGAAGATGCTCTGCAGCGACCCGAGCGCGCGTTCCGTGTCCCAGCCGCGGTACTCATATGGGAAGGAGGCCTGGTAGATCTCTCCCGCGTAAGGCCCGAAGTTCTGCTTGTAAGGGCTGACCGAGCCGGTGAGGCTCAGGGCCAGGAGCGTGCGGCCGTGGAAGCTGCCGCGGAAGCTGATCACCGCCGCGCGGCGAGTGTGGGCCCGGGCGATCTTGACCGCGTTCTCCACGGCTTCGGCGCCGGTGCTGAAGAAGATCGCCTTCTTCGGCCCGTCCATTGGAGCGACCTCGCACAGCCGCTCGGCCAGGCGCAGGTACGACTCGTACATGACCACCTGGAAAGAGGTATGGGTGGCGCGCTCGAGCTGGGCCCGGACAGCCTCCATCACCCGGGGGTGGCCATGGCCGACGTTCATCACGCCGATCCCACCGGCGAAATCGATGTAGCGGCGCCCGTTGACGTCCCAGAGCTCCGACCCGCTGGCCCGGTCGGCCACCAGCGGATGGGCCGTCGTGATGCCGCGAGGGACGTAGCGGGCCCTGAGCTCGGCCAGCTCGGTGGCCGTGGAGTGGTTCGGGGCTGACAATGCCGCCCCATTCAAGCAGATACCATCCGCGAGTGTGGACGTCGCGGCCGAGGTCATAGAACGACTCTGGCCCGGACGGCCGGCGGCAGTGGTCCCGCTCGACGGTGGGATCACCAACCGCAACTTCAAGGTCACAGTCGACGGGTCGGCCTACGTACTGCGGATGGGGGGCGTGAGGACCGAGCTCCTGGGGATCGACCGCGCCGTCGAGCACGCGGCGAGCCTGCGCGCCGAGGAGATCGGGATCGGCCCGGCGGTCATCGCATTCGTCCAGTCGGAAGGGTGGCTTGTGACGCGGTTCATCGAGGGCAGGCGAATCCCTCCTGACGAGATGCGCGAGCCCAGGGGGCTGGGCCGGGTGGCCGCCGCGCTGCGCAAGATCCACTCGGCGCCCGCCATCCCCGGGCGCTTCGACGCGCACGCCGTGATCGACGACTACCGGGCCAAGGCCGAGAGCTTCGGAGCCATGATCCCCGGCGAGTTCGAGGCGGCGCGGGAGGTCTCGCAGCGAATCAAATCGGCGCGCGGTCCCCAACCCCTGGTCCCGTGCCACAACGACCTGCTCAACGCGAACTTCCTGGACGACGGCAACGTCTGGATCGTGGACTGGGAGTACGCCGGGATGGGAGACCGCTTCTTCGACCTCGCGAACCTTTCCGTGAACCACGATTTCTCCGTGGCGGACGACCACAGGTTGCTGTCTGAATACTTTGGTGCCGAGCGAGAGCGCGACCTCGCGTCGCTGCGACTAATGCGGTTCATGTCCGATTTCCGCGAGGCGATGTGGGGAGTGCTCCAGAGCGGGATCTCGGAGCTGGACTTCGACTTTGCCGGCTACGCGGCACAGCACTTCGAGCGCATGGCGCGCACGGCGTCCGAACCGGCTTTCGACGATTACCTGCGGACTGTGATGCAGGGCTGATTTCTGCCTTCCCCGTTTATGGGGAAGTACCCGGCGCAGCCGGGGGATGGGGAGTCGCAATGCCCGATGCCTCGCCCCATCCGGCCCTGCGGGCCACCTTCCCGCTGCGTGGGGAAGTGAGAAATCAGGACCGGATGGCGGAGCCCGTCGGGTCGTAGAGGGGGTCTTTCGCCACTCGTCCCGCCACCCACGTCCCGAAGATGTCGACCTCGACCACCTGGCCGATCGGCGTGGCGGCGGGCACGAACGCGTACGCGATCGAGGCGCCGATCGTGTACCCGTAGCCGCCGCTGGTCACCCGCCCGACGATCTGGTCGTCGATCCGCACCGGCTCTGAGCCAAGGGCAACGGCGCGGGGGTCGTCCAGCACCAGGCAGGCGAGCCTGGTCTCGGCAGGCTTCTGGCCGAGCTCGATCAGGGCCGAGCGCCCGATGAAGTCGCCTTTGTCGAGCTTGACGCAGAAACCAAGACCCGACTGGTAAGGATCCGACTCGGGGCCGATGTCGGAGCCCCAGACCCGGTAGCCCTTCTCGAGCCGAAGCGAGTCGACTGCTTTGTAGCCGCCGGGGACCAGGCCCTTGTCGTGGCCGGCCTCCCAGATCGCGTCCCACAGCCGCAGGCCGAACTCGGAGGGGCAGTAGAGCTCCCAGCCGAGCTCGCCGACGTACGTGACGCGAAGCGCGAGACAGGGCACGGACCCGACCGCCAGCTGGCGCGCGGTCATGAACGGAAAGGCTGCGTTGCCGATGTCGGTGGTGGTGAGGGCCTGGAGGATGTCCCGCGATCGAGGTCCCCAAAGGCCGACGCAGGCATACGCCGATGTCACGTCCTCGACGAAGACCGATCCATCTTCGGGCGCGTGGTCGCGTACCCAGGCGAGGTCGTGCTGGCCGAAGGCGGTCCCGGTGATGATCCGGAAGCGGTCCTCGGCGAGGCGGGTGACCGTGAAGTCGCATTCGATGCCCCCGGCCTGGTTGAGCATCTGCGTGTACGTCAGCGCGCCGACGGCTCGGGCCACTCGGTTGTCGGTGAGGGTCTCCAGGAACTCTGCGGCACGCCGGCCGCGGACTTCGATCTTCGCGAAGGACGTGAAGTCGAACACGGCCGCCGTCTCACGACACGCCTGGTGCTCGACCCCGATGGCGGGAGACCACAAGCGGCCCGCCCACCCCCGCGGGCGCAGCGCCTGGTCGCCGCGCGACCCGTTCGGCTCGAACCAGTTGGCGCGCTCCCAGCCCGACTTCTCGCCGAACGCCGCGCCGAGGTCCGAAAGGCGCGAGTAGATGGGCGAGAGGCGCAGAGGGCGGCCGGCGGACCGCTCGTGGCCCGGGTACTTGACGTCGTAGTAGGTCGAGTAGACCTCGCGCGTGCGCTCGAGCGTGTAGTCGCGGCTCGTGTACTGGCGGCCGAACCGCCTCGAGTCCATCTCCCACGTGTCGAGGCTCGGCCTCCCGTCGACGATCCACTCGGCGACGAGCCGTCCCATCCCGCCCGCGCCGGCGAGGCCGTGGGCGCAGAACCCAGCCGCGACCCAGAAGCCCCGGACCTCGCTCGGGCCGACGATGAACTCGCCATCGGGAGTGAACGCCTCCGGCCCGTTGACCAGGCGCACCACCTCGGCGTCCTTGATCGACGGCGTGCGCACGATCGCGTTGGCCATCAGTGGCTCGAAGCGGTCCCAGTCGGGCTCGAGCAGCCGTCCGTTGAAATCGGCGGGGATGCCGTCCAGGCTCCAGGGCGCGGGGTCGCGCTCGTAACCGCCCATGATCAGGCCGCCCGATTCGGGACGGTAATAGACGAGAAGCGACGGGTCGCGCATGGTCGGCATGTCCAGCGGCAGGCCGGTCGGCCTGGTGATCAGGTATTCGTGCGCCATCGGGATCAGGGGGACGTTGACACCCGCCATGCGGCCGATCTCGGGCGCGAACATGCCGCCGGCGTTGACCACCAGCTCGGTCGTGATGTCGCCCTTGTCGGTGACGACGCGGCGCACGTGGCCGCGCGCGACGTCGATCCCGGTGACCCGGGTGTCCTCGCAGATCTCGGCGCCCCGGCGCCGGGCGCCCTCGACCAGGGCGAAAGTCAGCTGGCTCGGGTCGATGTAGCCGTCGGTCGGCAGGTAGGCCGCGCCCAGCACGCCGTTGGTGGTCATGGGCGGGAACATGCGCTGAGCTTCCTGTGCCGACACCAGCTCCAGCGGAAGTCCAAACGTCTTGGCCCAGGCCGCCTGGCGTGTGAGCTCTTCCATCCGCTCCTGGCTCGACGCCAGGCGCAGCGACCCGACCTCGTGCCATCCGGTCTCCAGGCCGACCTCATAGCTGAGCGTCCGGTACAGGTCGACGGAGTTCATCATCATCCGGGTCAGGCTGAGCGAGCCCCGGAGCTGGCCGACCAGCCCGGCGGAGTGGAAGGTCGAGCCGCTGGTGACGCGCGAGCGTTCGACCAGCATCGTGTCGGTCCAGCCGAGCCGCGTCAGCCAGTACAGGATGGCCGCACCGCCGACGCCGCCTCCGATCACGACTGCGCGCGCGTGGGATCTCAAAGTGGTGTCAAGTTTGAGAGGTGTGGGGGCCGGACGTGGCCGGCCCCCGGTCGAGACCTAGACGGCGGGTGATTCGGCGGGCGCGACGGCTTTGGTGTCCGGCATCCCACGCTGAGCGAACACGTAGTAGATGGCTCCGACGATCAGGATCACGCCGAGCGTCGCCTCGAAGATGGGGATGTTGCCGAGCGCGCCGGAAAGGGAGATGTTGGGCAGGCCGCTGAGCGGCGGGTTGCTGCTGCCTCTCGGCCACAAGAAGTTGACCAGCATGCTGGCCCCCCACAGCAGCGCGAGCACGTTGACGATCGTGCCCCAGCCGCCGAGCTTGAACGGGGTGGCCTCGGTCGGCCAGCCGCGGAAGCGGGCGAACAGGACCGCCAGGTTGCCGAGCAGGTAGGAGAGGTAGATCATGCCCGTCGCCGCGATGGCGATCAGGCCGGCTCCTGCGTAGTAGAGGAGTGGAATGGCTGCGAGCACCCCGATCACGATGCACGTGCCGACGGGCGTGTGAAGGGTGGGGCTGACCTTGTTGTAGACGCGCCCGAGGGGCAGCTTGCCGTCGCGCGCCATGCCGAAGGCCAGGCGGATGGTGGCCGTCTGGATCGCCAGGCAGCAGACGTAGATGGCCGCAAAAACTACGAGCAGGTACAGGTTGGCGGCCCAGCCGGGGAGGTTGCTGGTGATGATGTCCACGGGAGGCGCGGCCTTCGCAGCGGCCACGTTGGCGACGTACTTGTCGATGTCACCTGGGATGGCGATGAGGGTGGCGAAGAGGAAGATCGCGCCGATGATGGCGGCTCCGACGATCGCCAGGATGACCGCGCGCGGCGCCTCGCGGCGCGGGTTCTTCGTCTCCTCCGCAAGGGTGCTCGCCGTGTCAAAGCCATAGATCACGAACAGCGACATGAACATGGCGGCGAAGAAGGTGCCGTACCCGTTGGCACCGCCCGCCACCAGCGCGTGCCCGTTGAAGATCACCGAGGCGTCCTGGTGGTGATAGAAGATCAGCAGGACCAGGGCGAAGACGACCATGCCCAGGATCTCGAACACGACTCCGGTGTTGTTGACGATGGCCACCAGCCGGACGCCGTAGATGTTCAGCACCGTCGTGCTGATGAGGACCAGGGCTCCGATGATCACCTGCGACGACGTGGTGTTCGGTACGTTCAGCCCCAGGTTCTGGAGCAGGGGGATGAGCACGATCGGGACCGTCACATCGACGGCGGTGACCGTCAGGATCCCAGCAAACAGGTAGATCCAGCCCGTGAACCATGCGTAGTGCTTGTTGGACAGGTACTTGGTCCACTGGTAGACCGAGCCGGCGACTGGGAAATGCGAGCTGACCTCGGCGAAGTTGAGGGCGACGAGCAGCTGGCCGACGACGACCAGTGGCCAGCTCCAGATGAACGCCGGGCCGCCGATGCCGATGCCCAGCGCGTAAAGGGTGAAGATGCCGGTCGAGGGCGAGATGTATGAGAACGCGACGGCGAAGCTCGAGTAGACGCCGAGGGCCCGCCTCAGCTCCTGCGGATGGCCGAACCGCGCCAGGTCGCGGACATCCGCGTGGTGAGCATGGTCTTCCAACTCCTTCCTCCCCTAAAAGAACCGGCCTTCTGGTTGCGCCGGAACCTATCACTCGGGGTTGGTCGCGTCAACGATTGCGTGGGGCGCAACGGGGAGGTTGGCCGGCGGAGCGACCGCCGGCCCGAAAGGTTTCTACATCTGGACGATGGGTCGGACCTCGACGGCTCCCGCCGAGGCGGCTGGACATTTGGCGGCATTGGCGACGGCCTCGTCCATGTCCTTGGCTTCGACCACGTAAAAGCCGATCACCTGGTCGCCGCTGTGGCTGAACGGCCCCGTGTCTGCCTTAGTTGCCGAGCTGCGTACGCGGACGGTGTTCGACGTCTGCGACGGCATGACGGGGTCGCCCGACTTGAAGAGCCCGTGGCCGGAGAGCTCCTCGTAGTACTTGTTGTAGGCGTCGTTCTGAGCGTGGAACGCCGGGCTGCCCGGCGCCGGCATCTTTGCCTCATCGGCATACAAGAGATAGAGGTACTTCACGTCGACTCCTTTTCAATGGAGACACCTCCGGGTGGCTCCCACTCCGATCGAGGGCTAGACGGGCTTCGCCTGGGCCAAGACCTGCTCGCGGGTCACGCCTTGCATGTGGTGAACCTCGCTGGCGTGCTTCTTGACCCCGTTGACGAGCTCTTCCTCGTCGTCGGTCTCGAGGACCCATCCGCACTCACATTCGACTCTCTTCTTCATGTCTTCTCCTTGTGCTGTTCCGGACCAGCGCTAGCATCATCCCCCGAAGGCTTTGGCGATTCTTTGGCGTCGATCGAGGGCGGTGGATTGCTGAGGCTTTACCTCACGGGCGAGGTCCAGGCCGAGAACGGTGGACGCCTGCTCCGCGAGTCTAAGCTCGGCGGGCCCCAGGGCCGGTTCGTCTTTGCGTACCTGGCGACGGAGAGGAAGCGGGCGGTGGCCCAGTCGGAGCTCGCCGACGCTTTGTGGTCCGGCGCCCCACCGAGCTCGTGGCCCCTTGCTCTGAGCGCGATCATCAGCAAGCTGCGGTCGCGCCTCGCCGGGATCGGGCTCGACCGGACCCGGATCATCGGCCACGCCTTCGGCTGCTACCAGTTCACCGCACCTGCCGACGCGTGGGTCGACCTCGAGGCCGCCCTCAGCGGCGTCGACCTTGCCGAGGGCGCGTTGAACGCGGGCGACCCTGGGGCGGCCTACGGCCAGTCGCTCATCGCGACCACCATCCTCAGGCGTCCCTTTCTCCCGGGGGACGAGGGGGCGTGGACCGAAGAGCGGCGCCAGGCGCTGGCTTCAATGCTGGTGCGAGCGCTGGACTGCAGGGTCGAGGCGCTCCTGGCCAATTCCGAGGTCGAGCTGGCGCTGTCGCATGCGCGCGAGGCGGTTCGGCTGGAGCCTTTCCGGGAGTCGGGCTACCGGCGGTTGATGCGGGTCCACGCTCGCAAGGGCGACCGCGCCGAGGCGGTTCGCGTGTACGCCGACCTGCGCCGGCTGCTGGCCAAAGAGCTCGATGTAAAGCCTTCCGACGAGACGGAGGCCGTCTACCGCGAGGTGGCCGGCTGACGCCAGGGTAGCCAGCTTCTCGCCACCGAGCCCAGCCACGCGCCCGTCAGGCCGAGCAGCGTGCCGACCAGCAGGGTCAGGACCAGGGGGATGGCGCCCTGGTGGCCAAACCCCATGATCGCCGCGAGGCTGGAGGCGGCCGGCCCCAGGCCGTACCGGACCTGGTCGAAGACCAGCGGCGCACTCCAGGCGAGCAGTCCGACCGCGGCGCCCAATGGGATCGCCACCCGGGCCCGGCCGCCCGCGGCGCCGATCGCGACTCCGGCGACGAACGGCGCCCACCAGGCGCCGAAGACGAAAGCCACGGCGGTCAGGGCGAAGACGACGAGCAGGGTGGCGGCGAGCAGCCAGCGCTGGATCATGATCCGAGGCTCCAGGTGACGGTTCCCCTGGACGAGGCTGCCTGGTCCGCGGTCAGCATGCGCGCGTAGAGGCCGCTCCACCACGTGTCGACGCGGTTCGTGTACCAGGCGGACGCGGGGTTCTCGCTCTGCCCGCCCGGATAGATCCCGTCGAAGGTGCCGGTCCCCCAATCCACGACCATGCGCCAGCTCGGCCCATGCGTGGACGGGTCGCCGCCTGCGGCCAGCGGCGTGTTGGCGTCGCCGCGATCGGCCCGAGGGCCGTAGCTCAGGCCGCTGATCTGGGCCAGGTTCTCCAGCTCTCGCGTGTGGACCCGGCCCCACGTCCAGGTTTTCGGCGCGGAGCCGAGGCCCTTGTTGAGCGTCTCGATCGTGGCGTGAAAAGCCTTGAGCATCACGTCGAAGGCGGTCCGAACGCCGTTCCCCGGCGAGCTGAACGCCTGGTTGGCCGTGTCGCCCAGCGTCCACGCCTCGAGGTCCTGGCCGAGGGCGTCGTCCACCTCCTGTCGATCGATCGAGACGGCGCGCGACTTCCACCACGGGTCGAACGTCTCGCTGAGGTAGGACTCCCAGAACGTTGACCAGATGGTCGCCGCGGCCGAGTTGGTGTCCATCCGGTAGTCCCATTTGGCGAGCAGGTCCCGCGCCGCAGACTCCGTCGGGCTCAGCTGTTCGCCGGCCAGCTTCTGCACCAGCACCGGCACGATCTCCGACGCCAGGAAATCGCGCGTGTCGGTCTGCAGCGCCATCATGTCGGCGGCGCTCAGCTTGCCGCCGTTGGCGGTGCCGAGGCTCAGGACGCGGTGGATCTCGTTGGCGCGGTAGCCCGGGTCGAAGAAGTTCGAGGCGGTGCCGATGTAGTACGGGTAGTCGCTTGTCACCTGCCGCTGGTTGGCGGACCAGATGATGCCGTCGGCGGGGTCGTAAACCTGGGGGATCGCGTCGTAGGGCACGGTCCCCGTGACGTCGTCCTCGCCGGTCCCGGGCATCGGGAGCCAGGGCTGGCCCGCCGCGACGAGAGGGTAATAGCCCGCCGAGATGAGCCCGATGTTGCCCTGGTCGTCCGCATAGACGAAGTTGTGTGTCGGAGAGTGCCAGTCGCGCAGCGCATCGCGAAACTGTTGCCAGTTGGACGCCTGCCCGACGCGGAGCAGCGCGTCGAGATCCTGCGAGGGAAGGTTGCCGGCCCACCAGACCGACGTGGTCTGCCCGCGCTGCGTGATGACGGGGCCGTGCACGCTCAGCTTCACCGTGAGGTGCTCGGTCGGCCCGCCCAGCACCGGGATGTCATAGCCGACCGTCTTGTAGGTCTGCCATGCGCCCTTCCACAGGTATTGGTTGGGATGCGCAGCGTCCTCGTGCTCCAGGTAGTAGAAGGTCTGCTGGTTCTGGGCGTCGGTGAGGCTCCAGGCGATGTGCTGGTTGTGGCCGATCAGCACGATCGGGGTGCCGGGGATACTGACGCCACTGGCGTGGTAGCCCGGGGAATCCATCGTGAGCTGGAACCAGATCGAGGGAAGTGTGAGATGGAGGTGCGGATCGCCCGCCAGCAGCGCGCCGCCGCTCGCGCTCATCGAACCCGCCACCGCCCAGTTGTTGCTGGCGCCGCCTGTTGCGATCAAGCCCGGAGGAAGGGCCGCCAGGCGCTGGTAAAGCGCCGCCGCGGTCGCCGCCACCGAGTCGCTGACCTGGCTCATGGTCTCGATCGGGCCGGTGGTCGCGGTGCCATAAGGCCCGGGGTCGTATGGCGATTGCTGGTTGGGCGGCAGGATAGGGAACCACTCGGAGGTGAGGTCCGCTCCCAGCGACTTGTCGAGCTGGGCGATCACAAGAGGCGTGTCGGTAAAGTTCAGCGTCTGGGTCATGTCGCCTTTCACGATCAGGGTGTCGATTGGGGTCCAGGGCGCCGGCTCGTAGCCGAGGAGCTTGAACATCGCGTCGAGCTGGTGCGATGACTCCGCTTCGGTGATTCGGTCGTTGACACCCTGCGCGTAGGCGGTCAGCGCGTCGCGCGAGGGGTCGCTCGAGGTGAGCTGGCTCCACTCCAGCGTTGCGGTCCGCAGCAGGCCGAGCTGTAGCTCGAAGCGGTCAGAGTCGAGCGCCGCTTTGCCGATCACCTGGGACAGCCTGCCCTCGCCCTGCCGGCGCATCAGGTCCATCTGGAACAGCCGGAACCGCGCATGGACGTAGCCGGTCGCCAGGAAGAGGTCGTGGTCGGTCTGCGCGACTATGTGCGCCGTCCCGTCGGATTCGAAGCTGACTCTCACGGGCTGCTGCAGCCCTTCCAGGTGAAGGGTCTCGCTGCTCACCTGCGCTTCCGCTGCCATCGTCCATGCGCCGGTCACAGGGTTGAACGCGGGCCCGAGCGCGGGGAGCGGGCCGGCGCCGAAGAAAGCGGCGTAGAGAACAGCCGCCGACACGACCAGGGCTGCGATCGCATTGATGGTTCTGCCCGACGGCCTAGGGCGTCCGATCCTGCGACGCGTGACCGCTGGGCCTCGCGGAGCGTGCGCCTTGTCGTCGCGCACGGGCGCCTCGACGGTGGGGTCGAGCGTCATAGCCGGGAATTCTGAGCCAAGCCGCCAAAAGACAGGGAGGGCCGGATGGCCCTCCCTGTGCTAGGCGTCGTCTTTGCCGGCTTCCTCTTTCCCGCGGCGCGCGAGCTCGGCCACCACGGCCGGGTCCGCCAGTGTGGTGGTGTCGCCGAGGGGGCGGTTCTCGGAAACGTCCCGCAGCAGGCGGCGCATGATCTTGCCCGATCGGGTCTTGGGCAGCTCCGGGGTGAAAACGATGTTGGCCGGGGCGGCGAACTTCCCGATCACCTTTCCGACGTGGTCGCGCAGCTCGCGCATCATCTCCGGCGAGCCCTCCCTGCCGCCCTTCAAGGTGACGAACGCCACGATGGCCTGGCCGGTCTGGGCGTCGTTGCGGCCGGCCACTGCCGCCTCCGCGACAGCCTGGTGGCTGACCAGCGCGCTTTCGATCTCGATGGTCGAGATGCGATGGCCGGAGACGTTCATCACGTCGTCGACCCGGCCCAGGAGCCAGAAGTCCCCGTCCTCATCGATACGGGCGCCGTCGCCCACGAAGTACGTGTCCTTCCAGCGGCTCCAATAGGTCTGCTGGTATCGATCGGGGTCGCCGTAGATCCCGCGCAGCATCGCGGGCCACGGTTTGCGGATGACCAGGTAGCCGCCACCGCCGGGCGGGACCTCTTCGCCTTGGTTGCTGAAGACGGCGGCGTCGATGGTCGGAAAGGGCTTGGTCGCCGAGCCGGGCTTGAGCGTGGTGATGCCGGGGAGCGGGGTGATGAGGATCATCCCCGTCTCGGTCTGCCACCAGGTGTCGACGACCGGCGTGCGGTTGCCGCCGACATGCTCGCGGTACCAGATCCAAGCTTCCGGGTTGATCGGCTCGCCCACCGACCCGAGCAAGCGAAGCGAGCTGAGGTCATGCCTGGCCGCGTATTCCGGTCCCCATTTCATATGGGTGCGGATGGTCGTAGGCGCCGTGTAAAGGATGTCCGGCTTATAGCGCTCGACGATCTTCCACCAGCGGTCCTTGTCCGGGAAGTCGGGAGTGCCCTCGTAAATGATGCCGGTGGTCCCGTTGGCCAGCGGCCCGAAGACGATGTAGCTGTGCCCGGTGACCCAGCCGATGTCGGCCGCGCACCAGAAGACGGAGTTCGGCTTGATGTCGAAGATGTAATAGTGGGTCGTGGCCACTCCGACCAGGTAGCCGCCGGTGGTGTGGATGATGCCCTTGGGCTTGGCCGTGGTGCCGCTGGTGTAGAGAAGGTAGAGCAGGTCCTCGGAGTCCATCGGCTCGCAGGGACATGACTTGGGGTCGTCGCTGAGGCCGTCGAAGACGTCGTGGGCCCAGACGTCGCGCCCCTCCTTCATCACGATATCGCCGCCGGTCCGCTTCACCACCAGGCAGGTCTTGACGGTAGGCGACATTGCGAGCGCGGCGTCGGCGTTGGCCTTGAGCGGGACGCGGTTGCCCCGCCGCCAGCCCTCGTCTTGGGTGATCAGCAGCTCGCACTTCATATCGTTCATGCGGTCGGAGAGCGACTCGCCGGAGAACCCGCCGAAAACGACGGTGAAGGGTGCGCCGATGCGGGTGCACGCCAGCATCGCGACCGGCAGCTCGGGGACCATGCCCATGTAGATCCCCACGTGGGTCCCCTTCTTGACGCCGAGCTTCTTCAGGCCGTTGGCGAACTGCACCACCTCGCGCTGGAGGTCGCCGAAGGTGATGCTCTTGCGGTCGTCTTCAGGTTCGCCTTCCCAGAAAAACGCGACCTTGTCCTGGTGGCCGCCTTCGACGTGGCGGTCGACGCAGTTGTAGCAGACGTTGAGCTTGCCGCCGATATACCACTTGGCGTAAGGCGGCTTCCACTCGTAGAGCTGCTTCCAGGGTTCGAACCAGGTGACCCTCTGGTTGCCTTCCTCGGTCCAGAATTCGTCGAGTCCCTTGCCGTAGATCTCGGGCTTTGCGTTCGCTGTCTGGCTGAACTCGAGAGACGGCTTGTAGCGCCGCTCCTCGACCTGCATCGTCTCGATCGCATGGCCGGTGTGCTGGTCGTCGCTCATGTTTTTGCCTCGCTCAGCGTCAGAATCCTCCGGGTTACGACCACAGCGCGCTGCCGACCGGGAGGATCGGCTTGGCCCGCATGCTGTTGGCCACCACCGCCGCTGATGCATACCAAGCCACGAGGGCGGTGACGATGCCCATCCAGCCGCCGATCGAGACTATGCCACTGCCGGCGGCGTCGCCGTTGAAGTTGCCCCATGCGAGGAGTATTTCGGTGATCTCAAGCGTGAGAAAGACCAGGAAAACGGACATGTTCAGCCGGGCGCTCCAGATCAGCATGTAGGTGTTGAAGATCGCGAACGAGGTCAGGATCCAGGCCAGCGTCGAGGTCACGTCCGTTACGGCGAGCTTGCCCCAGAGCACCAGGGTCACTGTGGCGGCCACCCCCATCCAGAAGGCACCATAAGTGGAAAAGGCAGTGGCGCCGAAAGTGTTGCCCGCCTTGAACTCCCACATGCCGGCCGCGAATTGCGCCAACCCGCCGTAGAAGATCGCAAAGCCGAAGAACACGAGCAGTGGCTCTCTGCTCACCCCCATGGCGTTGTGGACGCTCAACAGGAAGGTCGTAAGGGCGAACCCTGCGAGTCCTAGTGCTGCCGGATTTGCGATCGTCGCCAACGGGGGAGCAGCCACTCTTGTATCAGACATCCCTTTGACCTCCTGAACACGGCCGGGGATCCAGGCCCCGGCAGCCAGCCCGCCTAAACATGCGCCGTCCCAAAGACGGTGTCAATTCATAAGTGAGGCTAATCGCTCGTATGTGGCCCGAACGCGGAGGTTTCCGAGATAACCTACCGGTGGGGCTGGAGGCGCGGGGAGAGGGATTTCGAAGGCCCCAGGATGGGATCGATGCAGCCAGGCATCGTTGGTTTGAGGGGAGCGATCACCGCCGCCTGGGAGCGGGATTTGCGCGCTGTGCGCCAGGACCGCTTCGACATGGGCGGAGACAAGGCGGCGCTGGCTTTCATCCAGCGCTTCTACTCGCTCGTCTCCGACCTGCGCGCTCCGATCCAGCGTGCCTGGGGCCTCGGCGGCCACGTCCACGTTGCCGACAGTCCCGTCGCCGGGCCCGGCCCTCGGGTTTCCCAGACACGGATCAAGCTGCGCAACCACGGCGACCTGGTGGCGCTCGAAGCGTTCACCTACATCGACGGGACGCCCAGACCGAATCCTTCCCTCGGCCTCGACCGCGAGATCCGGGTCGCCGAGGTCGCTCCCTATGCGATCGCGCAGGAGCTTTACAGGCGTGTGATCGACTTCCTGCAGGTGGCGCTGAACATCGACCTTTCCCTGAACGGCGCGTCCTGGCTCTACGAGCAGGTCGTGGCCAACTATTTCGTCGCGAACGGACGCTGGCCCACGGTCGGAGAGGTGTATCAGCGGACCACGCGCGAGTACGCGGTCGAAGACAGCTTCGAGCGCGTCATCTCACTGTTCGCTCCCAGCACCCATGGCGAGGGATCCGGTGGAAACGGCTCGGCCCCAAATGGCGATTTCGAGGTCGCGCTTTCGCTCGAACAGCTGCAGCGCTGCCGGGACACCCAGGCGGACCTCGAGAATTTCGTTCAGGTCGTGCGCAGGGCGGTCGATGCCGACCAGGACAGCAGGCCCGTCACCAGCGAGGACGCGGCGCGCGAGCTCGGTCTGGAGACCCCGGCGCTCATGAAGCTGGGACGGCTCCTGGCGCTTGCGCCCGACGTTAGCCGGGACGGCGAGTTCTCGAGCGACTACTCGCAGTGGAGCTTTCTGCCCTCCTACAACGTGCACTTCTTCCGGCGTGTCAATGCGATCGACGACTACCTGGTGGTCGCCGCCACGCTTCTGCCGCGAGCGGCGGACGAAGGCTCGACGACGACTTCCCCGGGAACCGCGTTCAAGGTCGAGCCCGGTTGGGCCCTTCCCGACGGCATAGTCACGTTCCTGATGACCGACGTGGTGGAGTCGACCCCGCTCTGGCTGCAGAGTCGCGCGCAGATGTACGCGGCCATGCGTCGGCACGACCAGCTGCTCGCGGGCGCCATCGAGGCCAACGGCGGGATCGTGCTCAAGGAGCGGGGCGAGGGGGACAGCTTCTTCGCCGTGTTCCTGCGCGCGACCGATGCGGTCGCGGCGGCTCTCGAGGCGCAGCGAGCGATCCATTCGGAGCCCTGGCCGGACCGGATCCACCTGAGCGTGAGGATGGCGATCCTGACCGGCGAGGCGGACGCGCGGGACCGGGACTATCGCTCGCCGGCGGTCAACCGATGCGCCAAGCTGCGACGGCGAGCGATCGGCAACCAGGTGCTCGTCTCGGAGGCGACGTATTCGATCGTGGCCGACATCCTGCGCGGCGACATCAAGCTGGTCAGCGTGGGCAAGCGGATGCTCGAGGGCCACGACCGGCCGGAAGAGGTCTACGTGCTGCAGCACGACGAGGTCGCGCTCGAGAACGTGGTGGCCGAAGACGAAGTCACGGTCTGACGCTGCCTCGTGCCGGGTAGCGCCTTAACAGGCAGGATTGCGGGCTGCCCCCGGGCATTTCGTAGATTCACCGGCAGCAGGTGCGTTTGGAGCTGGGGGAGGAGCTCCGGGAGGTGGGAGGGCCCTCGGACGGGTGCGAGCACATGGCCCAATGGAAGCTTGCCGGTACGGATGCGGTTGAATGGAGGTCGATGAAAAGGTCGGTCTCCCCGGCAGGCGGCATCACAGTTGACCGGTTCTCGGTCGTCCTCGTCGCCGTGGCCGCCACCCTGTGGGCATCCGACGCCTACTTTCGCAATCAACTCATCAGCCACCTCACCGCCACGCAAATCGTGGTCGCCGAGGACGCCCTCGTCACCCTGTTCCTCCTGCCGGTCCTCATCCGCAGCTCGAGTGAGCTGCGCCACCTCGGCCCACGCGGATGGCTCGCGGTCGGCATCATCGCCGCCGGCGCGCAGTCGGTCGCGACCATCCTGTTCACCGCATCCTTCCAGGCGGCCGCCACCTACAAAGTCTTCGCGGAGACATTCGTCCTACAGCAAACCCAGCCCCTGATCGCGATCGTCCTCGCCTGGATCGTGCTGGGCGAGAGGCGGCGCCCGTGGTTCTGGCCGGCCGCCGGCGTAGCGCTGGTGGCCGTCTACCTGGTCGTGTTCGCGCAGGACCCGACCGCGCCCGTGTCTGCACTGCAGAAAGGCCGGGTCGAGGTCGGCCTCCTGGCCCTCGGCGCCGCGGTGCTGTGGGCGAGCGGAACGGTACTGGGTCGATTCGCACTCGGCTCGATCAGCTTCTGGAGCATGACCGCGCTGCGATTCACTCTGGCGCTGCCGGTCCTGATCGCCATCACGCTTGCCCAGAACGGCATCACGGGCTTCACGCACTATCGATTGTCCGACTTCGTGCCGAACCTGCTGGCCATCGCGCTCGTGCCCGGTCTCCTCGCCCTGCTCCTCTACTACCGCGCGCTGTCCAGGACCCCGGCGTCCCTGGCGACCATCGCCGAGATGGCGTACCCGGTGGCGGCGACGCTGATCGCCTCGGCCCCACCGCCGTGGGGCTTCAACCAGCCGGTCTACGGAATGCAGATCGTCGGGACCGGCCTCTTGATCGGAGTGATCATCGTGCTCAACCTGACGAAGGAAAAAGTCGCGCCTGTCGTGCAGGCCCCGTCGCTCACCCTCGCGGAGGGCTGACCCGCTCCGCTCCCCAGAGCTGTTGGGCGCGCACGCCCAGCCCGTGCACCACGGCTGTGAAGGCGTCGCGCTGCTCGAGCTTCACGGCCCCGAACATCGCAGCCAGGTCCTCCCGTAATGCCGGGATGTAAGCCGACCCGCCCGTGAGCAGCACCCGGTCCACGTCCACGGCGCCGATCCCGGCGTCGGCCAGGGCGCGTCGCGTCGTCTGCGCCACCAGCTCGAGCTCCGGCCGGATCATCGATTCGAAAGCTGAACGCCGCACGGTCACCCACAGGTTCAGCGGCGCGAACTCGATGTCGGTCGTGTCCTCGTTCGAAAGGGCGATCTTGGCCGACTCGATCGCCTTGTAGAAGTCGTACGCCTGACCCTCGTACAGCAGCGCGTGCACGATCTCGGCTCCGACACCCCCGATGCGTGAGAGGATCGCCGGGATGCCTGGATCGGCCATCAACAGGCGGACCGAGCTGGCGGTGCGCAGCTCGTTGAAGAGCCAGTTGGGCAGTGCGTCGAGCCCCAGCGCGGGACCAACCAGGGTCTCGAAGAGCACGCCGTCCAGGATCTCCCCGCCGATCGCGATGCCCGACGTGGCCGCGATCCGCGGCTCGCCGGCGCGCGAATCCAGGACCGCCACGTCGTACGTGCCACCCCCGAAGTCGACCGCGATCTCGACGCCGGGGTGGGCTTGCTCGCCGATCACGGCAGCCGCCGGCTCCGGGAGGAATGCGATCTCGGTGAATCCGGCCTGCTCGGCGGCCTGCTCCAGCCGCCGGAAAGCCTCGGCTCTCGAGGCGGTCCGCTCGTCGGGATCTTCGCCTGCGAAAACCACCGGGTGCCCGAGGACCACGGCGCCCACCGGGCTCCCCGCGGCGGTGTCGACCGCATTCTTGAGTCGATTCAGGACCACGCTCACCAGCGCACCGACGCTGAAGTCGGTCGCCCAGGAGTTCGTCCCCGCAAAACCGAGCTTCGCCAGCTCGTGCTTGACACCCGACAGGAGGCGGGCGTCGCTGCACCCGCCGCCCTTGCGGTACTGGCGGCACTCCGTGTCCCATCCATATGGCGCCAGCGGGCACTTCCAGCAGTCGCTCTTCTCATGCCCGGACCGCAGGAAAGTCTTGACCGCGTCGTCGCCTGCCGTGCGCCGGCCGCTTCGGTGCAGGTAGACGAACGACGGCAGCGTCTTCGTACGGCCCGGCCCGACGGGAAGCACCTCGACGCGGTCGCCGTAGGCGATCGAGACCGAGCTGTTGCTGGTCCCGAAATCGATGCCACATCCGAGTGGCTGGGCGGATCGAGTCACCGGCGGACTATAAACGCAGACCGGGATCCGACTCAAAGGACGAAGTGATGGCACGGGTGGACGGAACGTCGGTCGAGACCACGGCTTCGCTCGAGAACGTCTGGAGCATCGGGTCCGACGTGTCGAGTGAGTTCGGGACCCTGCTCGAAAACCTCGCTAAGCGAGCCGAAGCGGGCCGACGAGCTCCGGCTAGAGCCTCGACAGGGCGGCGTGGACCACGTCCGCCTCTTCCGGCGCGAGATGGCTGCCCAGGTTCCGCTCGAGGCTTCGCACGAACACCGCGTGGGCTCTCTCATACGCGGCTTGGCCCTGCGCGGTGAGGTGCGCATAGACGCCGCGGCGGTCGACCGGGCACGAATGGCGGTCGATCAGGCCCGCCTTGATCATCTGCTCGATTCGCCGCGAGGCCCCGCTGTCGGTGATGCCCGACAGCCTGGCCAGGTCCTGGAAGCGGAGCATTGCGCCGGGCGCGCGGTTGAGGTGGGCGAGCACCTCGTACCACCCGAGCGCGATCCCAGCGTTCGGGAGCATGTCCTTTTCGATGGCGGCCGAGGTCGCGTTGTGGGCTCGCGCGAGGCTCTCCCATACCTCAACGATCTTGGTTGGGTTGACCTTCTTCACTTCGCCAATGGTATTCATCGTGGACCCATATAGATAAAGGAAAAGGCCGGGCAGGATCGCCCGGCCTGTCCCCGGGGACTCTTGCTATGCCCGTACGAGCTCGGCGGCCTTGACCACGATCTCGGCGTCGACCTCGAGCTTGACAGTGTGGCTTGCGAACGGCACGGCGCCGGCGACGCCGTTCCAGTTGAGGCCAAAATCCATCCGGTCGAGCTGGCCGCGTGCGCTGATGCCGACCCTCTCCTTGGCCCCGAACGGGTCGGGCATCCGGCCTTCCACCGTGGCGTCGAGGACGATCGGCCTGGTCACGTCCTTGACGGTAAGGTCACCGGTGACCCGAAACGACTCTGCGTCGACGGCCTCGACCTTGGTGATCTTGAAGGTCATGTACGGGTACTTCGCTGCGTCGAAGAAGTCGGCCGAGCGAAGGTGCGTGTCGCGCTGGTCGCTCCTCGACTCGAGGCTGGCGACCTCGATCTTGACTTCGCCGCGCGCCTTCGTGAAGTCATCGTCGGGGCCTTCGAACTGGCCCTCGAACTTGTTGAACCGGCCGCGCACCGTGGAGACGCCGAGGTGCTTGGCGGTGAACCCGATATGCGTGTGCTGCTGATCGACTTCGTACTGAACCATGTGGTCCTCCTGGAAATTGGATTGTTGACCACTAGTACTTGCTTGCGCAAGCAACTATTCCAGGATGGCAGAGGATCTCCTGCGCTGAAACGCCTGGCCCGACCTGCGCCAGCTGATCCAGATGCCGGCGAGCATGATCACCAGAAACGCCGCCAGCGCGACGCCGAACAGGATCGGCCCCGGCTTTCCGGCTTGGACGGCCGCCTCGAGCGGGCTCCAGTCCACCGTCGCTGCCCCGTTGAGCCAGGCGATGAGGCCGGTTACGAAAGCGGCCAGGGCCAGCGTCCAGCGCTTCTCGGAGGCCGACATGCGACCGACGTCGAGCCGGTGCGGGCGCCCGGACGCCGGCACGTGTCCGAGGCGGCTGATCAGCGCTAGCCAGACGATCAGCATCACGACGCCCAAGCCGAGCGCGATCCGGGGATAGGCGGTCGTGTCGATCGGCGTGAGGTCCGCCGAACCGGCCCATGCAGCCATCGGCAGCGCCCAGATCAGGCTGGTCAGGGCGGCAAAGCCCGTCTTTCCGAACCGCTCGACCAGGCGTGACATCAATGCTCGTACCTCTCGCTCAAGTACTGCTCGAAGGTGATTTTGCCGTGGCGATGCTCTTGAAATCGCGCACCTCGGGGCCTCCGAAGTCCGGCAGCAGACCCGCCGGCTCATGCGTCACCACATCGACGAGCCGCCGTGCCACGTCGCGTGCGTCCACCGGCTGGAACTGCCATCTCGCCGGGATGGTCACGAGGCCCGGAAGCTTGCAGAACCTTCCGAGGAAGACCTCCATCAAGGTGTGAAACTGGGTGGCCCGAAGGATCGACCAGGGCGCGATGTCCTCGCGCACCACCGCTTCGACCGCCAGCTTCGTCTTGTAGTAGGGGTACTCCACGCCGTCGATGCCGACGATCGACACGTATACGACGTGGCCGACGCGAGCCTCGCGCGCCAGGGCCAGCGCCCCGGCGCGTGCCGAGGACGTCCGTCGCCCGCCCCCGGGACATGTCTTTTGTCGCCGAAGCCGCATGGATGATCGAGTAGATCCCGATGACGGCTTGGAGCAGGCCCTGGCCGGTGGCGAGGTCGCCCTCCACCTCATCGACGTCGCCGCTCGGGTGGTGGGTCAGGATGCGGGTGGGATGGCCCGCCTGCCTTATCTGCATCACGAGATGGCGTCCCAGGGCCCCCGTCCCGCCGGTGACCAAAACGTTCACTCGAGCATCAACCGGGTCATTCCTCGTACACTGACTTCACAGCCGGTTCGCCGGCCCGCTTCGCTCGGGTCCTCTCTCGCCGTCACAGAAACGGTGTCCTGATCGCCGCAAATCCAAAAACGAGAGGACCAGGAGAATACGTTGTCTACATTCGCAGAAGCGGGCGTGAGCCCGCGCACAGTCGCCACCCTTGCCGCGCAGGGTATCTCGGAACCGGTCCAGGTCCAGGCTGAGGCGATCCCCGCCTTGCTTGCGGGCCGGGACGTGGTCATGGAAGCCCCGACCGGTTCGGGCAAGACCCTCGCGTTCCTCGTCCCCATGGTCGAGCGACTGCCTCGCGGCGGCGCCGGCCCCAGGGCCCTGATCGTCACGCCGACCCGCGAGCTGGCGCTGCAGGTGGAGAAGGTGCTCCGCGTGCTTTCGACCGGCCTTCGCTCGACCGTCCTTTACGGCGGTGTCGGCTACGCCACCCAGCGCCTCGCGCTGCGGCGTGGCGTGGACGTGGTCGTCGGAACGCCGGGCCGCATCCTCGACATGGTCGGCCAGGGTTTGCTGTCCCTGTCGCGCATCGAATACCTCGTGCTGGACGAGGCGGACGAGATGCTCGACGCCGGGTTCGCGCCCTCGGTGGAGCGGATCCTCGGCCTTACCTACGAGCCCCAGACCGCGCTCGCATCGGCCACCATGCCGAGCTGGGTCGAACGCATGGTCGAAAAGCACACCAACGACCCGGTCGAGATCAAGGTCGTTTCCGAGCACAAGGACCTCCTCGAGCACGGGATGCTGCGGGTCGACAGCGAATCGAAGCTGCAGACCCTGAGCAAGCTGCTGCGGCGCCACGGCGGCACCGCGATCGTGTTCGGGCGCACCAAGCACGGTGTCAAAAAGCTCAACAAGAACCTGCGCCAGATGGGGCACAACTCCGTCGAGCTGCAAGGCGACCTCTCGCAGTCGGTGCGCGACCGTGCGATGGCGTCTTTCCGCGAAGGCCGCACGCAGATCCTGGTCGCGACCAACGTCGCGGCGCGGGGGATCGACGTCGACAGCGTCGGTCTGGTCGTCAATTTCGAGCTGCCCGACTCGGCGCAGTGGCTCACCCACCGCGTCGGCCGAACGGCCCGCATGGGAGAGACCGGTCGCGCCGTCACCTTCGTGACCCCCGAGGACGAGCCCGCCTGGGTCAAGCTCAGCCGCCAGGGCGCGCCCGACATCCGCGAGGTAGACGCGCGACAGCTGGTCGACGAGGGCACGTGGCTCTACCGCGAGTCGAGGCCTATGCAGAGCCACGGCGCTCCGAAGGCTCGTGGCGCGCGAGGCGTCAGCCGGCGCCGCGGGACTGGCTCGTGGCGCCCAGGTGCTCCCCAAAGAACGTCATAACGCGACGCCAGGAGTCGTCCGCCGCAGCTTTGTCGTAAGCGCGTCCGCCCTCGTTGAAGAACGAGTGGCGGGCACCCGGATAGACCTTGATGTCGTGGGCGATCCCGCTTCTGTCCAACGCCCGCTCGAGAGACCTGCCCGCGCGCGCCGTGAAGTCTTTCTCCGGGTATGAGCCGACGACGGGGCACAGGCGCTTGGCCACCTCGAGCGGCCGCGGATTGACGCCATAGAAGGGCGCGATCGCTTTCAGGCGTGAATCGGTACAGGCCCACGCGATCGCAAAACCGCCGCCCATGCAAAAGCCGATGGCGCCCATCCGCTGGGCATCGACCCCGGGCATCTTCGCCATCACGGTCAGCGCGGACTTCAGGTCGTGGATTCCGTAGCGGTTGACCGAGCCGATCAGCATGTCGGCCATGTAGCGCGACATGCAGACGGCGCGGTTGCGGCCGGTGAACAGATCGACCGCCAGGGCTGCGTACCCCTCATCCGCGAACCGTCGCGCGATGCTCTTGATGTTGTCGTTGAGGCCGTAAGCCTCGTGGATGACAACGACGCCGGGATGGCGGCCTCCGCCATCGGGCACCGCCAGGTAGCCGCCGCCCTTGAGCTCGCTCGCTTCAATGTCTCGCGTTTGCATGGTGTCGCTTAGACGTGAGAGATGGTAGTCGGCTCGAATGGCCGGTCGCAGGCGGGCGGTATCCTTAACTACTCGCCCGTTCGCGGCGTGGGCCCGTGGCGCAGTTGGGAGCGCGTCTGAATGGCATTCAGAAGGTCAGGGGTTCGAATCCCCTCGGGTCCACCAAATTTTGGCGCCAAGAAATGAACGAAGGTGCCTCAGGCTTGCGGTGTGAGCCAACAATCCCGAACCACCTTCGTCCTTATTGAGCCTAACGAGATTCTGCAGGCCCTGGTGGGTCTTAAAGATGTCCGGGTTGTCCACTACCGGCGCCGT
>DATKSS010000005.1:0-9192 GCA_035531515.1 Candidatus Dormiibacterota bacterium | reverse complement strand
CTCTGTGGAAACGTCTTCCTCAACTCCCGCGGAGACCTGGACGCTTTGGGCCGAGGCGCGGATGCGGGCCGACACCTGCTTGCCCTCGCTGTAGGCGTTCTGGAGCATGGTCACGGCCCGCTGGAGCTTGTTCTCGAGGATTCCCTCCAGAGTGTCGAGGTGGCGCTCGACGTCGATCAGGGCCGACTGCAGCTTTTCCATGTCCACCGTCCTGGCGAACTGGAGGTGCAGTTGATAGAGCGTGAGGAGGTAGGGCAGGGCCATGGCATAGCCGACCACCATGACGTGCCGCTGATGGGCTCCGACGATCGCCCCTCGACACACGTCGTATGCCGCGTCTGGGATGACCGCGAGCGCGAAAGGCGATGTGGTGGCGGGGTCGATGTACTGGCTGACCTCGCGCACCCGGCGTTCGACCTCGCGCTCGACCTGTGCGGTGAGCTGCGCGCGGCGGTTGGCGTCCAGCCCCGGGTCGGCCAGCTGCTCGAGGGCCACGCTGGCCACCCACTTGGAGTCCATCGGCATGAGCTTGCCGCCGGGCAGGCGCAGCGCCAGCTCGACCACCTTCCCACCGACCCAGACGTTGCGCTGCAGCATCTCGGGCGGGAGGTGGCGGAGCGCTTCTTCCAGGATGTTCTCGCCCGCGGCTCCGCGCGTCGAGCTGCCGGCGATCACGTTCTCCAGGCGTTTCAGGCTGGCCCGAGCCTCGTCCTCGACCGGCTGACGGGCCGAGAGGGCCGAGCGCAGGCCCTCCACCACCGATTGGGTCTGCGAGAGCCGTTCGCGCAGCTCGGCGGCCTGGACCTGCTGCGTGCTGCCGCCGGTCTCCAGGCGGCTCTTGAGCTCGGCCACGTCTCGCGCATGCCCGTCTGCCCGCCGGACGAGGCTCCAGACCAGGGCCGCGATCCCCGCCAATCCGGCCAGCACACATACAAGGAGAAGGGCGAACAAGAGTTCGAACAACGACATCTTGCGCATTGTAGTCCGGCGGCCGGGTCTAGACAAGGCTGTTAACCTGAGTTGAAGATGGCCGAGATCAAGCCCCTTTCCGAACCCGAGCAGGCACCCGACCGCATCCCGCTCGAGGAGGTCTACATGCGCATGGCCGAAGAGCTGGCCAAGCGCTCGACGTGCGCCCGCCTCCAGGTCGGCAGCGTGATCACGACATCCGACCTCACCCAGGTGCTGGGCATCGGCTACAACGGCAACGCCCGCGGCCTGCCCAACCGGTGCGACTCGAGCGAGCCGGGCGCCTGCGGCTGCTTCGTGGCCGGTTCAAAGGTGATGACCGCGGACGGACCAGTCCGGATCGAGCGCGTCCAGCTGGGCGACCAGGTCCTTACCGACCGCAACCGATACAGACCGGTGACCCAGGTGTTCAGGCACCAGCACTGCGGCCCGCTCGTGCAGATGTTCCTCGAAACCCGATCGACGTTTAACTTGGAAAGGCGCAAGACTGCAACCCCCGAGCACCCGTTCTTGGTGCGCCGGAGCGGCGAGGTTGCCTGGATCAAGGCGGGAGAACTGCAGGTCGGGGACGAAATTGCCGTCATCTCAACTTCGTGCAAGGGGTGTCGGAAACCAATTCCGCACTATCGCCGGATGTGCCCGCAATGCGCGGTCGAGAGCTCAAAGAGCCAGGAGGCAAGGCAGCGCCACAGCCGTCGGATGACCGATCGGAATCCGATGCGTGGCATCCACACCTATGACCCGTCGCGCGCCGCAATCCGGCAAAAACTCGCCCAGAAGCAGACCACCCAGACCGTGTACCGCGAATTGCTCGGCATCAAGAGCCGTTTTGAGGCCCAAGGGTTTCGAGCCATCGTCGTGGACCACACCGTCCGGCCAGACCTCATCCTGATCGCCGGCGACCAGGTGATCGGTGTCGAATACGACACGCGGCTGTTTCCGAAGAACGGCACCAAATACGACGATCGGCCGGACGTGCGCGGCCAGTACGACGACATCCTGTGGATCAAACGAGATCGCCTCACGTGGGATTTGCACGAGGACGCCTTTGTTTGGGTGTCGATCGGCGCCTTGCAGACGGTTGCTATCGACCAGCCGGTATACAACCTGGAGGTGGAGGAGGACCACTCCTACGTCTGCCAGTCAGCGGTTGTACACAACTGCATCCATTCGGAGCAAAACGCCCTGATCAAGGCGGGCGCGGCCCTGCCCGGCAAGGTGATGTTCGTCAGCGCGTCTCCGTGCGTGATGTGCGCCAAGATGATCATCAACACCAACGTCGGCCGGGTGTACTACCGCGAGGCGTACCGGGACCCCGCCGGGCTCGACGTGCTGCGCCAGGGAGGGGTCGAGGTCATCCACTACGACCGCTGGCGCGACCTCTGGCGCTAGCGCCCACTCAGTCTCTGACGATCTCCCAGCCGCGCTCGGTCTCCACGACGCGCGGCTCGACGGTAGGGATGTCTCGCATCCGGCGCGCGCGGGCGACGACCGTCGCGGCATCCAAGCCGCCGGCGACCGACTCGAGGACGGTTCGCGTCGCGTAGACCAGGGTGATCTCGGGGCTCTCGAGGGCCTTTTCGGGAGAGATCCAGAGCCAGTCGGTGACCTCTCCTTCCTGCGGGCGCACGGATTGGCCCGCCGGGAAGCGGGCGAGGAAGAACCGCGCGTCGAACCTTCGCCGCATCTGTGCCGGCGTGACCCAGCGGGCGAACATCACGAGCCGGTCGAACGCCGGCTCGAGCTCGAGCCTGTGCATTGCCTGCTCGAACGGTGCCCCACCCTCCAGCAGCGCGCGGAGCCTGGCGCAGTCGGCCTCTCGCGCGAAGCGCCGGCCCCGCCGGGCGAGCAGGATGCCGGCTTCCTCGAATAGCTCACGGATCGCGGCCGCGCGGATGTCGTCGTCCCACGTCCTGTCCCCGTCGTGCACCGTGCCGCCGGGGAAGACGTATGCGCCGGGCGCGAAGTCGGCCCCGCCCGGGCGGTGCACGAGCAGAAGCTCCCACGGGCGGCGCCCGCGGAGGAGGAGCACCGTGGCCGATGGTCTGGGGACGGCCGGCGGGCCCGCTAGGTTGAGGTGGCCCGACAGCTCCGGCGGGGTTGCGATGGCACTGAGTTTACGATTCGGCAGGTGGACCTCGGGATTGCGGGCAAGGTGGCACTCGTCACGGGCGGGACCAGAGGAATCGGGCTCGGCATCGCGCAGGCGCTGGCCGCCGAAGGCTGCCGGGTCTCGGTGGTGGCCCGCGGCGAGGCCGACGTCGAGCAGGTCGGGAAGTCGCTCAATGGCTTGGGGGTGGCCGCCGATGTGTTCAGCGAGCAGGGCTGCCGGCACGCCGTCGAAGCCACCGAGACGGCGCTCGGCCCGGTCGAGATCCTTGTCAACAACGTAGGGGCGCGTGCCGGCAGCACGTGGGCGGACACCGGGCCAAAAGAGTTCGAAGCCGCGTTCGACGGCAACGTCGGGGTCAGCCTGCGCATGACGCAGCTCGTGCTGAACGGGATGATCGAGCGAGGCTGGGGCCGCATCGTCGTCATCAGCTCCGTGTGGGGCCGCGAGTCGGGAGGCGCCCCCGCGTACAACGCCGCCAAAGCGGCGGAGAACAGCCTGGTCAAGTCGCTTGCCCACGACGTGGCGGCGCGAGGCGTCACCGTCAATGCCGTCGCGCCGGGTTCGATCCTGTGGGAGGGAGGCGGTTGGGACCGTCGGCAGAAGAGCGACCCCGCCGGCATCTCCGATTTCGTCCGCCGCGACATGCCGCTGGGCCGGTTCGGTTCGGTTGACGAGGTGGCTGCCGCGGTCGCGTTCGTCTGCTCGCGGCAGGCCAGCCTGGTCAACGGGGCGTGCATCTCGGTCGACGGCGGGCAGTCGCGCTCCAACATCTGACCCGGCGGCGCGGAGCCGAGCGCCGGTTCGGCTAGGCGTCCTCGGAGAGACCGGACCCCAGCCACCGCTGAGGTCGCAGCCGCAAGAGCACCTTGGTCTCGTGGCCGCCTTCGTCGACGACCTGTCGGGCACGCTCGCGGCCGACGTAGCGCTCCCACAACTCGAATCGCATCTCGGCTGTCAGCGGGTCCACGACCGTGACGGGCCCTTCCGCCGTCGCGAAGGCAAGGCCGCTCGGATCGGTCGTCTCGATGCAGACCGCAGCGCTGCCGGCGCGCACCGCCCAGCGGTGGCGCGGCGAGTCCCGCTCGACGACCATGTTCATGTCGCGCCCGTCCCACCAGAACCACAGCGGCGTGGCGTGGACACCGCCGTCCGGCCTGGCCACGGCGAAAACGGCGACCAGTGGCTGCCGAAGCAGCTCTGCACGGTTCAACCCGCTAGTGGCTGGCGATCGGGTTGGCGCCCACCTGGCTCAAGATCAGAAGGGTCGTCGGATAGATGCCGAGCGCGATCGATGCCAGCCCGCTTAGCGCGATCGCGCTCCTGGTGCTGAGGGAGGCTGGGACGCCCGCCCCACCGGTTGATGGAGTCCAGACGGGGATGAGCACGCGCACGTAGTAATAGACCGACACCACGCTCATCAGGACGGCCAGCACCACGAGCCACGTGTAGCCGGCGCCGATACCGGCGGTGAAGAGGAAGAGCTTGCCGAAGAATCCGACCGAGGGCGGAAAGCCGGCGAGCGAGAACATGAAGATGGTCATCGCAATCGCCAGCAGCGGGCTGCGCTGCGCAAGGCCCTTGAGGTCGGAGACGTTGTCGCGGTCGCCGTCTGGCTGGGCCAGCAGGGTCACGACTGCGAACGCGCCGAAGTTCATGAACATGTAGACGAACAGGTAGTAGAGGACGGCGGACAGTCCGTTCTGGCCGCCGGCGATCACGCCGACCAGGATGTAGCCCGCCTGCGCAACGCCCGAGTACGCGAGCATTCGTTTCAGGCTGGACTGGGCGATTGCCGCAAGGTTGCCCCAGACCATGCTCGTGGCCGCAACGAAGGCGAGCAGCGCCTGCCACTCGGGCGCGAGGTGGGGCAGCCCGCCGGCGAAAACGCGAACGATCATCGCGAAAGCCGCGGCCTTGGTGCCCACGGACATGAAGGCGGTGACCGGGATGGGAGCTCCCTGGTAGACGTCCGGTGTCCACATGTGGAACGGCGCCGCCGAGACTTTGAAGGCGAAGCCGACTCCCATCAGCACGATGCCGAGCAGGATCAGCGGGTTGCCCGAGGCCGAGGTGCCCAGCCGCGCGGCGATGTCGGGGATGACGGTGGTGCCCGCGCCGCCGTACACGAGCGCCATCCCGTACAGGACGATGGCGCTGGCGAACCCTCCCACGAGCAGGTACTTGGCGGCGGCCTCCTGCGAGCTGCTCTCACGACGGGAAAAGCCACAGGCGATGTAGAGCGCGATCGAGAGGAGCTCGAGCCCGAGGAAGACGGTGACCAGGGAGGTGGCCGAACCGATGACCATCATGCCGATGACCGCGGCCATGATCACGATGTGGAACTCGGCCTCCAGCATCCCGCGCTTGCGCAGGTACGAGTGGGAAAGAGCGACTGTCAGGATGCCGAGGGTCGCGAAGAGCATCTCGAAGAACAGGGCGTAGTTGTCGCCGGTGGCGAAGCGGTGATAGGCGTAGCCGCCCTGCCCGCTGGCCCACCGATAGAGCACCGTGCCCAGCGAATAGGCGTACCCGACGGCCGCGACGATGGCGACCGCGCCGCCCCGCCGGTTGCGCGGCAGGACCAGGTCCGTGACGATCGCGAAGAGCATGAAACCGACCAGGGTCGCGATGGGCGCGATCTGGCCGATGTCGGCCAGGGCTTGCGACCAGGAGTAGCTCAGGTCGGCGGTCATGAGAACCGTCATTTGGCCAGCCCGATCTGGCCGAGCGAGGTCATGAGGCTTGTCAGCACGTTCGGCTCGAGGCCGAGCGCGAACATCAGGACCATGAGCGGGGTCAGCAGGGTGAGCTGGCCGGCATAGATGTCGGCGCGGGGCACGGGACCCGCCGGGGAGCCCTGCATCACGCCCTGGAAGAGCCGGAGCATGTAGACGGGGGTGAGGAGCAGGCCGATCGCCGCGACGATCGCGAGCGCGGGCAGTCGCTGCCAGGCGCCGAGCAGGGTCATGAACTCGCCGACGAAGCTGTTCAGCCCCGGCAGGCCGAGCGCGGCGAGGGTGACCACCGCGAACACGCCGGCCATCACCGGCATGCGCAGCGCCAGGCCCGCCATCGCCGAGCGGTCACGAGTCCCGGTCCGGTCGGCGATCCAGCCGACGATGAGGAAGAGCGCGGCGATGATCACGCCGTGGTTGACCATCTGCACGATCGCGCCCTGCTGGCCCTGCACGTTCAGGGCGAAGATGCCCAGGACGATGAACCCCATGTGGCTCACGCTGGAGTAGGACACCAGCAGCTTCATGTCGCGCTGCGCCAGCGCCATGAGCGCGCCCCAGATGATGCCGCCGACGGCAAGCGCAGGGACGACCCACGTCCAGTCCCACCAGCCGATCGGCTGCGGGAAGAGCGGCACCGCGATGCGCAGGAAGCCGTAGGCGCCGGCCTTGCCCATCACTCCGGCGAAGGTGATCAGCATCGGAGTCGGGGCAGCCATGTAAGCGTCGGGCAGCCAGCTGTGGAAGGGGAACAGCGGCGTCTTGATCGCAAACGCCAGGGCGAACACGAAGAACAGGCCGAACTGGACCGAAGGCGCCGGAGCGAGGGTGGCGAGGATGGCGAGGTCGAAGGTCTGCCGGCCGGTGACGACGTACTCGCCGATCACGCCGACCAGCATCAAGAGCGATCCGACCAGGGTGTAGAGGACGAACTTCAGCGCGGCGGCTCCCGGTCGCGGTCCCTCGCCGTGGATCCACAGCAGGAAGTAGGCCGGGATGAGCATGGCCTCCCAGAACACATAGAAGAGGACGAGGTCCGTCGCCATGAACACCCCGGCCAGGCCAGCGGACATGGCGAGCATGAGGGCGACGAAGCTGGGGGTGCGCTTGTTGATCGGTGTCGCGAGGATCGCGATCACGGTGAGGAATGCGTTGAGGACGATCAGCCACAGGCTGATCCCGTCGACCCCGAGGCGGTAGAAGATGCTGAGCTGGGGGATCCAGGTCAGCTTCTCTTCGAACTGGAAGCCATGGGCGCCGGGCTCGAAGAGCAGGGCGAGGGCCGCCGCCACGCCGAGCGCCGCCAGCGCGACGACGACACCCATCCACTTCGCGAAGTGCGGAGGCATGATGGCGATGAGGACCGCTGCGATCAGGGGCAGAAGCCAGATGACCGTCAGCATCAGGCGCTGGCCCTGATCAGGATGACGATCACGGCGACGACGGCGCCGCCGACGAACACGAGGACGTAGTTGCGGAAGTAGCCGCTCTGGGTGAGGCTCAGGCCGGCCGCGCTCGCGCTCGTGGCGATGCCGGTCTCCATCACGGCGCCGTTGATGAGAGGCTGCTCGATGTCGCGGTCGCCGAACCCGGCGATGGCGTCCATGGGGCGCACGAACGCTGCGTTGTAAATCTCGTCGAAGTAGTACTTACGCTCGAGCAGGCGTTGCGCCCAGGGGAAGCTGGCGCTCCAGGGCCGCATTCGCAGCGCGCCGACGAAGAGCCCGGCCGCAACGAGCATGGTCACCAAGCCGACCACCACCGCTGCGGTGCTTTCCTCCCAGTGCACCGATCCGACCGACGAGGCCAGGAAGTCTGAGACCGCCGAGGGCCCGATGCCGAGGGCGCGGGTCTGGATGAACCCGCCGACGACCGCCAGCACGGCGAGGATCCCGACCGGGACCAGCATCACCATCGGCGCCTCGTGCGGGTGCTCGACCGGGCGCTGCGGCGACGGCTTGCCCGCGAACGCGAGCCACCACATGCGGCCGGTGTAGAAGCCGGTCAGGAGGGCGGTGAGCGCGCCGACACCCCACACGACCAGGCCCAGGGTGCCGGGCCGCGAGAAGGCGAGACCGAGGATCTGCTCCTTGGAGAAGAAGCCGACGAAGGGGATCACGCCCACCAGAGACAGGCAGCCGACCAGGAACATGATCGAGGTGGGCCGGAGCTGGCGCCACAGGCCACCGTATTTGCGCATGTCCTGCTCGTCGTGCATGGCGTGGATGACGTTGCCCGCGGCCATGAAGAGCAGGGCCTTGAAGAACGCGTGAGAGAGCAGGTGGAACAGGCCGGCCGAGTAGGCCCCGATGCCGACGGCCAGGAACATGTAGCCGATCTGGCTCATGGTCGAGTAGGCGAGCACGCGCTTGATGTCGGTCTGCACGATGGCGATGGTGGCCGCGAACAGCGCGGTGACGGCGCCGATGATCGCCACCGCGTCGTGGGCGTACGTGGCGACGTCGTAGATGGGGTGCATGCGGGCGACGAGGTACACGCCGGCGGTGACCATGGTCGCGGCGTGGATCAGCGCGCTGACCGGGGTGGGGCCTTCCATCGCGTCCGGCAGCCAGGTGTGGAGCGGGAGCTGCGCGGACTTCGCCACGGCTCCAACCAGGAGCAGGAATGCGGCGAGCTCGAGGCTCCCCGAATCAGCAATTGGGACTGCGCGGCATTCGAGGCACCCATTGTTGGGGCCGATGCTGATCGCCCTGAACACTGCTTGAAAAGTCACGCTGTGAAACTGCACGAACAGCACGAAGGCGCCCAGGATCATGCCGGCGTCGCCGATCACGTTCATCACGAACGCCTTCCGCGCCGCTAGCACCGCGGACCGTCGCTGGTACCAGAAGCCGATCAGCAGATATGAGCTGAGGCCGACCATCGCCCAGCCGATGATGAGGAAGACGAAGTTGCCGGCCAGGACGAGCAGCAGCATCGAGAAGATGAAGATGTCCATGTAGGCGAAGAAGCGGGCGTAGCTCGGGCCGTCCTCGTGGGCCATGTAGCCGACCGAGTAGGTGACGATCAGGCCGCCCACCCCCGTGATCACCAGGCACATGAAGATCGAAAGGTTGTCGACGAGCAGGTTGAACGGGACGTCTAGCGAGCCGCTCTTGATCCAGGTCCAGTACGTGAAGTCGGCGTTGACCTTGTTGAGGAAGAGGTTGAGCGTGCAGATGAAAGAGGCCCAGACCGCGACGGGCCCTACGATCACCGTGAACCTGCGCGGCAGCCTCCATCCACGTCCGGCCAGCAACAGCGCCCCCGCCGCCGGGAACAGCAGCACGAGGAGCGCGATCGTTTGGGGCGAGGTGAGCGTGCTCATCCCTTCAGCTCGCTGAGGTCGTCGACGTCCTCGACGTCACGCGTGTG
>DATKSS010000004.1:0-2529 GCA_035531515.1 Candidatus Dormiibacterota bacterium | reverse complement strand
TTACAGGCTACGAGGGCAAGTACGTGGCGATCGACGCCCGCAGGGGCAAGGTCGTGATCGCCGACTCCGATCCTCGCGTCGTGCTCGAAAAAGCCAAGGGCCGCAACCACGTCGTCGTCCGTGGCCGCGTTCCCTTCGCGGACGAGCCGCTCTACGTCGGCCTTGGCTGATCAAAAGCCCTTCCCTTGGCTCTTCCCATACCGGGAGGACCCTCAGCACACTCGCTCGGTCAGCCGGTGTTTCGCCCCTTCGTCCAGGTCTCTTCCCCTCAGGGCGCGGCCTGTGGTCGCCTCTCCCAGCCGTACCCCAACTGGGGAGGTAAAAACTCGCCAAGACGGCGCCGCATGCCACCCCGACTTTCAAGCAAGGAGCGGCCCTTCGAGCTTCTCGGCGGCATCCATAGCATCCTGGCTCGCGAGAGTCCGCTCAGCCCGATGCCGAGAGCAGCCTCACCTTGCAGTGCAGACCACGGAGGTTGGCGAGGTCTCGATCGCCGCTCAGCAACAGGTCGACCTCGGGCTCGGTCTCAGCACTCGCCACGATCAGGGCATCGGGCATCTTCAACGCCTTAGACCGAACCCGCAACTCAGCGGCGCGATCGGCGATCTCGACGCTGACGGGAACGATGCGGGAGATGACCTCCGTGAAGAAACCGCTCACCCGAACGTCGTCGTGATGGCCGAGCCGCACGCCGGTAATGACCTCCGCGTAGGTGATCACCGAGACGAGGATCGGCTGCTTTGCGGCCAGCTTGCGGATCGCCGCGTCGGCTGCCTCGTGCAGCGCGTCGGATCGATCGAGAAATCCTACGACCGCGTCGGAGTCGAGGATTACCGCCACTCTTCGCGGAGTCCCTGGATCTGAGCCCGCAAGCCGCCGCCACTGTCAAGGCAACCGGAGTAGCGGTCGAGCAACTCATCGACTCGGGTCAAGACGATTTGTCCCGCTCCCTGCGCCTCGACCCTCAGCGTGTCGCCAGACTTAAGCCCGGCGCCGCGAAAAGCGGCGAGGGGAATCGTCACCTGGTGCTTAGAGGAGACCTTGGTCTGAGCGCGCCGGCGCACGCCACCGTTTGTCTTTACGTTATATGCCATTGGTAAAGAATAGCGAACCCCGGATCAGCTCGCCGCCAGCTCCCGCAGCCGCGCCCGCCCCTCGGCCAGGCAACGGTTCACCTTGGTCTGGCGTCAATTGTTCGGGCCGATTGCCGTCGGCGTCCCGGCCTTGGGGAAGGGCGACTACAGAGGCTGATCGTCGAGGGCGACAGCCCCGGGGCGTCCTCGCTCAGCAGGCGGCGCCCCAGCGCTTGGGGTCGAGGGTCGCCCAGCTCCAGCCCCTGGAGACGGGTTTGACGCTCAACACAGCTTTACGGTCTTGAGCGTAGGGGCGTTGTTGATGGGTGATCACAGCCGGGTGGCTTTGGATCGAAGCGTCAGTGGGCCGTGCGGCGCTGGTGGAATCCGTCGACCGACTCGCTGAGGAGCGCCCGCCAGGCATCGTTGCGCGGCGCGACGTCCCACTCGGCGATAAGATGCCAGATCACGGACTCCAGGGGAACGCGACTGGCGGGGATGTGCAGCGGCGCGATTGGTTTGCCGTTGGTGAAGGCGCCATTGACGTGCACATGGGCCAGCGGGTAGGGGTAGTCGGGGCGCGGGGGATCTCGGAAGTACTCCCAGCGCAAGATCCAGGAGGCCGAGGTCAGATCGCCTTGCAGGCGGTAGGCGTAGGACTCGGTTTGGCAGTGGCCGTCATGGACGACGATGGTGTGACGCACGAACAGCTGAAACGGAGAGCCGAGCAGCTCCAGAGGAGCCCGGCGGCCGTCGATGAGCCTGGTGACCTCGAAGGCCCGCTCGTCGTCGGGCAGGGCGAGCAGCGAGAGGCGCGCGTCGGAGACCGTCGCATTTAGGACGGCGTTGAGATGGTCGACGAAGGCTTGCGCCGCGCTACGCGGCGTGCCCGTTCTGGCCAATGCGAAGCAGTCCGACTAGCTCGCTCACGGCAGGATCGGCCTCGTCGAGCTTCCCGGCAAGGTAGGCACGGCGAAACCCCTGGACTGAGAGGCCCGCGGCATGGCGCACCTCGCGCTCCAGATAGGCGGCGTACTCCTTGGCCGTCATCTCGACGACAGGGGTGCCGCTCGATGTCTCGCTCACGACCATGGTCAAAGCATGGTAGCCGCACCCGACGGATGGCGGGCTGGTCAGGCGCCAACCGCCTTACGCAGCGCCGCCCGCCCCTCGGCCAGGCAGCGGTTCACCTTGGTCTGGCGTCAATTGTTTGGCCCGATCCCAGTGGCCGACGGCCGGTGACGAAGGGCAGGGTGCCAGTTTGCGCATCCGGTCTTGCTCACGTACAATGTACGGAACATGGAGCCGATTACAGGCCCGAAGATCCGCCGGATCGAAGTCCGGCTCAGCGACGAGGAGCGCACGCTCGACGCCGCCGCGGCTTCGGCACTGGGCGAGAGCTTGAGCGACTTCTTCCGCCGCGCCGCCCAGGAGCGGGCGCAGGAGGTGCTCGCCG
>DATKSS010000003.1:0-23293 GCA_035531515.1 Candidatus Dormiibacterota bacterium | reverse complement strand
AGTCAGCGCCGGAGCGAGCGGCGCGCGATGAACGCGCGTCTTGGATGGTCACGAGGACGACTCGATCCGCTTCTTCGAGATGGACGTAAACGATGAGCATCCAACGCCACGGTCCTAGCACGAAACGGAAGCCTGACCAGCGCCCTCCGAGTTCGGGCCCGAGTTGGGGAAAGCGGCCGAGCGGGCGCACAGCTCGCTTAAATCTCTGTTTGGTGTTTCTTGGCAGGCTGTGAGACCGGATCAATCGGTCTAGGTCGGCCCCTGCCGTCCTTGAGATCTCGACCCGCGCCACGCGCCTAAAGGTCGTCCAGGTTTATCGTTCGGCCGGCCCTGGCGTCCTGGAGGCCCTGATTAGCACGCTCCAGTGCCCCAGGTAGGCCATCCAAGAGGGCGGCGACATGGCGCGCATCAGGGTCGGCTTCGTCGAGCGCTTGCGAAAGAAGTGATCGCGCGAGTGTGCCTTCATTCACGTGGGTGCGCTCAGCCAACTTGGCGAGCTTGGTTGCATAGGCTTGATCGAGAGTGACGTTGAGGCGTCGACTGGCGTTGGGCATGAGGCGATCGTACACGAATCAGCACGTTACGTGCATGGGCCGCCGGAATCGCGGTCTTCAGAGCCGATAGATGAATTCAACCAACTGAATTGGTACTTGGGGCGACAACCCCTGTCCCCCCGCTCCCTCAAAAGCCGGCCGTGTTGATCTCCGTCTCGCCGATCCACGCTGCTGGGCGGGAAGTCGGACGGTATGCGTGAGCGGTTCGCACGCCGAGGGCCATACTCAGGCTGCCGCGCATGAAAGCAGCCAGGCAGCACCACGCCAAGACCACTAGCAAGCCAAAGGTCAAGGTCACGATCGGCCCGGCACCGATCGCGGTCCGCATCGACGCCTCGATCCTGGTCGTCGACGACGAGGACGCGATGCGCAAGGTGGTCGGCCGTGCGCTGACCGCCGCCGGCTGCACGGTCGCCTATGCCGCCGACGGCGAAGAGGCGCTGAGCCGGCTCGGCGAGGCGCTCCCGGACCTCGTGATCAGCGACGTGACCATGCCGCGGATGGACGGGTTCGAGCTGGTCAAGCGCATCCGGTCGCGGGCCGCTACGAAGGCACTTCCGGTGATCCTGCTGACGGGTCGAGGTGACACCGAGGACCTCGTGGCGGGGATGGGCCTGGGCGCCGACGACTACCTGGTCAAGCCATTTGCCCTCCGTGAGCTCGTGGCCCGGGTTCGAGCGAAGATCGAGCGTCCCCCGGTGCCGGCCTCGCACCTCATGTTCGATCGCCCGACCGGCGTGCTGTCCCAAGCAAGGTTCGCGGAGGAGCTCGAGCGCGAGGTCTCACGAGCCAAGAAGACCAATCGGCGAGGCGTCATGGCCTATATCGGACTGCACGAGCTGGCGCGGCTGCGCATGCGGTTCTCGTCGCGGGTGCAGGACGAGATCGAGCTTCAGGTGGCCGCGCTGATGACGACCGGCGCCGCGCCTCTAGACCTCATCGCCCACGACGAGCACGACCTGTTCATGCTCCTGATGCCTGAGACCACCGAGTCCGACGCTCGGAGCCGCCTCACGGGAGTGATGGAGTCGATTGCCGCACGAGAGTTCAGCGCGGCCGGAGAGGTTTTCCAGCTGACGCCGGTGGCGGGCTTCGTCGAGTTCGGGGTCGACTCGGATGCCCGAGAGCTCGGTGAGCGCTGTTCGATCGCCATGGATCATGCCGAGCTGCTGCTCGACCTTCGACCCGTCCTCTACGTGCCGACCATGCGCCCGCTCCACCGGCGGTTGCGAACCCCGATGCGCACCGGAGTGCTGCACGTCCTGGTCACCATCCCTGGCCAGGTCTTCATCACCCAGCTTCTGGCTATCGGCCTCCCGCTGGCCGTGTATCTCGGCCTCGACGCGCTCGGGTTGAACATCGTCCCCTTCATGTACGTGGTGGTCGTGGTCGCGCTGCTGGTGACCGCCGTGCTCATCTGGGCCGAGGGCCTGCTCGCCCTGAAAACCAAGCACCCGCCGCCCCTCCCCGAAGAAGGCTACGTGCCCGCCACCGCGATCATCGCCGCGTACATGCCGAACGAGGCTGCGACCATCGTCGAGACGGTCCGGTCGTTCCAGCGCCTGGATTACCCGGCCGGGCTCCAGATCGTGCTGGCGTACAACACTCCGAGGCCGATGCCCGTCGAGGAGACGCTGCGAGAGATGTCACGAATCGATCCGCGTCTGAAACTGATCAGGGTCGAGGGCAGCGAATCGAAGGCGCAAAACGTGAACGCCGCCCTGTCCGAGGCCACCGGGGAGTTCATCGGCATCTTCGACGCCGACCACCATCCCGACCCTCACTGCTTCCGAAGGGCGTGGCGGTGGCTGGCCTCGGGATATGACGTCGTGCAGGGCCACTGCATGGTCCGCAACGGAGACGAGACTTGGGTGTCGCGAATCGTCGCCGTCGAGTTCGAGGCGATCTATGCGGTGAGCCATCCAGGGCGCGCCAGGCTGCACGGCTTCGGGATCTTCGGAGGTTCGAACGGCTACTGGAACGCGCGGCTGCTCCACGAGATCCGCATGCATGCATCGATGCTCACCGAGGACATCGACTCGTCCATTCGAGCGCTGCTCGAGGGCCGCCGCATTGCGTCCGACCCCCTCCTTGTTTCGCGGGAGCTCGCACCGGTCACCATCCAGGCGCTCTGGAACCAGAGGATGCGCTGGGCGCAGGGATGGTTCCAGGTCTCGTACCGGTACCTGTTCCGGGGTCTGGCGTCCCCCAACGTGACGCTCAGGCAGAAGCTGGGCCTGGTCCACCTCCTGATCTGGCGAGAGGCGTACCCGTGGATCGCCAACCAGATGATCCCGATCATCATCTTCTGGACGATCAAGTTCGGGGGCCTTAACAGGATCGATTGGCTGGTGCCGATCTTCGTCATGACCACGATCTTCACGCTGGGAACCGGCCCTGCCCAGACGATCCTGGCCTGGCGCCTCGCTCACCGCGACATCCGCAGCCACGGAAGCTGGTTCCTCTACTACCTGTTCATGAGCAGCCTGTTCTACACCGCCTTCAAGAACCTCATCGCTGTGGTGGCGCAGGTCAACGAGGCGATGCAGCAGCGGAAGTGGATGATCACGCCGAGGTCGGCGCGGGTCGCGGCCACGGCTGCCGGAAACATCCTCCCGTCCTAATTTCAGATTTCGGCGGCAGGGCTCTCATAAACTGAGGACCCTGCTTTTGCAACCCGAGGAGGAGTAGCCCATGGCGCGCACCCCGCTGCTGAGTCGGTTCCAGGATCTCTTCGACGATTTCGACGAGGCCGCAAGGTCTGGTCGTGCCGTGGAGGCGGTCCAGGAAGAGCGCCGTCAGATGCGGTTTACGCGCCGCGACTTCCTGAAGGTGGCCGGCGCCGCTGCCGGCGCCGCAGCGCTGGGCGGCCCGATGGCGGCCTGGGCGGCGACCAGCAAGAGCGGCGGCAAACCTGGCCGCATCGCGATCATCGGAGCCGGGATCGCCGGGCTCAACGCGGCGCTGACGCTGCAGGACGCGGGCATCACCTCGACGATCTTCGAGGCCTCCGGCCGGGTCGGCGGGCGCATGCACTCCGACACCACGTCGTGGCTCAACGGCCAGACCAGCGAGGACTGCGGCGAGCTGATCGACAGCAAGCACAAGACCATCCTCGGCCTGGCCAATCGGTTCGGCATCCCGACCGCCGACCTGCTGGGCGCCCAACCCAAGCACTCGACCGACTCCGACTTCTTCTTCGGCCAGTACTACACCGAAGCACAGGCGAACGCTGACTTCAACCCTGTCTGGAACGCCGTGAAGGCGGACCTGAACTCAGCTCCTTTCCCGACGCTCTACAACAGCTTTACCCAGGCCGGGTACGACCTCGACCACATGAGCATCTACGACTGGATTGAAAGCCGCGTGCCGGGCGGTCACAAATCATCGATGGGCCGCCTTCTCGACGTCGCCTACAACATCGAGTACGGCAACGTGACCAAAGAGCAGAGCTCGCTGAACCTGATCTACCTCCTCGCCTTCCAGGCGGTGCCTGGAAACTTCCGCATCTTCGGCGCATCCGATGAGCGCTATCACATGGTCGGTGGCAATGAACGGCTGCCGCGCGCCATCGCAGCCACTCTGCCCTCCGGCTCGATTCAGCTCAACACCGCCCTCACCGGCATCGTCCACAATGCCGACAACACGTACACGCTCACCCTGGCCAGCGGCGGCGTCTCGACCCCGCAGGTCTTCGACCGCGTGATCATGGGGATCCCGTTCTCCATCCTGCGTACGATCCTCGGCTCAGACGCGGCGTACCGCGCGGCCGGTTTCGACTCGCTCAAGCAGACCGCCATCACTCAGCTGGGCTACGGCAAGAATGCCAAGCTGCAGCTCCAGTTCAACACCCGCTACTGGACCACCTCCGGGCCGTGGGGGATCGGAAACGGCAACTCCTACTCCGACACGGGCTACCAGAACACCTGGGAGGTGACCCGCGCCCAGGACGGAACGACGGGCATCCTGGTCGACTACACGGGCGGAGGCGTGCCGCTGGCCTCGTTCACGGGCAACCCGGAGGACCCTGCGGTCGCGGCCCAGTACGCGGCCACGTTCCTCAAGCAGATCGAGCCGGTGTTCCCAGGCATCACGGCGCAGTGGAACGGCCGGGCGACGCTCGACGTGCCCCTGGTCGATCCATTTTTGCTCGGCTCGTACTCCTACTGGAAGCTCGGGCAATACACCAAGTTCAGCGGCTACGAGAAAGCCCGGCAGCCTGACCCGGTCAGTGGCAAATGCCACTTCGCCGGCGAGCACTGCTCGATCAGCTTCCAGGGTTTCATGGAAGGTGGGGCGGAGGAGGGTGCTCGCGCGGCCAATGAGATCCTGAGCGACTACAAGGCCGGCATCTTCCCTTAATCGGCGACGCGGCCGGGTGTCTGGCGGGCCCGGCCGGTCAGGTCCTGGCCCACTGGTCAGGCGACGGAATGCGAAGCGGAAGCGCCAACCAGGCCATCGCCGCGGCTGCGCACACGCCCGGGACGAATGCCAGCACAGCCGCACCGGTCGCGTCCCAAAGCGCGCCGGCGACCAGCGGCACCGCGAAGGCGACGCTGTACTGGATGGTGAAGATGGCAGCGCTCATCCGGTGGACGTCGCCCGCAGCCGCCAGCCTCGGGGGCAGGGTGAGCACGACGATGAACCCGAGCGCCGCGGCAAAGCCGAGCACCAGCGCCCACAGCACGACTCCGGCTCCAGGCGTGAGCACGATCCCGATCTGCGCCACCCCCATGAGCACGCTGGAGCCGATGAACCCGGCCCGGCCGGTCAGTAGCCGAGACCAGATCGCCACGACCGGCGCGGTGAGCAGCTGCGAGCCGTTCAGGACCGCGAGCGTCGGCGCGATCAGGTTGTGCCGCCCGCTCTGGTCGAGGAAATCAGGGATGTATGCGTTCGACCCGAAATACACGGCCGAAGCCATGCCCATGACGAGCCCTATGC
Source organism: Candidatus Dormiibacterota bacterium (assembly GCA_035531515.1). Classification (GTDB taxonomy): domain Bacteria; phylum Chloroflexota; class Dormibacteria; order Dormibacterales; family Dormibacteraceae; genus DATKSS01. The sequence continues at coordinate 17,795 of DATKSS010000003.1, read as the reverse complement.
GCAGGGTCTGGCTCTCGCGCCAGCTCGGCCACCAGCGCGCGGGCGCCGCGAGCCGCCTGTGCGCTGGGGCGGCGAGCACGACCGCGGCCGCGGTCACGATCACGACGACCGACCAAAGGGCAAGCGCCCAGCGCCAGTCACCGTGGGCCAGCGGGAGGACTCCGGCAGGCGTGGTGAGGGCGGTGGGCACCGTCTCGCCGATCAGGATCCCGTTGCTGTAGACCGCGGTGGCGATGGCGATCCTGCGGGGAAACCAGTCGCGAACAAGGGACGGGAATGCCGGCTGGCTGACCGCCACGCCGACGCCCATCAGGAAGGTCGCGCCATACAGGACAGGCGTGCTCGGACCCCACCCACGCAACGCTCCGAACGCGGCGACGAATCCGAGGCCGGCCAGCAGCGCCCCGCGCACCCCGAGCTTGGCGATGAGCAGCGCCCCCGGCACCGCGGCGACCGCCAGGAGCAGGACGGGCAGCGAGACCAGGGCGCCCACCGCCTTCTCGTCGAGGTGGAGCGAGTGGTGGATGAGAGGCACCAGGGGAGGCACTGCGAGCATCGTCAATCGGAGATCGATCCCACCCAGCCAAAGCAGCAAGAGGTGCACCCACTCGGCGCGCGAGAGTCTCATCGGTATGCCTGGCTCATCGACTGCCCATACTGGTGGACGTGCCCGGCCTTCTGATCGTCACCGCCACCGGACCCGAAGAACCGACGCGCGCCAGCGTGCCGTTCCACATCGCCGTCAACGGCGCGAAGGCCGCCGGCATCGAGGTTGCGGTAGCGCTGGCCGGCGATGCGGCCGAGCTCGTCAAGCCCGACGTCATCGCCAACGTGCTGGGAGTGGGCATTCCGCCGCTGCGCGACCTGCTCGACAAGTGCCTCGAACAGGACATCCGCTTCTACGTTTGAAAAGGCTGTGCTGAGGCCCGTGGGGTCTTACCGTCGATGATGACCCCGAACATGACGTTCATCGGGCCGCCCGACCTGGCCCGGCTGACCATGGGGGCCGACAAGGTCCTGAGCTTCTAGTCACTCCCTGGTGGCGCCGATCGCCGCGAGCGCGCTGGGGTTCTCGAGCGAAGACAGGTCGCCAGGATCCTTGCCCGTATAGACCGAGCGCACGACCCGGCGCAGGATCTTTGCGTTGCGGGTGCGCGGCAGGTCGCCGACGATGTGGACCGCCTTCGGCTTGAGCGGCTTGCCCAGGGCGGTGGCGACCAGCTCCTGCAGCTCGGCCGAAAGCTCGACGCTCGCCTTGCGGTTCGGCCGCAGGATGACGAAGCACACCAGGGCCTCGCCTTTCATCTCGTCGGGGACGCCGATGGCGGCCGCCTCGGCGACCCATGGGTGGCCGACCAGGACCGACTCGACCTCGGCCGGGCCCAGGCGCTTACCCGCGACCTTGATCGTGTCGTCCGAGCGCCCAAGCACGTACCACAGGCCGTCCTCCGGGTCGACGTACGCCCAGTCGCCGTGGACCCACACGCCTTCGAAGCGGTTCCAATAAGTCTCGAGGTAGCGTTCACGGTCACCCCAGAAGCCGCGGGTCATGCCGGGCCAGGGGTTGCGGATGACCAGCTCGCCGACCTCGCCGCGCACCGACCTGCCCTCGGCGTCCAGCACGTCGGCGGCGATGCCCGGGAGCGGGCCGGCGAACGCGCAGGGGCGCAGGTGGGTGATGACGTTGCCGCACAGGATCCCGCCCGAGATCTCGGTGCCGCCCGTGTAGTTGATGACCGGGATGCGGCCTCCGCCAACGTGCTTGAAGAACCACTGGAAAGGGTCCGGGTTCCACGGCTCGCCCGTGCCGCCAAGGATGCGCAGGCTCGTGAGGTCGTGGTGGGCCGGCACCTCGTCGCCGTGGGTCATCAGCGAGCGCACCAGGGTGGGGGAGACGCCGAGCACGGTGACCTTGTGGTCTTCGACCATGCGCCACATGCGGTTGGCGGCAGGGTGGTCAGGCGTGCCCTCGTACAGCACCATGGTCGCGCCCAGGATCAGCGTCCCGAAGATGAGCCAGGGGCCCATCATCCAGCCGATGTCGGTGTACCAGAACACGGAGTCGCCGGCGCCGACGTCGAAGCCGTGCGCCATGTCCTGCGCCGCCTTGACCGGGAATCCGCCGTGCACGTGAAGCGTGCCTTTGGGCTTGCCCGTCGTGCCCGAGGTGTAGATGATCATCAGCGGGTCTTCGGGGTCCATCTCGTGAGTCGGGGCGTGGTTGGGCTCGTCCTCCAGCAGCACCTCCCAAACCTGGTCGCGCCCGTGGGTCCAGGGGATCTCGCGCACCACGCGACGGTGGACGATCACCTTGGTCACCGACGGGCTGTTCGCCAGCGCCTTGTCCGCGGTCTCCTTCATCGGCACCACCTGCCCGCGCCTGTAGAAGCCGTCGGCGCAGATCAGCACCTTCGCCTCACCGTCGCGAAGCCGTGAGGCGATCGCCTCGGCCCCATAGCCGGAGAACAGAGGAATGATCACCGCGCCCACCTTCGCCGTCGCGAGCACCGAGATGGCGACCTCGGGGCACATGGGCATGAAAATCCCCACGCGGTCGCCAGGCCGCACGCCAAGCCGTCGCAGGGCGCCGGACAGGCGGCACACCTCTCTGTCGAGCTCGCCGTAGGTGAGCTTGCGGACCTCGCCCGGCTCACCCTCCCAGATGATCGCGAGCTTGTCGTGGAGCTCGGCCTCGCGATACCGGTCGAGGCAGCTCTGCACGATGTTCATCCGGCCGCCGACCCACCACTTCGCCCAGGGCTTGCCCTGCGACAGGTCGACGACCTTGTCGTAGTGGCGGTAGAAGGCGATGTCGATGTCCTTGATCGCGGCGTCCCAGAACCATTCGATGTCGTCGTCGGCGCGCTTGAGGAGCTCGCCAAAGGTGGCGATGCCGTGTTCGTCCATGAATCGCTTGAGCCGGCTGCGGGCGATCACGTCGGGGCTCGGCTCCCACATCACGTCCCCGATCACGACCGGCTGCACGCGTCTATTGTCACCACACGATGAGCGCACTGCCCGACGAGTTCGCGGAAATGCTGGCCCACGTGCTCGAGCCGGGCCACCACGAGGTGGCGGCCGAGATCATCGAGGCGGCGATGATGCTCGACGACGAGGGGCTGCGAATCTTCCTTCAACTGTTCGCCCGCAGGGTCCGGTCCTCCGGCGCACCGGTCAGGGACGACGAGCTGAGGACATTCCTACAACGTGCGGCGGGCGCAGGCGCTCCTTGATGCGTTCGGCGTCCTGCAGCAACTCCCAGTAGTTGTTCCACGCGGCGCGGGCGACCGCGACGGCAAGGTGCGCCTTGAAGTGCTCTCGGGCGGCCCGCATCGCCTGCTGCTGCGCGTAGCACCACCGGTCCCAGGCTCGCTCGACGGTGCAGTCGACCATCTCCATCCAGTCGGCCTCGTCCGCCCCGTTCTGGGGCGCGGGCAGCGTGAGGACCTTCCACCGCCTGTCCTCGCGGACCACCGTGACCACCGGCTGGCCGCTGGGCCGCCCGACGTGGCGGTTCGGCCGCGGATGGTTCGGATTGGCGGCCATCAACCTCTGCTGGACCGCGAACACCAGGTCATGGGCTGCATCGAGAGTGGCCGGCGGCAATGGCGGATTGCGGCGGCCAAGTCGGATTTGCAGGGCGCGGATGGCCTCTCGAAGGCGCGGCGGCGCCTCGACCTGATCGTCCAATCGCAGGTTCTCGACGTCGTCGAGGAGCGTGTCCGACTCGGCGAGGAGTGACCTGCGGCGCGACTCAACGGCGGCCTCGTCGTCGATGGGTGGCGCGGCTGCGGCCATGCCCAGCACAATAATCGGCTCGGGCCGGATGTCAAGTCCAGATTTACAGTCCGCGCCGCCTTAACAACCTGGATTGTCAGGCTGCGCTGCGCGTCATAACGTCGCAGCCGTGTTGAAACGGTGGCTGGTCGCATCCGTCGCGCTGGGGCTCGGTGTGGCCGTGAGCGTCGCGTTACTGGTCTTCGCCAACCCGTCGCGCGATGCAGTCGAGGTGTACGTCGCGGCCGCAGACATACCCGCCGGAACAGCGCTTGCCGGAGGGTCGGTGGCGCTCGCGCGCGTCAACGTCAACATCGCGCACCAACTTCTGTTCGTGCGCACCGACGGAGCGGCCCTGGCGGCCCTTCGTGCGTCGCACGATCTCGCGGCCGGCCAGCTCATCCAGCGCAGCGACGCCGTCGCGTCGGACACGCCCGCCGATCGCCGGCTTGTCTTCGTTCCCCTGCAGAACGTCCCGGGGGCGCCGCCCGGGTCGCGCGTCGACCTTCTCGTGCTCGACGGCGGGCCGGACCATCTGACGGTGGAACCGTTTGCGCTTGGCGTCGAGGTCCGGTCGTCTTCCCCCGCCGGCCTGGTGCTGGTGGTGGCGGCGGAGAGGGCGGCGGCATTCGTGTACGCGGGATCTGTGATGCACCTGGCGGCGGTGATCGCCGAGCCCGGCTCGGCCGGCGGCACGGAGTCTTCCGTCTCGACCACGACCCAAGCCATCCAGGTCGCCGAAGCTCCATGAGCGCAGCCATAAACCCGGACCTCGAAGGCGCCATCCGCGCCCGCGTCGAAAGCGAGCTCGCCGTCGAGCTTGCCCGGCGCGACCGCACGCGCCTGAGGGTGGAAGACCAGCACTGGATATACGACTTGGTGGGGCGGCTCGTCGGCGCCGAGAACCTGGACGGGCCACAGTCGGAGCGGTTGTGGCGGAGGATCTTCGCGTCGGTGACGCCTCTTGGTCCGCTGGCGGAGCACCTGGCCGACCCCGAGGTCGAAGAGGTGCGAATCAACGGCGCCGAGGCTTGCTTCGTCTTCAGGGCGGGCAGGCGCCAATCGATCGCTCCGCCGTTTGCCGACGAAGCGGCTCTCGTCGAGCTGGTGCACTGGTACACGGATGGAACGGCAAGCGCGCGGCTGGACCGGGCGAGCCCAACCGTGACCATGACGTTGCCCGAGGGCAGCAGGCTCCATGCGGCCCTCTCGCCGCCGGCGCATCCGATGAGCGTGACGATCCGCCGGCATCCGCCGGCGCGCTTCGCGGACCTTGCTTCGTTGGAGGCTTCCGGTTTTGTGCCTGCGGCGCTGCGGCCACTGCTCGAAGCCGCCGTGGCCGGACGTCTCAACATGCTCATCTCCGGGGGCGCGGGAGCGGGCAAGACGACGTTCATGCGGGTGATGGCGCGGCTCATCGCGCCTGACGAGCGGGTCGTCACCATCGAGGACCAGGCCGAACTGCACCTATGGCGTGAGCTTGCGGACTGCATCGCGCTCGAGGGCCGCCTGCCGAACACTGAAGGGCGCGGCGCGATCACGATCCAGATGCTCGTCCACGAAGCGCTTCGCATGTCGCCCGACCGCATCGTCATCGGAGAGGTTCGCGGAGGTGAGGCGCTGGACCTGCTCGACGCCATGAACACCGGACATCCGGGTTCGTTCTGCACTCTCCACGCCGAGAGCCCTCGCGAAACCTTGCCGCGCCTCGTGCGGCTCGCGTCGCGCAACCCGCAGGCGCCGCAAGCGGAGGTGCTGCTGGCCGAAGTCCTCCATACGGTCGACCTCGTCCTGTATACGGGCATCGTCAAGCGCGCGGGCGACCACCGCGAACGGCGCCTGATGTCGGTGGGCTGGGTCGGTGGTCTCGACGGCGGAAGGCCGCTGGTCCAGGAGCTCGTCGGGATAGGCCCGGACGGCGACTGGCACCGTGCAGGTTCGCCTGCGGCCATGCCGGAGCGGGTCTGGACCAAGCTCGCCCGGGTCTGCGATCCGAGCTCGCTTCTCGACGGCTTCGATGTTTGAGGTCGCCGCAGCGATCGCGGCCGGTCTCGCGGTGTTGACCGCGGTCCTTGCCGTCGCGGCCCCGCCGCCGCCGTCGAACGCGCCGCGCTGGCTCGACGGTGCGCTGCGGAAGTGGTGGGTGGAGCAGCAATCGCTCGCGAGTGACGCGGGCGTGCCTTCGGTCGATGCGCGGCGCTTCCTGGTGTTGCAGCTCGCAGCAGGGTTGGCGGGAGGCTTGCTCGCGGAAACTTTGACCGGCCTGCCGGTGCTGGGTCTTCCCGGCGCACTTGGCGGCGCCTCGCTTGTCCGCGGCGCGTTTGCGGCGCGGGTCCGCTCGCGAAGGGCGGCGCGTCAAGACGCGGTGCTGGATGCGGTTCGAATGCTTCGCCAGCTCCTCGAGACCGGCGCCACCAGCGTGAACCAGGCGATCGCCATTTTGGCCGAACGGGGGCCGCTGCCGCTGCGCGGTGAGTTCCGGACCATCTCCGCCAGGTCGGTCGGCCGGCGGCAGGCTTGGAAGCAGGCACGGGAACGAATCGCCGAGCCGCTCTTCGACATGCTCGCCGCGGCCGTGCTCATCCAGCGTCCCGGCGGCGGTGAGCTCGTGCCGTTGTTTGCCGACCTCGAGGCATCGGTGTCCGCGGCTCAGGAGGTGGAGCGCGAAGCCCGGGCGCTGCAGGCGCAGGCTCGCTCCGCTTCGACCATCATCGTGTCCCTGCCGGTCGTGTTCCTGCTCATCCTGTCCGCCCTGCGCTCGCCCTACCTGGACGCCTTCCACCGGCCGGATGGCGAGCTTTTCCTCCTGGCGATGCTGACCACCATGGCGGCGGGCTACACATGGATGCGACGGCTGCTCGAGCTGCCCGGCCTCCAGCGGGTGAGGCTGACCGATGCCTGATGCGTGGATCGGAGGCTCGCTTGCTGCGGGGTTCCTCTTCTCCGGCTGCGTGATCGTGGCGGCCTGGCACAGACAGCCCGTCGATCTGGTGGGCGAGCTCTCCAGGCTGAGGACCGCACTCGTCGAGTGGTGGGGCGATGCAGGACCGGCGCGCTCGCTCTCGGCCGCCATCGAGCGCGCCGGCTGGCGCGAGACGCCGGAGCGGCTGGTCGCCATGGCACTCGCGCTCGCTCTATGCATTGCCGCCGCAAGTTGGCTTGTCGCGCCAGTCGTCGCTCCGCTGGGTTTTGTCGCCGGATGCGTCCTGGTCCTCGTGGCTCTCAACTCGGCGGTCGAACGCCGGCGCCGCCGTCTTGCCGGCGAGCTCGTCCCGCTCCTCGAGCTCTTCACGCTCGAGCTGAGCGGTGGAGGCAGCGCTCTCACGGCTTTGGGTACGGTGAGCGTGCAGGTCGAGGGCGAGTTGGCCGCCGACCTCCGCCGGATGCTGATCGCATCCCAGGTCACGGGATCGGTCTCATTCGAGTCGCGGCTCCTCGATTACGCCGAGCGGACCGGGATCGGCGCACTGGCCAGCCTCGCGACGATCCTGACCGCAAGCCGCGAGTACGGCACAGGCACCAGCCAGGGCGTGCGTGCCCTCTCCACCGACCTTCGGCGCGGCCAGCGTCGCGAGCTGATAAGCCACAGCCGAAGGGCGTTGAACCACGTCCTGCTGCCGGCGGCGGTCGGCGTCCTGCTGCCCTTCCTGGGGGTCCTGATGTTCCCGGCGGTGTCGGTCCTGCAGCGGAGCTTGCGATGAGACGCGCCAGGGCCGGCACCGCGCTGGTCGAGTTTGCGCTGGCCTGGCCGGCTGCCCTGCTCCTGGCGCTCGGCTGCGTCGAGTTTTCTGTCTGGAGCGCCGAGGCGCTGGCCGTCCGTTCCGCGGCCTTGGCCGGGGCGCGCGCGGCTTCGGTCGCCGGCGGCGGTGAGATCGTCGCATCGCAGGTGACGCTGCGTGCGCTGGAGGCAAGCCTGGTCGGGACCACCGCAGCCGCATGGTGCCCCGGGCAGGCCGACGCCCCGCCCGCGGTCTGGGTTTGCGCTCGGGATGCGGGTCTGACGATGGAGGTGACGATCGGGGGCACGGCGCCCGCGATCGTGCCGCTGGTTGCCGGGGCCGGCCTGCCTCTTCACGCGCACGTCGCGGTGAGAAAGGAGATCTTCAGCTGAAGGATCGCGGACAGTCGCTGGTGGAATTGGCCCTGTGCGCCCCGATCGTCGCGCTCCTGGCCATGGGCGCTGCCGCCGCCGCGCAGGTCGCGGATGCGCGGGCAGGTCTGGACGCTGCCACCCAGGCGGCAGCGGCGGCGGCGGCGCGGGCCCCCGATCCGTCCAGCGCCCGGGTGGAGGCCCAGGCGCAGTTCGACGAAGTTGTTGCGGCGTATCCGCTGAACGGTTGCACCCTGCGCCTCGACCTCGGCACGTTCGGCCGAAACGGCGCGGTCCACGCTGCGTCGAGCGGATCGCTGGACCTCGCGTGGGCGAGTCTCCTGCCCTTTCCAACCCAGCTCGACCTGGAGGCGCGGGCTGCCGCACATCTCGAGCCGTATCGCACGCGCGCCTCGGCCCCATGAGAGCCCGCCAGACAGGCCAGGTGCTCGCATTCTTCGCAGTCGCGCTGCCGCTCGTCCTGCTGCCTGTCGCGGCATACGCGGTCGACTCCGCGACGGTCAGCGCCAGGGCAGCCGGGCTGCAGGCGGCGGCGACCCTGGCCGCAGAGGCGGCATCGGAGCAGCTCGATGTAGCCACTTTGCGCTCACATGGTGAGCTGGCTTTAGACCCTGGCGCGGCTCAAAACACCGCACTAGAAGAGCTCGACGCCGATGAGCCCGGGGCCACCCTGGACCAGGTGTCGGTGAGCGGCCTCACCGTGACGGTCGTCGCGAGCGAGAGTGTACGTTTGCCCTTGCCTCTGCTGTCCAGGACGGTCACGCTGCGTGCGCACGCGGCCTCGCGATTGGTACCCGGTTACGACAGGCCGAGCAGCTTCTTACCGTTTCCCACCAGCAGCTTATGAAGCACCAGCTCGGGAATTTCGAGAGTGGCCAGTTCTTCCAGGCACCGCTGGGGTGAGATGAACGGGTAATCGCTGCCGAAGACGAACTGGTTCTGCAGCCGGCCCTTCAGGTCGCGCATCACCTCGGCAGGAATGTAGCGGGGCGCCCAGCCCGAGATGTCGATGTGGAGGTTGGTCTTGTGCAGCGCCATCGCCAGCAGTTCCATGTGCCACGGATAGCCGAAATGCGCCGCGATGATCTGCAGATCCGGGAACGAGGCTGCCGGCGCGTCGAGGCGGATCGGCCGCGCGTAGTCCAACCGGATGCCCTGGCCGCCCGGCTGGCCGGCGCCGATTCCGCTTGTCCCGGTGTGGAAGAGGATGACGAGGCCCAGGTCCTGGCACCGCTCGTAAAGCGGCCAGTAGCGCTCGTCATCGGGCGCAAACGCTTGCAGCGACGGGTGCAACTTGACCCCCTTCAGGCCGAGCTCCGCGATCCTCTCGAGCTCCTCGACCGCCCGCTCGCCCTTGAGGGGGTCGACGCTGCCGAAGCCGACGAAGGCCGTGGGGTGGTCGAGGCAGGCCTGGGCGACGAGCTCGTTGGGCACCCTGGGCCGGGCCGTCGCGGTCTCGGCGTCCCAAGCGAGCAGGACCGCGACCACGTCCATCGCCTCGTACTCCCCGGCCAGCTCCTCCAGGGTGCGCCGGGCGACCTTGGATCGAAAATAGGCCTCCGCAGCCTCCACGTACCCCTTCATCGAGCCGTCCAGCCACTCGGGCGTCGGGAGGTGGACGTGAAAATCGATCGCTCGCATGGCGCGATCATTGTCGATCATGCAAGCCTCGCTTCTCATGCTGGCCGGCGGCGACAGCCGCCGAATGGGCCGTCCCAAGGCCTGGCTCGAGGTGGGGGACACGTACCTTCTTCGCTACGTGGCGAGCCGGTTGGCTCCCGCGTTCACGGACGTCATGGTGTCTTTTGCCGAGCCCGAGCAGCTCGAGCAGCCGGTGCCGTACCGCATCGTGTTCGACCGCAAGCGCGCCGCCGGACCGCTGGCCGGAATCGAGGCCGGTCTTTCCGCCGCGCGCGAGGAAATCATGTTCGCCGTCGCGTGCGACATGCCATTTGTGACGGTCGATCTCGCGCAGGCTGCGGTGGCGGCAGCCCGCGGCTGCGATGCCGCGATCCCCAGGCTCGACGGCCGGGTGGAACCGGTGTGCGCCGCCTACCGGCGGACCGCTCTTCCTGCCATCGCTGCGGCTCTCGACGCGGGCCTGCTCACGGCGGCGGACGTCGCCGAAAGGCTGGATGTGACGTGGCTGGAGGGCCTGGAAGCGGCGCAGTTCCAGAGCCTCAACACCCCGGCCGACGTGGCGCGGTTCAATGCCGAGCTCGCGTCGCAGCGATAATGGATTGGCGCCTTGAAAATCGTCGTGACCGTCAAACAGGTACCGGACCCCAACTCGAACCTTGCGTTGGACTCGGACAACACCATCTCCCGTGACAAGGAGGTGGTTCTCGACCCGGGCGATGAATGTGGGGTCGAAGAAGGCCTGCAGCTGAAAGAGGCTCACGGCGGCGAGGTCGTGCTTGTGTCCATGGGGCCCGAGCGGGCCAAAGACGCGATTCGCAAGGGTCTCTCGATGGGCGCGGACCGCGGCATCCTCATCACCGACCCGCAGCTCGCCGGAGCGGACGCGCTGCTTACCGCGCGGGCGCTGGCGGCGGCGATCAAGGGCGAAGAGCCCGACCTCGTCATCTGCGGCACCGAGTCGTATGACGGCAGCACCGGCATGGTGCCGCCAATGCTCGCGGAGCTCCTGGGCATGCCGCAGCTCACCGTCGCCAAGAAGGTCGAGATCGACGGTTCGACGGTGAGGGTCCATCGGCAGACCGGGGATGGCTACCAGGTGGTGGAGGCATCGACCCCCGTGCTGATCACCGTCACCGCCGCCATCGCCGAACCTCGTTACGCGTCGCTCAAGGGCATCATGGCCGCGCGCTCGAAGGAGATCAAGCAGGTCGGAATGGGCGATCTCGGCCTCGAGCGTGACGAGTCGGTGGAGACGATCGAGGGCATCGCCGAGGCCGAGACCCGAAAAGCCGGTGTCGTGATCGAGGACGACGGCACTGCCGTCGACCGGATCATGCAGGTCCTCGCCGAGGCGAAGGTGGTCTAGTTGGCGAAGATCTGGGTATACGCCGAGATGAACCAGGGCAAGCTCACCCCCACGTCCCTCGAGCTCATGGCCAGGGCTCGAGAGCTGGGCGACGTCGAGGCGATCGCACTGGGCGCCGGTGCCAAGGGGGCCGCAGTCACTCTCGGCAAGCACGGTGCCAAGGTCGTGCACGTCAACGAGGACAGCGCCTTCGACGACTTCGTCGCCGAGCCGGCGACCGACGCCCTGGCGGCGCTGAACGAGCAGGGCTCGCCCGACCTGATCCTATTTGGCTTCACGACCGACTCGCGCGAGGTGGCGGGGCGGCTCGCCGCTCGACTCGGCACCGGGCTGATCTCCAACGCCGGGGACCTGGTCGCCAAGGACGGCGGATTCGTCGCCAAGGTGCCGTATTTCGGCGGCGCCCGGGTCGCGTCGATGAAAGCCAACAGCAAGCCGGCCATCGTCCTGGTCCGGCCGAAGTCGTTCGAGCCATCCGAATCCGGCGGCACGGCGGACGTCAAGCAGCTCGAGGTCGCGGTCGCGGACGACTCCAAGCGCGCTCGCATCACCGAGCGCGTGGTCGAGGCCACCGAGAAGGTGAAGCTCGAGGACGCCAGGGTCGTGATCAGCGGCGGCCGGGGCCTCGGGGGTCCCCAGAACTTCCCGCTGCTGGAGGACCTGGCGGGTGCGCTGGGCGGTGCGGTGGGCGCCAGCCGCGCGGTGGTGGACGCGGGCTGGGTGCCTTATTCGATGCAGGTCGGCCAAACCGGCAAATCGGTCCGCCCTGGCGTCTACATCGCCATCGGCATCTCCGGTGCCATGCAGCACACGGTCGGCATGAAAGCGTCGAAGGTGATCATCGCCATCAACAAAGACGCCGAGGCCCCGATCATGAAGATGGCCGACCTCGGTGTCGTGGGCGACGCGCTCAAAATCGTCCCCGCGCTCACGGCTGCGGTCAAAGCCAAGAAGGGCTAACGGACCGTACCGAGGCCGAGAGGCTCCTGGCCGAGCGCATCCAGCGCCGGCAGTCGAAGGAATTCGAAGCCGCCGACGCGATCCGCGAGCAGCTGCATGCCGGCGGATGGGATGTGGTCGACAGCCCCCATGACAGCGAGCTGCTGGCGATCAAAGCGCCGGCCAACGAGCACCAGGCACCGGCGCGGGTAGTCACGCTGCTCACCGTCGTGCACGGCTGGAAGCCGGATGCGGAGCGCTGGCTGCTTTCGGTCTTCTCGCACTGCAAAGCGGACTTCGAGGCGTTGATCGTCGACAACTCCGACGATGTGCGCATCGCCTCGTGGTTGGAAGGCCGGGCCGCCGAGCGCTTCCGATTCATCCCGCTGTTTCCGACCCTCGGCTTTGCGGCCGCCGTGAACGCAGGCATCGAGGCTGCAGCGGGCGAGGTCGTGGTGCTCTTCGACCCCGGTGTCGAGCTCAAAGGTGACGCCGTCTCTCCGCTCATCGCTGCCCTGGCCGACCCGTCCGTGGCGGTGGCCGGCCCGTTCGGTGTGCGGGGCAAGGGCACGATCAAGGAGTTCGAGGAGAGCGCGGGACCCGAGGTCGACGCAGTCGAGGGCTACTGCATGGCGTTCCGGCGCTCCGACGCCCTCGCGATCGGCGGTTTCGACCCGAAGTTCCGCTTCTACCGCATCGCCGACATCGAGTTCAGCTTTCGACTGCGCGACCGCGGGGGACGGGCGGTGGTGGTGCCTGATCTCCCAGTCGTCAAGCACGAGCACCGCCTGTGGGAATGGACCGAGCCAACAGAGCGCGAGAGGCTGTCCAAGCGCAACTTCTACCGGTTCCTTGACCGCTGGGGGAAGCGCGACGACCTCCTGTTCGGCGGCATCCCTAACATTGCGCCCGATGCCTGACGAGTACGGGGAGCGGGTCGCCGAGCTTCATGCGAAGCGAAAGAAGAACCTCGGCATGGGGGGCGAGGAGCGCATCGCCAAGCAGCACCAGCGCGGCAAGCTCACCGTGCGCGAGCGCATCGACCTGCTCTTCGATCAGGGCTCGTTCGTCGAGCTGGGCCTCCTCGCTCACCAGCAGCCGGTGCGGGGAGGGGAAGCCGACCCGGAGGGCACTCCCGCGGACGGCGTGGTCACCGGTCACGGACAGGTCGAAGGCCGCGAGGTCTGGGTCATCGCTTACGACTTCACGGTCATGGCCGGTTCGATGGGCGCGGTCGGGGAGCAGTTCAAGGCCGCGCGCGTCCGCGAGCTCGCGCTGCGCTATCGCAAGCCGCTCGTGTGGCTCCTCGACTCGGCGGGTGCGCGGATCCAGGAGGCCGCCGGCTCGACGTTCGCGGGGACGGGCTTCCTCTTCTACGACCAGGTCGTGATGTCGGGCGTCATCCCGCAGGTGGCGGCGATGCTCGGTCCGTGCTCGGCGGGCACCGCATACATCCCCGGCCTGGCCGACTTCGTGCCGATGGTCAAAGGGACGTCGTCGATGTCTTTGGGAGGCGCCCGCCTCGTCAAGGCCGCGACCGGCGAGGAAGTGACCGACCACGACATGGGCGGTTCGCAGGTGCACTGCTATGAGTCGGGGGTGGGGGACAACGAGGTCGCGGACGACGTCGAGTGCATCGCGACGGTGAAGCGGTTCCTCTCCTACCTGCCTTCGAGCAACACCGAGGCGCCGCCATTCCGCGACACCGGGGACCCGCCCGACCGCCTAGTCGAGGGGCTGGACAAGATCGTCCCCGCCAACCCTCGCGCCGCCTACGACGTGCGCAAGGTGATCAAAGCGGTTTTCGACCATTCCTCGTGGCTGGAGATCAAGCCGTCCTGGGCCAAGAACATCGTGGTCGGGTTTGCCCGCGCGGCCGGGCACTCGGTCGGGGTCGTGGCGAACCAGCCGATGCAGAAGGGCGGCATCCTCGATTCGGACGCCGCGGACAAGGCGGCGCGCTTCATCCGCATGTGCGACGCGTTCAACGTCCCGCTCGTTTACCTCATGGACGTGCCCGGCTTCCTGGTCGGGTCGCAGGTGGAGAAGCAGGGCATCATCCGGCACGGCGCAAAAATGCTGTACGCGACCTCCGAGGCGACGGTGCCGAAGGTTACGGTCATCATGCGCAAGGCCTACGGCGCGGGTTACTACGTGATGTGCGGCAAGGGTTACGAGCCCGACACCATCGTCGCCTGGCCGCTGTCGGAGATCTCCGTCATGGGCCCTGAGGGCGCGGTCAACATCATCTTCAACAAGCAGATCGAATCTTCGGACAACCCGGACGAGACCAGGGCGCAGATGATCTCGGCCATCCGCGCCCAGATCAACCCATACCTCGCCGCCGGTTGGGCGATGATCGACGACGTGATCGACCCCGCCGAGACCCGTCGGGTCATCGTGAGCGGCATGGAGCAGGCCCGGGACAAGAAGATCGAGCGCCCCTGGCGCAAGCACGGGAACATCCCCGTATGACAACCCCCCGAAATCGGACGCTTCGCCGCAATTTCGCGGGGGCCCCCCGTACATGAAGGTCATCGTGACCGCGGCGCTGACGGGCGTCCTTGCGACGCGCGACCAGTGCCCGGCCATCCCCTACACGCCGAAAGAGATCGGCGAGGAGGCCAAGCGGGCGGCGGACGCCGGGGCGGCGATAGTCCACATCCACGCGCGCACGCCGGGGGGCGGCCCCGACTGGACCGTGGAGACGTTCGCCGAGATCTTCTCCGAGGTGCGCGCCCGCACCGACGTCATCATCAATCTGTCGACAGGCGCGGTCGGAGTCGCGCCGGAGGAGCGGGTGGCGCACATCAGCGAGCTCCACCCCGAGATGGCGGCGCTGAACATGGGGTCGATGAACTACGCGATCTACTCGGAGAAGAAGAAGGCTTTCTATCACGACCACGTGTTCGCCAACCCGTTCAAGGACATCCGGTTCTTCCTCGAAGCCATGAACGCGGCGGGAGTGCGGCCCGAGATGGAGTGCTTCGACGCAGGACACATCGCCAACACGCGACCCCTGATCGACCTGGGGGTTTTGAAACCGCCGTACCAGTTCAGCCTCATCATGGGGGTGCTCGGCGGCATTCCAGGCACCACCCGCCAGCTCGTCAACCAGGTGGACTCGCTTCCGCCGCAATCTCACTGGCAGGTGATCGGCATCGGTTTGAACCAGTGGCCGCTCCTGGCGGCCGCGCTCACGATGGGCGGCAACGTCCGCGTCGGATTGGAGGACAACTTTTACGTGGAGGACGGGAAGATGGCGAAGAGCAACGGCGACCTGGTCGAGAAGGCGGCGCGCCTGGCGCGCGACCTGGGCCGGCCGGTCGCAACCGCGGCGGAGGCCCGCGGCCTGCTTGGTCTCGACCCTCTGCCTCGACCGGCGCCGTCGAGGAGCGCTCGATGACCGAGGTCAAAGCGGAGCTGGTGGGCACGGTCTGGAAGATCACGACCGAGACCGGGGCGAGCGTCGCCGAAGAAGATGTGCTGCTGATCCTGGAGTCGATGAAGATGGAGATCTCGGTCACCGCGCCACGCGCCGGAACGGTGAAGGAGATCCGGGTCAAGGAAGCCGACGTGGTCAAGGAGGGCCAGGTGCTGGTCATCCTCGAATGAGCCGGGAACTGCAGAGCCAATGAAGCCGGCGCAGCTGCTGTTCGCGCATCACCGGCTGGTCGAACGCGAGCGGGTGCTGCGTGACGACATCGAGCGCGTCGAGTCCCGCCTGGCCTCCGACCCGGAGGTGGTCGAGCTCGAGGAGGCGTTGGCGCAGGCGCTTGCCGCCCAGGAGGTCATGGCTTCCAGGCTGCGCGACTCCGACCGCGAGCGCGAGGCACACCGCACCAAGCTCCGGTCTCGCGAGAAGGAGCTGATGAGCGGCCGCATCCGCAACCCTACCGAGCTGATGCAGATGTCGGAAGAGGTTTCGCACATGAAGGCCCGCTTCGCCGAGGAGGAGGACGCCGAGCTCCACCTCATGGAAGACGCGGACTCCGCGGACGAGGCGGTGCGCGTCGCGACGGTGCACCTGGCCGAAGCCCGAAAGAGATCTGCGTCCGAGGAGCCGGACCTGAAGGAGGAGCTCGCTGCGTGGCGCGCGGAGCTCGCCGAGGTCGAGGGCGAGCGAGACGACACCTGGTCACAGGTGCCGCCCGTGGCCCAGGCGGCCTACACGCGCATGCGCATGCATCCCCCTATCGCGGCGGTGGTCGGCAACCAGTGCCAGGCCTGCCGGGTGACCGTCACGTCGTCAGGCATGCAGCTGCTTCGCAAGGGCTCCGACGACATCGTCCACTGCGAGCACTGCGGCCGCATCCTGGTGCTGAGCTGAGCAAGACGCTTCGCGTCTTCACCGACGGCGCGTCGCGTGGCAACCCGGGACCGGCCGGCCTGGGAGTGGTGATCGAGGACGACCGTGGCATCCGACTCCGCGGGCTGCACCGCTGGCTGGGCGTGACCACCAACAACGAGGCGGAGTACCACGCGCTGATCGAAGGCCTCAAAGCCGTCGCCGAATGGAAGCCAGACCGCCTCGAGCTGTATCTCGACTCCAAGCTCGTGGTCGAGCAGGTGTCGGGACGTTACAAGATCAAAAAGCCGGAGCTGCAGGTCCTTTGCCGGAAGGCGACCGAGCTGATGCGCTCCTTTGGCGAGGTCGACGTCAAGCACGTCGAGCGTGAGAAGAACAAAGGCGCCGACGCACTGGCCAACATGGCGATCGACGAGCACGACAAGAAGGCCAAGTCGGCGGGGTAGGGGCATGACCGATCGACTGGCGGAGCTGCATGTTCACCTCGAGGGGACGGTGCGGCGCAAGACGGCGATCGCCCTGGCCTCGGCACACGGCCTGCCTGCGCCGCCCCCATACGAGTACTCGACCCTCCCTGAGTTTCTTTCCATCTACGGCGTGGTCTGCCGGGCGATGACGACTAGGGAGGACTTCGAGGGGGTCATCCTCGAGCATGCCCGGTCGATGTCGGAGCAGGGCATCGCTTACGCCGAGATCAGCTTCAACCCGGGGCTGCATCCCGGCGACGGTTGGATCGACGGCGTGACCTCCGGCAGGCGCCGTGCCGAAGAGGAGCACGGCGTACAGATCGCCTGGCTGGTGGAGATGGTTCGCGGGGCGCCTCCTGCGGACAGCGAGCGAGCGCTGGAGATCGCTCTCGCGACCGAGGGGGTGGTGGGGATCGGACTGGTCGGCGACGAGTCCATCTCGGCGGTGCGGATCGCCCCCCTGATCGAGCGCGCACGAGGCGCCGGTCTTGGGTTCATGCCCCACGCCGGCCAGGTGGGTGGCCCTGGCGTGGTGCGAGAGGCGGTCGAGGTCCTGGGTGCGGCTCGGGTGGCGCACGGTGTTTCGGCGGCGGGCGATCCCGAGCTGATGGCCCTGTTGGCGGCGCGCTCGATCTGCCTGTGCGTGTGCCCATCGAGCAATGCGCATGTCGGCCTCCGTCCCGACTACCGCAGGCTCGCGGCCGCCGGGATTCCACTGACCGTCAACACCGACGATCCTGCCTTCGTGCCGACCACGCTGCCCCGGGAGCTCGACATCGCCGAGAAGCGGCACGGATTGAGGAGGGAAGCCCTGGTCGCGGCGTCGTGGCAGCGCCGGTTCACCGGTCCGGCTAAGAAGCAGACGTCTCGTGGGTAGAATCAGTCCGGGCCGAGGCGGACGGGTGACCGCCGACCTAGTAAAGCGGTTGGAGGAAAGTCCGGGCTCCACAGAGCAGGGCGCTGGGTAACTCCCAGTCGGGGCGACCCGAAGGAAAGTGCCACAGAAAATAACCGCCCGGCTGCAACGATCTCCGGAGAGCTGCAGTCGGGTAAGGGTGAAAAGGTGGGGTAAGAGCCCACCGGCGGCCGGGTGACCGGCCGGCCAGGTAAACCCCGCCCGGAGCAAGACCAAATAGGAGGGCGATCACGGTGGCTCGCCGAGCCCTCGGGTATCGGTCGCTAGAG
>DATKSS010000002.1:0-14496 GCA_035531515.1 Candidatus Dormiibacterota bacterium | reverse complement strand
GCCGCGGCGCGAGTGATGGTCCTTGGCATGCGTCTTCAGGTGCTCGGTGAGCTCCCTGATGCGCGCGGTGAAAAGCGCGATCTGGACCTCGGGCGAACCCGTGTCCTTGTCGGCGCGTTTGTGCTCCGCGATGAGCTTGCCCTTGACTTCAGTCTCTACTGCCAAAACTCGACCTCGAAGTATACGTGCGGCGTGGCATCGGCCGTCAGGGCGCGAACTCCACGCTCCCGTCGGAGCGCGGGTCGGCCCCGGCGCGCCATTGATTCGGTCCGTCGATCACGATCGAGTGTGCGTGTCCGAAAAGGTGATGTTTGGGCGGCATCAGCTCCACCTTCCATTTCGAATGCGACAACCCGCCCGCGCCGGGATAGTCCGCCTCCACCGACACCGTCACCCCGTCGGCGAGGATCCGGATCCTGGGCCGCGCCACCGCCTCGGCTGGCTCGAGACCATGGTCCACGAGGTTGACCAGGACCTGCGCCTGCAGCTGAGGCTGGCCGTCACCGCCCATCGAGCCGAAGGCAGCCCAGGGCCGGCCGTCCTTCGAAGCCATGGCCGGGATCAACGTGTGCATCGTGCGTTTCCTGGGCTCGAGCCGGTTGACGTGCTTCGGGTCGAGGCTGAAGTAGCTGCCCCGATTCTGCAACAGCATGCCGGTGCCCTCCGCGACGATCCCGGAGCCGAAATCAAACGCGACGCTCTGGATGAGCGAGACGACGTTGCCGTGCTCGTCGGCGGCGCACATGTACACGGTGTCGCCGCCCTCCAAAGACGTGGTCTTCTCTCGGGCGACATGGGTAGGGTCTAGAAAGGGGGCCGGCGGTGCCTTCGCGAAATCCGGGTCGGTGATGTATCGATCGCGCAGCCCGTAAGCCACGTCGCGTGCCCGCTTGAACGGCTCGATGAAGTCGATGCCCGGGCGCAGACTTCGTGGTGGCACGGTGTTCAACCGCGCCAGCATGGCTGCCGCGGCCAGCCCCT
The DNA here is from genome assembly GCA_035531515.1 of Candidatus Dormiibacterota bacterium. GTDB lineage: Bacteria > Chloroflexota > Dormibacteria > Dormibacterales > Dormibacteraceae > DATKSS01. Next base: position 13,515 of record DATKSS010000002.1, on the reverse strand, counting down.
GGGTCGGCGGCGGGAGCTCATAGACCACGAGGTCTCGATACGCCACCTTAACCGGGTCCACCCATTCGGAGCGATGAGCGGCGAGATCTTGAGCGGTGACGAGCCCTTCTCGCCGCTTGATCGCCGCGGCGATCTCGGCCGCGATCTCGCCTCGGTAGAAGCCACCGATCCCGCCCCGGCCGATGGATTGCAGCACGGACGCGAGGTCGGGGTTGCGCAGGAGCATCCCCGCCTCCATCGGCGGATACAGCGCCTGGGCTGCCGGCTCACGCCCCAGGAGGTCGGCAGCGTCCATCAGGAAGCGGGAGAGGTGGGCCGTGATGACGTATCCGTCGCGCGCCAGCGCCGCTGCGGGCTCGAGGACCGCGCCGAGTCCGAACGTGCCGAAGCGCTCGAGCAGCCTCCCCCACGCCTCGACCGTGCCCGGCACCGTCACCGTGAGCACTCCGCGCACCGGCATCTGCGCGTGACCTCGAGACCGGACGGCCTCGATGGTCGCGAGCTCGCCCGACCGTCCGGCGCCGATCAGACCGACGGGCGCTCCGGCACCGGCCGGCCACACGATCGCCATCAGGTCGCCCGCGACCGACGTCATGCTCGGGTAGACGACGCACAGCACGGCGTCGGCCGCGATCACGGCGTCGATGGCGTTGCCGCCGTCGCGCAGCACGCTCGCTCCGGCCTCGCTCGCGAGGTGATGAGGAGTCGCGATGACGCCTTTGGTCATCGCTTGATTATCGCGGCGTTATGAACTCGATCGCTCCAGGCTGGATCTCGAAAAGCGCAGGCAGGAAGCCCGGCTGCTCGCCGTCCAGGTCGATGCGAACCTTCTCGGGCGAGGTGACCGATATGCGCTTGCCATAAAGCAGCTCGATCTTCGGGTTGTGCTGGTCGAGGTGCTTGCCGCTTCGGATGTCGCTCATGCCGCGAATCGTCTCGATCTTGCCTGCGTTGGCGACCAGGATGACGTCGAAAACACCGTCGGTCGGCGAGGCGGTGGGAGCCATCTTCATGCCCCCGCCGAAGTACTGGCAGTTGGCGATCACCACCTGCTGCGCTTTGGCCAGCTCGTGAGTGTTGCCGTCGATGACCACCGTCATCGGCTTGTTCCTGTAGGCGAGGAGGGCCATCAGCGCGGCGAAGGTGAAGGTGGCGCTACCCAGCCGCTTCTTGCCGTGGTTGACGCGGTGGACGACCTCGCCCCCGTAGCCGGCATCCGCGATGTTGATGAAATGCCGCACTCGCGTCGAGCCGTCCTCGGCCTGGTAGGTCACGCAGCCCGCATCCAGGCGCCGGACGAGCCCACCGCTGATCACCTGCAGAGCGGCCTTGACGTCGAGAGGTATGCGGAGCGTCCGGCGGAAATCTCCGCCGGTGCCCAGCGGGACCATCGCGAGCTTGCTCGTCGTGGGGATCGGGGCGCCGTTGTGGAAGAAGCCGTTGACGACCTCGTTCAGCGTGCCGTCACCGCCGACCGCGACCACCACCGGCCTCGACTGCCGCACGGCCCTCTCCGCGATCTCGGTCGCCTCGAGCGCTCGCGTGGTGAGGGCGGACTCGAACGGGATGCCGGCAGAAGGCAGCCACCCCTCGACGGCCGCCCAGTCGCGCGCCGCCTTCCCTGCCCCCGATGCGGGGTTGACGATGAAGAGCACCGGAGCACCGGCCTGGCCGCCTATCTCGAGCCTCCCATGGCCCTCGGGTTCATGATCCCGTTCGGGTCGAGCCCCTCTTTCACCGCTCGCCACACCTTCATCCATCCTCCCATCTCATCGGCGACCCAGCGCGCCCGCACCTGGCCCACACCGTGGTGGTGGCTGATCGTCGCACCAAGCTCGAGTGCCGCGCTCATCGCACCCTCCCAGGCCCGCCCGTAGCTGGCGCGGGCATCCTGCTCGCTGCCGGCAGAGCCCGCGAATGAGAAATAGGCACAGCACCCCTGCTCGTAGGCATGACTGAAGTGGCATAACGCCAGCCCGCCGACGCCTATTGCGGCCTTGACCCTCGAGTGGAGCTCGGGAAGCACCGTCCAGGGCGCCGCGAGCTCGACCGTGTCGAGATATGAGTTGGCCGGTTCCAGGAACGTCTTGAGCCGCTCGGCCGACAGGTCGAAACGGTGGCGCTGCCAGCGCTCCCACGGTCCAGGGCCGAGGTGGGCGGCCGAGCCGGCGATCACCCTGATCGCGGCGGCCTCCGATTGCGCGACCTCCGCCAGGCCGGCGGTGGCGACGACCAGCGCGCAACCGCCCGCCGGCAGGTCGAAACCGTTGAAGGCGCTGTCCTCCGCGTCGTACAGCCGCATGACGAGCGGCCGGATCCCGGACTGCATGACCTCGCGCATACAGGTGAGGCCGGCCTCGAGGCCTGCAAACGCATAGCCGGCGCCCACGGTCGCCGGCGGCAGGCGGTGAACGCGAAGCACCGCCCCGATCACGACCCCCAGGGCACCCTCGGCCCCGATCCACAGCTCGTGCAGGGCGGGGCCGACTGCGGAGCGCGGGCCCGGCCGCGGCGCCGCGAACGTCCCGTCGGGGAGGACGGCGGCCAGGCTGACCACCATGTCCTCGATGCTCCCGTAGCGGCTCGACTCCTGCCCGGACGACCGCGTGGAGATCAAGCCGCCGACCGTGGTTCCGGGCAGGGAGCTCGGGTAGTGGCCCAGCGTCAGGCCCAGGCCGTTCAGGTGCTGCTCCAGCACCAGGCCGTTCACCCCCGCCTCGCACCTGCAGGTCAGGTTGACCTCGTCGACCTCGAGAATTCGGTCGAAAGCGCCCATGTCGAGGACGATCTCGCCGTGGTCGGGAGACAACGCGCCGCAAACACCGCTCCCGCCGCCCAGCGGTGTGACCCTGACGTCGTGGGCGGCCACCCACCGCAGGACCGCCACCACCTGCTCACGCCCGGACGGGCGCACCACGATCACCCGAGGCGGGGAGTTGCCCGCCCGCCGGTCCATGATCGCGAGCGGCCAGAGGTCGCGGACCTCGCGCTCGTCGACCGCAGGCCGCCCGACGATCGCCTCGAGCTCCGCCCTCAAGGTTTCCTCGCTGCGAACCGGCCGGCCAGCCAACCGGTGAGGATCGGCACGCCGAAGCCGCAGGGGCCGCTGTAGTCGTAGCCACCGAGCACGGCGCCGGCGGCGAAGAGGTTCGAAAAAGGTGCGACGCCCTCCTCGTCGAGCGGGTGCAGCCCCTTGTCGGTGGCCACCCCCGTTCGCAGCTCTTCTCCAGGGTCGAGATACTGCATGTGCTGGAAGCGCGTGCCCAGGGTGCGCACCGGCCGGCCCTCGTGAAAGACCCCCAGGTCGAGCAGGGGTTCGACCGTTTGCCGGCCGCCCCGCAGGCCGCCTCCGATGTGCCGCCCGGTGGCGAGGACAAAGGTATCGGCGCGGAAAGTGCGATCTCCCGCTCGCGCCGCCACGATGCGACCCCCGGCGGTCTCGAAGCCGGTCACCTCCGCCTTCACGGTACCGAGCGCGATCGCCTGCTGAAGGCGCCATCCGTGCGGCGACGGCGGGGAGGCGAGCAGCTCGAAACCGTGGTCGGGAAGGTTGGTGAATCCCGGCGGGTAGGCGATCGAGGCCGCCTTCGGCCTGGTCGCCGAAGGCGCGCGGCGGCCGTAGAGATCGGTGAGCGCTGCGCCGACCGGAAGATCGGCGATGCTCACCTCCTCGGCGAACGCGTCGATCCCGTGCAGCTCCTTCAAGGCCTGGGCGGTGGAGGCGGCGTCGTAGTCGCCCACCTGAGAGACCCCGATGACCGCCACCCGGTGCCCGCTGAGCGCGCGAAGCTCGCCGGGGGCGACGGTCGCCGGCACCAGGTTGGCGGGGCGGGCGAGCCCGTGGATGTCCGCGTACAGGCCGCGCGTGCGCCAGCCGCCTACGAACTTCAGACCCTCTTTCTCGAGCGCCAGTCGCAGCGTCTGGATCGCCCCGTCGAGCTCGGTCGCGAGACGGACGGCATCGAGCCCAAGGCGCGTGATCGGGTGATGGGGCTGAGACGCCAGGATCGAATCGAGGTCGTCGACGATCTCCATTCCGCCCGCATAAAGGGCGGTCGCGCCGGGAGCCCGGGCGACCAGGGTGACCTCCGCCCCGTCGCGCCGGGCCGCGAGCGCAGCGCAGTAGCCGGCGATTCCGCCCCCGATCACGACCACCTTCACCTCGCCGCGATCCTCCTGGTGTCGTCGACGTCCTTTTTCAGCTGCACGACCAGCTCGGCGGGACTCGGGAACTTGATGTCGGCGTGCAGGTAGCGGAGGAAGCGAAGCTCCAGGTGCTGCTGGTAGATGTCGCCTTCGAAGTCGAGCAGGAATGCCTCCACACGGAGCTGCGTGCCGCCGAACGTCGGCCGGTACCCGACGGACAGCGCCGCCATGAACTCGCCGTCGGGTGCAGATGCCCGTCCGGCGTACGCGCCCAGCGCCGGCACGAGCTTGTTGGGCTCGATCCCGATGTTCGCGGTGGGAAAGCCCAGCCGACGTCCGACGCGCTCCCCGGCCTCCACCGGTCCGGCCATGGCATATTCGCGGCCGAGCAGGCGGTTGGCAGCCTCGACCTCGCCGGTCGTGACCAGCCGCCGGACCTCGGAGCTGTGCAGCTCGTGACCTTCGACCAGGAACGGCGGGATGACCTCGACATCGTGTCCATTGGCGCGGAGCCACTCGGCGCTGCCGGTGCGCCCTCGCCCGAAGGCGAAGTCGAAGCCGATGACCCAGCGCCGGATGTCCATGGCCGCGCCAAGGCGCCCGACGAACTCCCGCGGCGTCCACGAGGCGAGCTCGCGGTCGAACCGAAGGACGATGGCGTGCGCCATCCCGGCGGCCTCGATCAGCTCCAGCTTCTCGTGCAGCGTGGTGATCGACTGCGGGCAGTTGGCCGGGTCGAGCACGCAGCGCGGGTGCGGCTCGAACGTGATGAGGGCCGGTTCTGCGCCGGCCGCCAGAGCCGACCGGACAGTGTGCCGGATGACGTCGAGATGGCCGAGGTGGACTCCATCGAAGCTGCCGACCGTGAGGGCCACCGCGCCGATCGGGCTCGATGGCAACCCGAGGTGGACCCTCAACTCAGTTGAGAACCTTCTCGGGCACGAAAGTGCGGCGCAGCGGGTCGGTGTGGCCGATCGCGATCAAGCGCCCACCGCCGTCGTGGGCGCGCACCTGACCGGGTCCCGGTTCGGGTAGAACGCGCACGGCGCGCCCCTGCCGGACCATCGCGGTCTGCTCCACGGTGAGCCCCACCCGCTCCATGTCCGGCAGTATGACTTCGGCCGGGAGCAGCCGGTCACGCACGATATCTGCGCTGGCGATCTCGTCCGACTGCAAGGCCGATGCGATGGCCAGCGGCCCGTACGCGGTGCGCACCAGGCGACCGAGATAGCCCCCGACGCCCAATCGTGCGCCGAGGTCTCGCGCAATCGAGCGCAGGTAAGTCCCGCTGCCGCAGCGGATCTCGACCGTGGCCACGGCTTGTGGACCGGGCTGAAAGTCGAGCAGGAGCGCCTCGTAGACCACGACCTCTCGCGCCACCGGCCGGGTTGGCTCGCCGCTGCGCGCCAGCTTGTAGGCGCGCCGGCCCTCGACCTTGACGGCGGAGAACGCCGGCGGTTCCTGGAGGATGCGACCCGTGAAGGCGGCCAGGCCGGCCTCCAGCTGTTCACGAGTGAGCCCGCTCGGGTCGGCTCCCGCCTGCCGCTCGGCTTCGGCATCGTCGGTGGCCGTGACGAAGCCGAGGTGAATGTCTGCGACATATGTCTTCGACAGCCGGAGCGCGAACTCGGCGAGCCTGGTCGCCGACTCGAAAAGGATGGGCAGCACGCCGGTCGCCAGCGGGTCCAGCGTGCCGGCGTGTCCGACGCGGTGAGCGCCCGTCAGGCGTCGGAGCCGGCTGACGACGGCAAACGAGCTTTCCCCGGCCGCCTTGTCGACGTTGAGGACTCCGGTCGGAAAGGGCGGCGAATCAGCTTTCTGGCGGCGCGGCAAGGATGGCCTCCTTGGCGGCCGCCAGGACGTATCTCACCGCCTCGTCGATCGGCTTGTCGATCTCGGCGCCCGCAGCCCGCACGTGGCCGCCCCCGCCGAACGAAGCGCACAGCGCGGCAGCGTCGACGCCGCCCCGGCTCCGCACGCTGATCTTGGTGAGCTCGCCCTGGACTTCCTTGAACAGGATCGCCACCTCGAGGCCGGCGATGCTGTTGAGCGTGTCGATGATGCCCTCGGATTCGGCCATCACGGCGCTCGCTTCGCGCAGCATCCGGCGTGTCACCTTGGCCCACGCCAGCCGGCCCTCGAGCTCGACGCTCATGGTGGCGAGAGCCAGGCCGCTGAGCTTGAGCGTGGTCTCGGGCCGCATCTTGTAGACCTGCGTCGCGATGTGCCCAGGATCCGCGCCAAGCCGTGCGAGCCGGGCCGCATCCTCGAGCGTGCGGGGGGTGGTGTTCTCGTGCCGGAAGCCCCCGGTGTCGGTGAGCAGCGCGACGTAGAGGTTGGCCGCGATGGTCGACGTGATCGGGAATGCGAAATGGTCCAACATCTCGATCACCATCTGTCCGACGGCCGACGCCGCCGGGTCGATCACGTTGACGTCGCCGAACCGCGAGTTCGACGGGTGGTGGTCGACGTTGACGATCACCGCATGCTCGGCGATGCGTTTGACGCTGCTGCCCGAGCGCTCCAGGTTGCCCGAGTCGAAGAAGAAGACCAGGTGCGGGTCGATGCCGTGCGGCGGCTCAGACAGGATGTTGTCGAAGCCGGGCAGGAACGTGTACATCTGCGGCAGCGGCGGCGGGATGAGCACCCACACGTCTTTTCCCGCCGTGCGAAGCGCTTCGGCGAAGGCGAGGCTGCAGCCGAGAGTGTCGCCGTCGGCATCTTTGTGACCGAAGACGAGGATCTCCTGGTTCGCGTCGATGAGCTCCTTGATCTCGTCGTAAAGGTGCCGGGTCTTGCTCTTTGCCTTGGCTATGACTCCTCCTCGGCCGTTGCGCCGCCCTGGGGCAGCACCTCTTTGAGCAGCTCTGCGATGTGGACGCTGTACTCGATCGAGGGATCGAGCTCGAAGCGCAGGTCGGGGGAGAACTTGAGGTTCTGCAGCCGGCGGCCGAGCTCGTGCCTGATCAGGCCGCGCGCGGAGACAAGGCCCGCGAGCGACTCCTTCTTCTGCTCGGGGTTGCCGAGCACGCTGACGCGCACCCTTGCCTGGCGCAGGTCTGGCGACATGCGCACGGCGGTGATGCTCACGAAACCGATGCGCGGGTCTTTGAGATCGCGCCTGATGATGGACATGATCTCCTCGCGAACCTGCTCGCCAACCTGGTCGGCGCGGTAGCTGGTCATGACGACCTCCGCTGTCGGCAAAGGCACGCTTTGCCTAAATTTCTTCCCGCTCGAGTCGATACGTCTCCATGGTGTCGCCTGCCGAAAATGTCTCGTAGCTCTCGAGCCCGATGCCGCACTCCTGTCCCGCCGGCATTTCGCGGACGTCTTCCTTGAAATGCTTGAGCGAGGTGATGCGGCCCTCGAAGACCTGCTCCTTGCCCCGGAAAAGCTTGACCCAGCCTCCACGGCTGACCTTTCCCTCCAGCACACGGCTGCCTGCGACGATGCCGAGCCGCGGGATCTTGATCGGGGTGACGACCTCGACCTTGCCCTCGCGGATCTGCCGGTACGTCGGCTCGCGCAGGCCCTTGGCCGCGCGCTCGACGTCTTCGGTCAGCTTGTAGATCACGTCGTAGTAGCGGACCTCCACCTTGGCGCGCTCGGCCGCGGCGGTGGAGGACGGGGTCGGCTTCAGGTTGAAGCAGACGATGATCGCGTTCGAGACGCCCGCGAGCAGCAGGTCCGAGTCGCTGACCGCGCCGATGCCCTGGCCTACGATCTTGATCGCGACCACGGGGTCCTCGATCTTCTGCAGCGCGCTGAGGACGGCTTCGAGCGTGCCCTGCGCGTCTGCCTTGACCACGAGGCTGAGCTCCTTGACCTCGCCCTCCTTGGCGCGGCGCGCAAGCTCCTCGAGGGTGATGCGCGGGGCGAAGTCCTTGGCCGCTTCGATGGTTCGCTTCTCGGTCAGCTTGGTCAGCGCGATCTGGCGCGCAGCCTTTTCCGAGCCGACCACCTGGAAGATGTCGCCCGCCTGGGGCACCTCGTTCATGCCCGACACGACCACAGGCGTCGCCGGAGGAGCCTCCATGACGTTGGCGCCACGGTCGTCGGCGAGCGCACGGACGCGACCGTAGATGTGACCGCACACGAAGTCGTCGCCAACCCTCAACGTCCCGGCCTGGACCAGCACCGTCGCCACGGGGCCACGGCCGCGCTCGAGGTGGGCGTCCACGATGGTGCCGATCGCATTGCGGTCGGGGTTGGCCTTGAGCTCGAGGATGTCGGTGGACAGCACGATGGTCGTGAGCAGGTCGTCAATGCCCTGGCCTGTCTTCGCGCTCAGGTGCACGCATTCGTGCTCGCCGCCGTAATGGCGGGTCACGATCCCCTGTGTCGCCAGCTCCTGGTGCACGCGGTCAGGGTTGGCGCCCTCCTTGTCGATCTTGTTGATGGCGACGATGATCGGAACCTTGGCGGCACGCGCGTGCTGGATCGCCTCAACCGTCTGCGGCATGACCCCGTCGTCGGCGGCAACCACGAGCACGACGACATCGGTCACCTGCGCCCCCCGCGCGCGCATCGCGGTGAACGCCTCGTGGCCGGGGGTGTCGATGAAGACCACCGGGTGGCCGTCCGCTGTCTCGATCTTGTAGGCGCCGATGCGCTGGGTGATGCCGCCGGCCTCGCCCGCTGCGACACGAGTCTTGCGGATTGCGTCCAGGATGGAGGTCTTGCCGTGGTCGACATGGCCGAGCACCGTGACGATGGGTGGCCGTTCTTTCAGCTTGGCGGGGTCCTCGTGCGCGACTGAGAACAGCTCCTCGCGCGATGTGGTGACCACGTTGCCCTCGCCCTCCGCCGACTCGACCGCGACCACGTCCTCGCTCAAGACAGGCTCGACGGTGAAGCCGAACTCGTCGGCAACGATCTCGGCCGTCGCGAAGTCGATCACCTGGTTGATGGTGGCGAAGATCTTCGAAGCCATCAGCTTCTTGATGACCTCGACCGGGCTGACACCGAGCTTTTCCGCGAGGTCTTTCACCGACAGGGTCGGTGGCAGTGCGACCTTGCGCTCGCCGTTCGATTCGATCTTGGGCGTGGCCGAAAGGGGCTTGAACGCGGACCGGGCGGCCTCGATCGCAGCGGGCGCCAATGGGGCGGCCGCGTTGCGAGTCAGCCTTCGTTGCTGGAGGAAGTTCACCAGCTCTTTCTGGCTGATTCCGAGTTCGCGCGCGAGTTCGTGTGCTTTCATGCCGGACTACTGATTATGCCGTTCCGGGCGAATTCGAAACTTTTGGGGGTCTTGTGTCGCATTCGAAGACGGTCCTCCCCACCCGGCCTTCGGCCACCCTCCCCGCCAGCGGGGAGGTGCCAGGTCCATCGGCCTTCGGCCGCGGTGCCGGCTAGTGGATCGCCGTCAGCTCAGACCACAGCTCAGGTTGGATCGGGGTCCGAAGTGCACGGTCGAGCGAGCGCTTCTTGCGGGCCGATTCGATGCACGGAGGATCTGGATGCAGGTATGCGCCGCGGCCGCTCGCTCGTCCTGAGACGTCGACCGATGCGCCGCCTTGCGCGCGGCGGACGATGCGGATCAGCCCCCGCTTGTCACCTTCCATGCGGCATCCGACGCAGGTCCGGACAGGTTCATGAGTTCCCATCGTCAGCGACCGGGCTGTCTGAATCGCTCGGCTTGATGTCGATCCGCAGTCCGGTGAGCTTGGCCGCGAGCCTCGCGTTCTGGCCGTCGCGTCCGATCGCCAGCGACAGCTGCGCCCGCGGGACTAGGACGGTCGCCGTGCGCGTAGCCCGGTCGATGGAAACCGAGTCCGCCTTGGCCGGGCCGAGCGAAGCGGCTACGAAAGCCTCGGGGTCATCGGACCAGGGCACGATGTCGACGTGCTCGTTGGAGAGCTCGCTCAGGATCGCGCGGTGGCGGACGCCTTTAGGGCCGACGCAGGCGCCGACAGGATCCAGTCCGGTTTGCGTGGCCGACACGGCGATCTTGGTTCGCAGGCCGGGTTCCCTCGCGATCGCTCTGATCTCCACCGTGCCGGCTTTGATCTCCGGCACCTCGGCCTCCAGCAACCGGTTGACGAAGGACCTCGCGGCGCGCGACACGCGGACCGACGCCTGGCGCGTGTTGCGCTGCGTGTCGAGGATGACCACCAGCACGGGCCGACCGACGTGCAGCAGCTCCCCGGGGATCTGCTCCTCAGGTGGCATGATGCCTTCGGCGCGACCCAGGTCGACATAGACGGTCCCGGCCTCGATGCGATCGACCACGCCCGAGGACAGCTCTCCCTTGTGCTCCGCGACATCGCGCAGCACCTTGTCACGCTCGAGGTCGTGAATATGACGCAGCACCGCGTGCTTGGCCGTCTGGGCTGCCATGCGCTTGAAATCTTCGGAAGGAAGCTGCCCCTCCACCGCGGTTCCGTCGGGGCTCACGACCCGGCTGCGGACGTCCAGCGCCCCGGTCTTGATGTCGAGTTTGACCGTGATGTCGCCGGGCGGGTTGAATGCACGCCTGTAGGCGGCCGCGAGCGCGCCTTCAACCGTGTGCAGCATCTCCTCGAAGGGGATGCCCACCTCGGCGCATAGCGCGGTCAGCGCCTCGCCGAAGCTCTCGGTGGACGGCTCAGATTGCGACCGCGAGCCTGCCCGCGACAACGTCACTCCATGCAATGTGCACGATCACCGGTGCGCGCCCTCGCGCGCCGAGGGCCTGGACCGCAATGCCCGCCGCGTCGGCCGCGACCAGCTGACCTTCGACCACCGTCTCCGACTCGCCGGTCATGTACCTGATGTTCACGCGCCTACCGCTGAACCTCTCGTACTCCTGGTGGTTTCGCAGCGGACGCTCGGCGCCAGGCGACGAGACCTCGAGGTCGTATGGACCATTGATCAGGTCGGAGTGGTCGATGAGAGGACCGACGACGCGGCTCACGCGCTCGCAGTCCTCGATGGTGATCGGCTCGGCGTGGTCGATCGACACACGCAGCGTGCGGCCGGCCGAGCCCGACTGGTCGAGCGAGTAAAGCTCATAACCCATGTGGTTGAGCGTCGGCTCGAGCAGTTCCTTCAGTGACGTTATTGGCCAGGTCGGCATGTCCGGTGTCCGTCGACACCTTACCAGCCTGCAGCGGGCTCAGCGGAGGGGTTGCAGCCTGCGCCACACGACCAGCAGGGGCGAGGCGTTGAAGATCGAGCTGTAGGTGCCCGAGACGATCCCGATCAACAGCGCGAGGGCGAAGCCTTTGAGCGTCGTGCCGCCGGCGATGAGGATCGCCGCCAGGACCAGGACGACAGTGAAGCTGGTGATGATGGACCGTGCGGCGGTCTGCATGATGCTCAAGTTCACGACTTGCTCGAATGAGAGCCTCTGGCTGACGCGAAGGTTCTCGCGAATCCGGTCGAAGACGACGATGGTGTCGTGGACTGAGAAGCCCACCACGGTCAGCACGGCGGTCACGAAAAGGCTGTCGATCTCGCCGATCCTCAGGTTCAGGACCTTGCCGATGATCGAGAACAGCCCTGTCAGCAGGAAGACGTCGTGCAGCAAAGCGAAGAGCGCGGACCCTCCGAACTGGAAGCCTGCACGCCAGCCTCCGGGCACGTTTCGGAATCGGATCGCCAGCAGGAAGAGGATGGCCGCCGCGGCCAGCACCACCGCGAGCAGCGCGAACTCGATGGTCTCGCCGGCGATCGTGCCCCCCACCTCCAGCACCTGGCTGAAGTTCGCCGTGCCGAGCCGGGCCTGGAGGTCGTCTTCGACCTGCTTCTGGAGGGCGGGGGTGAGAGGCGGATAGCGGAGGATGTACCCTCCCCCGCCGGTCTGGATCACCGAGCCGTTGTCGTTCTCCGCCGCGACGGCATTCGTGACCTGGGTGAGCGAGGGTTCTTGGGCGAAGGTGACGGTGAACTCGGTGCCACCAACGAAGTCGATGCCGAGCAAAAAACCCCTGGTCGCCATTGAGAGGATGCCCGGGATGATGATCAGCAGCGAGATGGCGAAAAAGATGTTGCGCTGGCCGATGATGTTCAGCTTTCGGACGCGCGGCTCGCGGATCTCTTCGACCGGTGCGCTTTCCTTGGTCGCTCTGTCCGCTGCGATGTCGGTTGCTTGCTGCTCGGGCACGACGTCAGACATTGCGGATCCGGTCCACCCCCAGGAGCGAAGGTCGCCGTAAGCTGCCGGCCGTCATGACGATCGCAAGCAGGTTGTGGGTTACGACGATCGACGAGATGAGGCTGGCCACGACGCCGATGCCCAGGGTGATCGCGAAGCCCTTCACCTGCGACGGTCCCACGAAGCCCAGGATCACGCAGGTTATGAAAGTCGATGTGTTGGAGTCGCGGATGGCCGGCCAGGCGCGCCTGACCGCCGCGTCGACTGCGGCGGCGATGGTCCGGCCGGCTCTCACCTCTTCTTTGAACCGCTCGAAGATCAGCACGTTGGCGTCGACCGCCATGCCCACCGACAGGATGAAACCGGTGATGCCCGCGAGCGTCAGGGTCACTGGCACGACCTTGAACACGGCCAGGACTGCGGCCGCGTAGAACAGGAGCGCGATGCTCGCGAGGAGGCCCGGCACGCGGTAGTAGATGATCATGAAAAGGACCACGATCGAGAGCCCGAGCAGGCCCGCGGCGAGGCTGAGCTTCACCGACTGCGCGCCGAGCGTCGAGCTGACCTGGGTCACGTCGAGCACCACGAGGTCCACGGGCAGCGACCCCGAGTTGATGCCGGTCGCGAGGTCGGTGGCGCTTGCCTGCGTGAAACTGCCGCTGATCGTCGCCTGCCCGCCGTCGATCTCCTGCAAGGTGATGGGGTTGGTCAGGAACTTGCCGCACACCGTGGAAGCCGTCTGCGCGGCAAGGCAGCCCGGGTTGTAGGTCGAGGAGACCGCGGAGACATAAGCGGCGTTCTCCCAGTTGTCGATGTCCTTCTGGGTCAAATCGAGCCAGATCGCCAGGTGGCGTTGGGGGCAGTTGGCGGTGGCCACCGTGTTGGGGTCTCCCGGGCATGCGGCGACGTTGTCCCGCGTGAGGTTGGCAAACGTCGTGCCGCCGGCCGAGGTGAAGTTGACGTTGACCACCCAGCTCACGCCGGTCTGGTCGATAGAGGCGGTCGCACTCGTGATGTCACTACCTTCGAGCCCGACGAGCGCGGGCTTGTAACCGGGCTCGGGCCCGTTGGTCACATTCGAGTCCGGCACCCATTTGGTGTAGACGAGCTTGGAAACCGCGCCGATCGCCTTCTGAGCCTGGTCGGCTGTGACGCCCGCGAGGTCGACCGTGATGCGGTCGTTGTTGGCGCCCCCGCCGCGGATCTCGGGCTCGCTCACGTTGAGGGCGTTGACGCGCTTGTTGATGACCTGGATCGTCCGCTGCTGGACGTCAGCCCGAGACTGCCCG
>DATKSS010000001.1:0-2532 GCA_035531515.1 Candidatus Dormiibacterota bacterium | reverse complement strand
CGCCGCCCGGCGACCGACACCGCGAACGGCAGCAGGAGCATGAAGCTCGCCACCACGACCGACAGGGCGTCTGGCAGCCGGCGGGGGTTGTCCAACCCGAGGTAGGTGAGGTATCCGCCACCTGCCGCCGTGAGCAGCACGATGAGCACGGCGACGCCGATCGCCCACACGCGGTATTCGCGAAACAGGGGCGGGGCGTTGCGGCTGGCCAGGCGCAGAAGCCACCAGGCGGTGAGGCCGTTGAGCACCAGTCCGCTGAGCAGGGCGCAGGCCGCCATGCCGATCCGGAACTGCGCGAGGTGCACCATGACGAAAGCCGAAACGTTGATGGCGAGGATGCCCACGGGCGTGATCACGCCCAGGGTCAGAAGGACGAACTCCCTAAGGCGTCGGGATTGAAACGTGTAGGGCTAGTGCCCGCAGCCGCAGGCTTGGGCGTTTCCCGCGTCGTCGCCTGTGTCGAACGAGTGCCCGCACGAGCACGAGTGCACCGCGTTCGGGTTGTGCACCGTGAAACCGGCGCCCATCAGGCTGTCGACGTAGTCGATCTCAGAGCCGCGGATGTAAGGGGCGCTGAAGTCGTCAACCACGATCTGCACTCCGTCTTGGTCGAGCACCAGGTCGTCGGCCCGGCGGTTGTCGTCAAAGGCCATGCCGTACTGCATGCCGGAGCAGCCGCCGCCGCTGACGAAGATCCGGAGCGCAAGCTGGGGGTTGCCTTCCTTGGCGAGCAGCTCCCTGAGGCGAGACTGGGCGTCGGGGGTGAGTGAGACGACAGCTTGTTCGATCACGTTTGCGATGTTACCACGAGGCCTGGCACCTATCCGCGCCCGAGTTTGAAACCTCGTTTGGCGGGCTTGACCTCGGCGCTCGCGGTAGTTCCAGCGATGAGCTGGGCCAGCTGCTCAGCCCCGCGAGAGATGGCGCTCTTGGGGTCGGTCAGGACGAGGATCTCACCTTTGACCGCCGCCTCATCCGGCTTGGTGCCGTCGAAATCGATCTCGACCGCCAGCTCCTGCTTCAGGGTCCGGACCACGTCCTCTTTGCTCACGACGGACTTCGGGACCTTGTTGTTGAGGGCGAGGATCACGCGCCCGGGAACGATGTTGAGCACGTTGGTGAAGATGTTCAGCAGCTCGCCCACGTCCTTCAACGACGAGAGCTCGGGGGTGACCAGGACCAGCACGCGTTGCGAGTGGTCCAGCACGCTGATGACGATGTCGGTGAACGCGACGCCGAGGTCGAAGATGATGTAGCGGAAGGCATTGACCAGGATGCCCATCGCGCGGTTGACGAGGTCGACCGTGATGAGGTCCGCCTGCTCCGCCCGCAGCACGCCGGGCAGCAGCATCATGCCGCCTGGGTGGTGAAGGATCGCGCCGAGCACCGCCTCCTCGAAGTTGGCCGGCGGCACCTGGCTGGCGGCCGCGAGGCAGCCGGTCGGGGTCAGGTAGGAGATCAGGGCGGCGTGGTTGTAAGGGAGGGCCAGGTCGACCAGGAGGACTTCCCCCGGGAACCGTTTGCCAAGCGCCGCGGCCAGGTTGACCGCGAGGGTGGTGCGGCCCGAGCCGCCTTTGGGCGAGTAGACGGCCACGGTGGAGGCGGCCTGCTCCGGCGCGACCATGCGCGCCCGGGCGATCAGGTTGGGAAGGGTGTCCTTGCGCTGCTCGACCAGCTTGGTCAGCTCGATGAGGGCGTCCGAGTCGGGCGGGACCGTCTCGTACATCGTCTTTCGATCGAGGGTGAGGAGCTTGCAGTCCTCGAGGGCCCGGACGCTGGCGGTCCGCATCTCCTCCGAGATCAGCGCCATCTCGCCGAAGAAGTCGTCCGGCCCCATGAGGGCGATGGTGATCGTGTGGCCCGGGGACTCCTCGACGAACACTTCGCAGCGGCCCGACTCGACGATGAACATCGTGTCGCCCGGGTCGCCCTGGTGGACGATCACCGAGCCCTTGGTCGCCGAGGCGGGGGCCAGGCGGCGCGCCAGGGCGTGCAGGACGTTGTCGGGCAGCGTGAAGAAGATCGCCACCCGCTCCAGGATCTGGAAGCGACGGCGAAGCTCGTCGGGAGAGCCCGCCGCTGACCGCTCGTTGTCGCTCACGCCGAACGAATTATAGGTGTGGGGTTGCGGACCCTCCCCACCTCTACATTTATGGGCACCGAACCAGCGTCCCGAGCGGTGGGCCGGCGCATCGAGGCCAACGGCGTGCGCGGTCGAGCTCGATCTCGCCGGCCTGAGCTCCGGCCGTTGGTAGACTTAGCCGCTGTCGGTCCCGTGGTGTAGCCTGGCCAAACACGCGGCCCTGTCAAGGCCGAGAACGCCGGTTCGAATCCGGTCGGGACCGCCATCTAGCCCGGCGAGCGCGGGAATGCACGCTCGAAAGCGCTCCGGAGAGGTGGCCGAGTCCGGTTGAAGGCGACGGTCTCGAAAACCGTTATGGGTCACTGGCCCATCGAGAGTTCAAATCTCTCCCTCTCCGCCACACTTTCTGAGAGGGGACCCTCCTGGTAATTTGAGTTCAGAAGACCGGC